>CAYXEF010000108.1:3069-7480 GCA_964463825.1 uncultured Candidatus Cloacimonadota bacterium | reverse complement strand
TAGGAGCCGGGAATGATCAGTTGGCCGTTGTTGCCATATCCCAGCGGGGTGAAGGTACCGTCGAACATATCGGATTCCTCGATCAGATAATCCAGAGCGTCCGGTACGGGATCCCAGGTGATGGCGACATTGCCTCCACCCGCGGGATGGCCGCTGGCGTTTTGGGGGACGCCCAAGGCCGGATAATCGCTGTGCACGCGGATATTGTCGATAGCCGCCGGGGGTTGGATTCCGCCGCCGCCGTCGTTGTGCCAGCTGAAGATGAGGCGCTTGGTGCTGTTGGCATAGGCGGGATCGAGGTTGATGGTAACCCGCTGCCAGCTGCCGGAAGAGTGGTAAACACCCACCAATCCTTCCGAGAAGGAAACTCCGGTCACCGGCACAAAGCTGGTGTTCGTGATATGGACACTGAGGTAGTCGAGTCCCGGCTCGCCCTGGCAGATCCAGTTGAACATCAGTTTCATACCGCTCATATTGGAAGGGAACTTCACGTCGTGGTAGATGTGGGTGTAGGAAGGGGAATTGGGATTGTAGCTGTGGGTGGCGCCCAGGTTGGTGCTGATATAGGCGGAGTAACTGTCGCGGTAGGTCACACCAGTTCCCAGTTCCCATTTGTTGATCTGACTGCCGTTGATAACGGTCCAGTCGGTCCAGCCTTCCTCGAAATTCTCCACAAAGGGCGGCTCAAAGGGTCCGATGCCCCTGCCGGAGAGCGGGATCAGGTGCAGGGCCCGTTGTGAGGAGTTGTCGGAGATCTCCAGATTCGCCGTCTTGGCTCCCAAAGTCAGCGGCTCGAAAGTGACATAGAGGCTGGCGGAGGCGCTGGGCGCGATCAGGAGGTCGTCAGCCAAATCGGTGAGCACGAAATGCTCGGCGTCCACACCGCTGATCAGGACATCACTTTGGTTGATGATCAGATCGTCGTCACCGATATTGGTGATCACGAACTCCTTGGCCGGGGAAGCCTCACCGACATTCACCATGCCGTAGCTCCAGCTGGTGGGATTGATGGAGAACACCGGAGCGGGGGCGTAGAAATTGATACCGATGTCATCCAGGCTGAGGAAGTTGACGTAATTGGTGCAAACGCCGTGGATGCCAAGGTACCAGATGCCGGTGCTGGGAGGCGAGAAGACTCCGGATCCGCGCTGGTAGGCGCCATTGACGAATTCCTGGATGTTGATGATGGTCTGGGTCATGCTGGTGATGTTGGCCGCGGTCCCATAACGTACCTGGAGATAGCCTTGCGCGCCGGACGCGGTGTATTGCCGGGCCCAGAGTTCCAGTTCATAGGACTGGCCTTGTTCCAGATAGATGGGACGGAAGAGCCAGGCATCGCCACCGTCGCGCAGGGTGAGGTTGAGCGAGCCGGTGCGCGGGGTACGGTTGTAGGTGGTGGAGCTGTTGACGGTCCAATAGTAGGAGCCGCTGCCCAAAGCCTGGGTCCAGCGGTTGATGGTGGTGGAGCCGCTGGTATTGCCCACTTCGAAGCTTTCCAGGAAGGGATATTCCATGATAGTGTCGTCCTGCCGGGTGGTAAAGCTCCAGATGGGGCCGGTGGCTGTGCCCTGCGTATTGACCGCGTCCACTTTCCAGTAATAGGTATTGTTGGGTAGAAGCGTGGGGCTGAATTGCGTCGCGGTCAGGTTGTCGGCCACCAGAGGCGGGGGGGTGGTGGTGCCCAGATAGACTTTGTAGTAATCCGGAGTACCGCCGCCACTGCCTGGCGCCCAGGACAGGGCGATGTTCAGGGCTTGGTTGACAGCTCCGTTGGCAGGGTTGAGATAGGCCGGAGGAGCGGGTATGGCCAGGATTGGGGTGAATGCGCCTTCATCGGCTCCGATATCCGGACGCGTCGCGTGGCGGGTCTCGCCGTCGAAGTCGATGGTCACGTTGGCCAGCGGCAGGGCGTTTCCTTCCACGTAGGTCTGTTGTGTGGGACCGATGTGCAGGTCATAAGGCGATACCGCGCTAACGAAGGGCGTCAGTTCCGTGATGGAGTTTTCATCTTTCCCCAGATTGGCAGTTTTGTAATCGTCCAGAGTGGGGTAGGCCAGAGTCCCGGCGTAGCAGATCAGGTGTTGCGCTCCGGGCGTTCCGGCGTAGTAGATGTTGTTGTTGGTTTCGGTGGAGATATCGTCAAAATCCGGCTGGACATTCCAGAAAGCAACGCTCTTGCCGCCGCTGCCCGGGGTGCTGAGGTCGCAGAAGATATTGTTGATGAGCTTGATATTGGTGCCAGAAGCGATCACCAGCGGCGCGGTGGAGAATGTGGTGGCGCTGCCTGTGGCCGTCAGCAGGATGGTGTTGTAGTACAGGGAGGCATTGGCTGCCACATGCAGTCCGCGGACCTGGGGCTGGGCCGTGGAGCTGGGATTGCGCAGGTCGTAGATGAAGTTGTTGTGCACGGTCGGAGTCCCGGACATGTAGATCCCGATCATATTGTAGCCCCCGGTGCCGCTGCCCTGGAGGTTGTACACCCGATTGCGGTATGTGGTCCCGCTGGCGACGGCGATACCTTGCACATGGCCGGCTCCGCTGAGCCCGGTGACGACATTATCATACACCGTGGCACTGCTGCCGATGATGCCATAGAGGTAATAACTGGCCGAAGTCGTGTTCAGGTTGCTGACAGTATTGCTGTAGAAGTGGCTGGGGCCGCCGTAATAGTTGTAGATCCCCGCCACGGTCCGGGTTGCGGTGACGTTGGAGATCGTGTTGTTGTGGACATGGTAAGGGGTGTAGGTCATATAGATGCCATAGAATGCGTAGCTGGTGTTTCCGCCGCTGATGTTGTTGTTGAAGATCTGGCCGGTGCCACTCTCGTTGTAGCAACCAATGCCGTGGAAATCCATCGTGTTGCTGGCTGCCATGGTGATGGTGTTGCCACTGATCTCGATGTTGTTGCTGGTGCGCTGGTAGATGCCGTAGCTGGTCACATCCGAGATCACATTGCTACTAACAACAGGGGATATGGCCGCTGCTGAATCGTAAAGATAGATGCCATAACGCGCGTTGGACAGGGTGTTGCTCAAATAGTGGTTGCGATGGTTGACCCGGGCAGAGGCGGAATCGCTGCGGATGCAAGCCGTGCCTTCGGTGGCTTTGTTCAGCGTGATGGAGCAGTATTGGATCGTGTTGTCCGTGCAACCGTTGCCTGTGGGGGCTTCCAGCCAGAAGCCGTAGACCAGGTCGGTGGCGCTGCCGGCGTTGGCGATGTCGATGTGGTCGAAGGTGATGAAGTCTCCGCCCGCGATCTTGATGCCATAGGTTCCGGCGCCACCGGTGGGAGTGATCCTGGGATTGGTCATGCCAGTGTTGGTGCTGGTGAAGAGGATGGGATCGGCAGCGGTGCCTGTGGCGGTGATAGGGGGCGGATTTTCCGCGAAGACCTCCGCGGCGATGGCCTGGAATGTCACTCCGCCAGAACCCACGCCGCTGGCGTTGAGATACGTGATGGCATGTGTGAAATCGGGATAAAAGCCCGAGGAGCCGATGATCCAGTTGCCCGTCAACGGCGCTTGGTGGGTAGAGAAGGTCCAGACCGGGCAGTTTAGCGCGTTGCCGTTGCCGTTATAGGGCACGATGCGCCAATAGTAGGTATCGAGGTAATCAAGTGTGAAGGTGCAAACCCAGGAGAGGACATCGCCGAGATCCAGGCCGTTGACCATGTCGGTGGGCGGATTGTTCGTCCCGAAATACAAGTAGTAGCCGGTGGGCGTGCCGCCTGAGGCGGAGGCGTACCAGGTAAAAGTGGGATTGATGGAGACCGCGTATTCGTCCAGCGTGGGGGAGACCGCGATCGCTGGCGCGGGCACCAGGGCCGGAACCTGGAAACTGCCTTCATCGGCTCCGATATCAGGAGTTGTGGCGTGGCGGGCATCGCCGTCGTAGTCCGTGGTGATGTCCACGATAGGCAGGGCGTTGCCTTCCACCAGAGTCGCTGCGCCAGGCGTGATATGCACATTGTAGGGGCTGACGCTGCTCACGAAGGGAACGGCTTCGGTGTAGGAGTTTTGATCGAAGCTGGCGGCGCCGGCCTTGAAGTCGTCCAGGGTCTGGTAGCTGGCGGAGGGCGTGAAGCAAATCAGGTTCTGGGTGCCCGGCGTCCCGGCGTAATAGATGTTTTTATCCGTGGCGGCGTTGATGTTTCCGAAGCCATCGGTGGTTTTCCAGAAGGCCACCGTCTTGCCACCCGTGCCGGGATTGCTTACGTTCATGAAGATGTTGTTGTTGAAGAGCTGGGATGAAGTGCTGGAAAGATGCAGGGTAGCGCTGGAGAAATTGGCGCCGGTGCCTGTGCCGTCCAGATAGACGGTGTTGTAATACAGGGAAGTAGCCCCCCCGGAGATATTGATGCCGATGATCTGCGGAGCTGTGCTGGCGCCGGGATTGCGCAGATCGTAGATCA
>CAYXEF010000108.1:1764-2969 GCA_964463825.1 uncultured Candidatus Cloacimonadota bacterium | reverse complement strand
GTACCTGTCGCGGTGATGGGGGGCGGATTTTCGGCAAAGACCTCTCCGGCGATGGCCTGATAGGTAACTCCGCCGGCACCCACGCCCGCAGCGTTGAGATGCGTGATGGCGAGGGTGAAACTGGGATAGTAGCCCGTGCTGCCGATGATGTAATTACCCGTTAGCGGGGCGGCGTGGGTCTCGAAACTCCAAATCGGGCAGGAGGCGAGAGGAGTGGTGCCGCTGGCGTTGTAAGGTACAATCCGCCAATAGTAGGTGGTGAGAAAAGCCATGTCCGGACTGGGATCATAACTGGTGACATAGCCCAGGTCGATGCCGTTGGCGATGTTGGTGGGCGGATTGTTGGTCCCGAAATACAGGTAGTAGCCGGTGGGCGTGCCGCCGGTGGCGGCCGGAGCCCAACTCAGCGTGGCCGAGGGCTGTACCACGATCTCATCATCCACCGGGCTGATCACCACCGCGGGATCAGGAGCGATGGCCGGCACGAGGAAGTTGCCCTCGTCGGCTCCGATATCCGGAGTGGAGTCGTTGCGGTTGTTATTGTCAAAATCGAAGTCCCAGCCGGTGACAGGCAGGGCGTTTCCTTCGACCAGAGTGGCAGTGGAGGTGCTTACGTGCAGGTCGTAGGGCTCCAGCACACTCACGAAGGGCACACTTTCCGTCAGGGATCCCAGTTCGCAGGAGGCCACGGCGTATTTGTAATCAGTCAGGGTCTGGTAGGAACTGCCGTTGTCATAGCAGATCAGGTTTTTGGCGCCTGGAGTTCCGGCATAGTAGATATTGCGGTCGGAGCTGGTGGCAAAATTGGCAAAGCCGGAATATGACTTCCAAATGGCGCAGGCGCGGCCGGAAGCGGCGGTCCCCGGTGTGCTGAGGTCGATCACGATGTTGTTGCGGAGATCCAGGGTCGCCCCGGTGTTCAGATACAGACCAGCGGAGCCGAAATTGGTGTTCGAGCTGCCGCCTTTGAGGTAGATCGTATTGAAATAGAGGTTGATATTGGTGCCGGAAAAGGTGGAGATGCCGCGGATCATGGGCGCCACATCGCCGGTGCTGCCAAGGTCGTAGATCATGTTGTTGGCCGCGGTGATATTGGTTCCATAGAGCTGGATTCCCGTGGAGGTGTAGCCCGAGCCGGCGGGACCGGTGTATTTGATGTCGTGGATCTCGTTGTTGTAGATGTTCACGACATCGGCGTATGAGCT
>CAYXEF010000108.1:0-1664 GCA_964463825.1 uncultured Candidatus Cloacimonadota bacterium | reverse complement strand
TTTCCGGCGCACATGGATAGGTTGTTGTTGTAAACCTCCAGATCGGTGCAGTAATTGAAGTAGATCCCGTAGGCGGAGAGATCCGTCATGACGCAGCCGGTGATCTGGTTGTTGTCGTGGTGGTAGGCAGCGGTGCTGATGCCGGTCAGATTGATGCCGGTATTGCAGTCGACGATGGTCAGGCTGCTGAACGAATTGCCGTTGTTGCCGGCATTTGTGGTTCCCAGGGAATACACCGCCTTGGTATTGGCGTTGGTGCGGCTGAGAGTGACGGTGCAACTCTGGAACGTGTTGTTGTTGCAGCCGTTGTAGGCCGAAGCCGCGAGGTAGAAGCCGATCTCCAGAGATGTCGTGCCTACGTAATTCTGGATGGCGAGACCGCTGAAGCTGAAATAGTCCCCGCCGTTGAGCCGGAAACAGGCGTCCGTCGTGCCCGTGGCGCCCTGGGCCCGGATGATGGGGTCGGCTCCGGTTCCGCTCTTCAGGAATTTGACCGGATGGTTGACCGTTCCGGTGGCCGTGATGGCCGGCGGATCCTCGACAAACACGTTACCGGCCAGGATCTGGAAAGTGGTTCCATTTTCCGGTATGCCGTAGAGCGGGTAGTTGGTATTGAGGAAATCGATGGCGGCCGTCAAAGTGCTGAAGTATCCGCCTGAGCCCACAGTGTAGGAAGTGTTGATGGGAGAGGGCGGGGTCCAGGTGAAGGTGGCCCCGCTGACCGGAAACACCGTGCTGCTGAGGGTGCAGGTACTGGTGACGGCGGTACCGGCCGTGGTCGCGCTCCAGTCCGTGGTGGTGGTGCGGTTGGCATAGTTGGAGGCAGAGCTGACCGGCTCGCCCCGCAACCCCACTTGCGCTGCAAGTGCCGTGGCGTTGTTGACCATGGTGCCGTAAACGATGCTGACCTTGTTGGTGGTTTCCTCGAGGCGGATCTGAAAACTGTAGCTGTCGCCCGTGGCGGCGCTTTTGCGGTAACTCTTCCATTGCGCGACGAAGATCCGGTAGGGCGCGGTGCCGATGGTTTCCAAGCGCAGCGAAGCGCCGCTTTGGGCGGCCAGGTTGCCCGCCAGGCCTGCAATGCGTGACACCAGCCAGATCGGGTTTATGCCTGAGGTCGAGCCCAGGGGCAGGGAGTAATTGTTGCTGTTCAGATACACCGGAGTCGGTTCCCAGGACTGTCCGAGGCTGATCCAGCCGTCGGCGTGGACGCCCACCCGGTCGAATTCCTGTCCCGCGTAGTAAAAATTGAAGCCGATGGGGAAGCCCACTCCACTGGTGGTGGTTCCGCCCAGAGGAACGGCGGGATCGACAAAGCGCTGCGTGTCCGTGCTTTCGTCGCCCAAACTGGTTCCGCCGGTAATCTCCGTGTAGCTGCCGGCGCTGTAGGAAAAAGTGTAATTGCCCATGCTCTGGGCAAAGCCGAGGGTGCTGATGAAAAGGATCGCGAGTAGGATAAATCCGCTCTTCATGGCTTGCTCCTTGTTGTTAGCCTAGGATTCGTGCAGCCAGGGCTGCCGGGTTGCATACTGCTGGCGGCATCGCCGAAACGGCCGCTCTCTCTTACTTTTATTATTGCGATTATATTCAGCCATAACAAATCCACAATTGGAGGCTTCCCAATATCCGTCAAGTTTTTTAAGCACTATTGCCGGATTCGCCGC
>CAYXEF010000107.1:0-7572 GCA_964463825.1 uncultured Candidatus Cloacimonadota bacterium | reverse complement strand
GAAGTCGATGCTCGCAGGCTCGCTCAACTCCAGCAGACTTGAAAGCAGACTTGAAAGCAGACTTGACAGCGAAGCGGTTTAAGAATCCAGCATGGCTCCCGTTATCATTGCGCTATCATTGCGCACTCATTACGGACAAAGTCCGCAGTGAGTCCGCAGTGAGTCCGCAATGATAACTGGCGTGGCTTCAGATTATAGTCGCATAAAAAACACCGGAAAGCATCCGGCGTCGATAGTGTCGCTAATCTGTCAGTGACAGTTCGGGGTAGTGGAATGCCCTATTTAAAGGCCTCCATGCCGCTGAAATCGCGGTGGGGATCGAAGCTCTTGAGCACCCGGCAGTCGGCGTCAGTTGTTTCCTCCAGGCAGATTCTTGCGAGCAGTTCCCCCAGTCCGGGACCCAGCATGAAGCCCTGGCCACACATGCCGACGGCGTTGATCAGGTTTTCCCGGGCACGGCCGACGATGGGGAAACCGTCCGGGGTCATGGGATATTGTCCGCGCCAGGTGCGGCGGACCTTGAGATGGCGCAGGCGGGGATAGACTTCCAGCATGCGTTTGCTGCACAGGGGCAGAAATTCCGAGGTGCTGCGGTTGTCGATACCCACGATCGGCGGATCGGGCGTGATGCAAAAGACCACCTGGCCTTCGTGATTCTGATAGAAATAGAAGTTTGCCGATCCCGGGCGTTTGCGCATATCCACCACCATCGGTCCCATGAAGCGCGTCACAGGCTCGGTAATGCCGGCTTCATGATTGTCCGGAAACACGGGCAGTTCCACGCCGGCCATGGCGCCGATCTCGCGGCCGAGATTTCCGGCGGCATTGATGACCAGGCCGCAGGGATAGCTATCTTTGTCCGTGAGCACGGACTGGATCCTGTCTCCGCTGAGGTCGAAGCCGATCACGCGTTCGCTAAAGCGGAATTCCGCGCCCTGCTTCAAGGCGTGAAAATGATAGGCGGAGCCCAGTAAGAGCGGTGAACAGCTGCCGTCCCCGGGGGAATAGGTGGAGCCGCGCAGGCCGTTCATGTTCACACCGGGGACCAGTTCGTTGTAGTCTTCGGGGCTGATCCAGCGGATGTTGAGGCCGAAATCCAGCTGCACGCGCATCAGATCCCTGAGCGCTTCTTCGTCTTCCGGCGTATAGGCGGGATAGCTGTAGCCGTTGGAAAGCCAGCCGATATCGTCGCCCCAAGAGTCTTTCCAGGTGGACATGATCTCGATGGAGCGCTGGCAGACGCTGATCTTGCCAAAGTCGCTGTGGGTAGCGCGGACGCCGCCGATGGCCTTTTTATTGTTTTGCTGGCCGGGGGCGGATTCGCTTTCCAGAACCAGGACGCTGAGGCCGGTGCGGGTGAGTTCCAGGGCGGCAGGCAGGCCCACTGAGCCGGCGCCGACGATGATGGCGTCATAGCTCTTACTCATGGGAGCCTCCGTCTGGGAATTTGTCCAACGGGACCTCGATGAATACGGGGCGCTTGGTGTTCGGGACCACGGATTCCGTGGATATGCCCTCTTCTCGCAGGACGCCTTTGATCAGGGTTTCGCAGGTTTTGGCGCCGCAGGGGCCCATCCCGGCGCGGGTGATGGCCTTGATCTGGTTGAGGTTGGTGATGCCGCCGCGGATGAGGCTGCGCACTTCGCCGACGCTGACACGTTCGCAGAGGCAGATCATGGCCTCGTCGGCGAGTTTCTCCGGGATCACGGGCTCCGGGAGCGGCCTGCTGACCGCCTTATCCTGCACGCGGAATGAAGCGACGCGCCTGGCGATATCCATGGGGACGGAGACTTTGACCAGTTGCGTATGGCGGTCCTTAAACTCCAGCACGGCACTGACCGGATGCCGTCCCAGGCTCAGGCCTTCGATATCCGTCAATTCGATCTCGTCGCCCTTTTTCACGGGGTAATTGAACACTTCGTAGGGTAGGGTGACGGTGGGGCGTTCCGCGTCCTGTCGATAGTCCACCAAAGTGATGGCCAGGCCGGGACAGATCAGGACGCATTTGTTGCAGCCGATGCAGGAGCCTTGGTAGAGCGGAACCGCCATCAGGCCGCCGTCCTCGGTCTGGATGGAATGGGTGGGACAGACCGTGGTGCAGGGATTGCAGGGGATTTCCTGCAGGCAATGGATGACCGGGAACACGCCTGAATCCGGCAATCCGGGCTGATAGCCCTTCACGGGGCCGGGATGCGATTTGAGGATCTCCGCTTTGGCGTACCAGTCCTGCGGAATCGGTCCGGCTTCGGGGTGGCCGCAGTCGCGGGCGATGGTCAGGCCGGCGATCTTGCCGTTGAACATGGCGGAGGAGGCTTCAGCGATCTCCAGAGCGTCACCGGCTCCGTAGACCGGAATCCCGGCCTCGACTGCTTCCTGGGTGAATTCGGCCAGCGAATCCAAGCCTACGGCGATGAGGACAGTGTCGCAGGCGAAACTCTTTTCCGTACCGGCGATGAATTGAAACTTATCGTCTACCTCAGCGATTGTGACTCCCTCCACGGTTTCGCCGCCCCAGGCGCAGAGGATCGAATGCGAGGTGTGGATCGGCACTCCGAGGCGCTGCAACTTGTCTGCGTGGACCTTGTAGCCGCCGCATTGGGGCATGGCCTCGGCCAGCCCCACAACCTCGATCCCGGCTTGCAGAGCGTGATAACCGGCGATGAGGCCGACATTGCCTCCGCCGATGATGAACAGGCGCTGGGTGGGGCGCACCAGATCGCGGTTGACCAGGGTCTGGAAAGCGCCGGCGCCGTAAATGCGTGCCAAATGGTTGCCGGGGAACTTGAGGAATTTCTCGCGGGCTCCGGCGGCGTTGAGGATGCGGCGCGGGGTGACGATCTTGTAGACGCCGTCCTTGAGTATGCCGACCTTTTGGTCGCTGAACACAAAAAGGGCCGTGCTGTTCAGCCAGATCCTCACCGAGAGGTGCTTGGCCACCTCCGCCGCCAGCAGTTTGCCGATGTCGTGTCCGCGCACGCCGGCATTGCTGTCTTCCTCCGAGCCGAAGAATTTGTGGGTTTGCAGTACGAGTTTTCCGCCCAGGGCGTGCTTGTCGTCGATGAGCAGGGTGTCGATGCCGAAGCGTCCGAGTTCGATCGCCGCGGCAAGTCCGGCCGGTCCGCCGCCGATAATCAGAACCTCGGTTTCGAGGTGTTCGATGGCGGGACGTTCAGCCATATATTCGGAGTCCGGGAGCTCGGGCAAGCCATCGGCGCTGCGCACCTGCATGCCTTCGCGGACCTCCGCCATGCAGGATTTGACAGCCACGCCGTCCGCGATGACGGTGCATTTGGCGCATTGGCCGTTGGCGCAGAAGATCCCGCTCGCGCTGCCGTCCTTGGGGTGGTGGCCGAAGACATTGACGCCGTTGGCGATCAGGGCGGAAGAGATCATCTCGCCGCGTTTTGCAGTCAGCGCCCTGCCGTTCCAGCTAAATAGGACATCGGGGCGTTCCGGGACGCTCAGGATCGGATGCCGGTCTATGCGGTTGTTATCCATTGAAGGAAAAACTCCTTGGACTGATGTTTTTTTTCTCAAAACTTTGGGAAGGCTCTGGCTGTCAAGCAGAAGCTGGCCGGGGCCTTTGCTGACTGGCGTTTTGTTTTTAGGAATCCGGCGTTTTTTTGAGCTGGCGAGGAAACCAGTTGACGTGCAGCGCAGCTGCGCAGTATTGTGTTTCAGTGTCCTCCATGTCGCCTTTGAGGCCAACCAGAGAACAGAAGGTGGATCGATGAAGACAGTCTGCAAAAACTGCGGCCAGACCGTGCGTGGCAACTACTGCCCAAACTGCGGCCAGTCAAGTGACACCGGTAAAATAGCTTGGGGATACTGCCTCAACGAATTGATCCTGAACAACTTCAGTTTCCACCGCGGTGTGCTCTACACGGCCAAATCCCTCATCGTCAGCCCCAAACTTACCGTTCGCGAATATCTGGCAGGCAAACGCAAGCGTTATACCGGGGCTTTGCATTTCCTCGTATTGGTGTTGCTGCTGCGGGGATTGCTGAACTTGATTGTGGGAGAGCAAAGCGCTTCCGATGTACTGGCTTTCACGATAAAGCTCGGCGGTATGCCCATAGATTTTCCCCAATATGACAGGATCTTGATCCTTGTGCTCACTCTGGTGCCCTCATGCGTAAACTACTTCCTCTACAAACGCCTCCAATACAGCCTGCCGGAGCATTTCTACATCAATGCCTATGTCATAGCCAGCAGCATTTTGCTTGTGATCGCTTTCAATCTCATCACTTTGTTCAAATGGCCGGAGGAGTGGTTCAATCTCTTCCCCTTGTTGGTGATCTCGTTCTATGTGAGGATCTTCTACGATAAGAAGCAGACCTTGGGCGGGATCCTGAAAGGCATGCTGGGTTTCCTGCTGGGCATGATCCTTCTGATCGTGGTGGTGGTGCTGGTCGTGATCGCCGCCGTTTTTCTGATGCGGCTGTTCTGACCAAGCCTGGAGGATGTTTCAGTATCGGTCAGAAACTGGCGAAGGGGCGCACCACTCCCGCGCGGATGCGGGTGTGGGGATTGAGATAGCACGAAAGTGGGGCGGATAACTGAGCCGCCAGCGCGGCGGGCATAGCGTCCTGGCCGAAACCCGCAAGGATCAGGATGGCGAAGGCCAGAGATTCGTTGCCGGTATTGATGACACCGGGTTCGAAGCCCAGCCAGGCGACCAGTTCGCTGGCGTCCATGCACCAGCAGATGAGGCCGCGGAGCCTTGTGCGGGAGAGGGTTTCCAGCTGCAAACGGTCAGGGGCGAAAGCCAGAACGGCGATCTTGTCCTGCAGATCGGTAGTCCGGAGATCCTCTTCCCTGGCGACAAACACAAGCTGGCCGTGGCATTCGCGGCCGAAGGCGATCCTGCCCTCCAGGCGCCTGCCCCGATAACCGATGCGCGCGTTCTGACCGGGCGTCACGGACATCACGCTGCCTGTGACATGGGCTGGAAACTCCAGAGGCTGATGTTGATAAGCGATGGTCAGGATCCCGGACCCGGCATCGATTTCGGTGATGGTGCCGGTGCTGGGAGCCTTGACCAGCATGGGCGGAGCTCCATCGGCAGAGCGTTCTAAGCGTTGGGCCAGCAATTCGCCCTGATAGACGAAATCGCCCAGCTGGCGTTTCAGATAGCGGCGGGCATTTTTGGGCCGGATCGCGAGTTTGTCGGCGTAATGCACTTTCACCGGCCGGCCTGAATAGTCCTGGATCTCGGACAGGACCATGATACCGGTGTTGGGATCGATGTAGTCGATGCGTCCACGCACGGGGGACAGGAGTTTGCGGGCGCTCCGGTGGTAGTGAGGCAGTTCCACATCCGGAGCCAGAGTGGCATAACATTGGTCGAAATCCAGTTTATCGCCGACCTTGACCTGCAGGGAGCGGTTGATCTGTTCCGCGCTGATATTGCGGTGGGAGGAGAAGCCATTGACGATGTAGAGTCGCGGCGGATTGAAGCGGTTGACAGCCACCACGTCATCCGGCTGGACTTTTTGGCCGGGCTCGAAGTTGATATCGCCGGCATAAGGAAGTTCGATCTGACGCTCCCAAGCGCCGGAGATCAAGGCGGGAAGGGATTCCTGGTGTGCAGGCCGGACAGCCTCGGCGTCCGGGGCATACAGCGCCAGCGTCTGCTCAAGCCTGGCCAGATGCGCTGACGCGTCGAGGCGGGTGTCCACAATCACGGGAAGTTCTGTCTCGATGCGGCTGAGATCCAGAGAAGTGTTGAGGTTGGCGGAAGCGGCCAGGCGCAGGCTCAGGGTCTTGGCTCCCGCGGGCAGCCAGCTGCAGGTGTCGGGCATTACATCCCATAGGCGATTCCCTTCTGAAGAACTCACTTCCAGCGTCATCACTGCTTTTTTGCTCTTGCGCGGAAATGCCGGCGCGATATGCAGGCCCAGGCGTTCCACGCATTCGCTGGCGGCGAGGCTGCCCGCGGATTCGGGATCAACGGCGCTGAGCACTCCCAGGTGCGGCGAGATGAAGTGGCGGTCAATCCAGATCTCGGTGATACCCTTGGGCCGGACGGAATCGATCAGCATCAAGAGGCATTGGGCGGGATTCTGCGCGTAGGCAAAGACGCCGCCTGCCCCGATCAGCACGTCGATATCGCTTTCCCGGAACACGTGTTTGGCGTCCTCGCGTTGATACTCGAATTGCAGTTCGAACTTGTCCAGGTCGCCTTTTTTGAGTTTGTCCAGATAGCCGATCTTGGATCCGTTGTAGTGCATCTGGCGGTGCTGTTCCAGGGCCAGGGACAAGGCTTCCCGGGCCAGGGCGTGTTCGATTCTGAATTCGAAGGCGGTGCCGGGATTGGAGGTGGGGGAAAGGCATTTGTTGGCGATATAATCCCGCACACGGCGCGGATCGGCGTCCGCGGGCAGCCAGCGCAGGAGCTTGTCCAGGCCGCATTCGCGCAGCACGTTCCAGGCGCTGTAACTGAGGCCCAGATTGGCGCTGACAGTGCGCTGGAAATGGCCGTGCACATAGCTGAAGACATCGGTGGTCGCGCCTCCGATATCGAAGGCGAAGATGTTGCGCTGGTCCTGTTGTGAGAGCAATTCCAGGGTTTTTTGCACGCCCACCGGAGTCGGGATGATCGGCGCCGCTACGCCGGGCTTGACCTCGGCATACCCGGGTGCGTGTTCCATCACGTTTTCCATAAAGAGCTGCTGAATCTTGTCCTGGGTGGGTCTCAGGTTTTCGGCTTCCAGGCTGGGGCGCAGATTGGGCAACAAATAGAGGTCGAAGGCGTCTGAGATCAGTTGCCTGATGATCGGCGCGGCGTCCTGATTGCCGGCGTAGAGGGCGGGAATCTTGCCCTGGCGGTCGAATTTGGGGGCGGGATTGGCGATGCGCAGGATCTCGGCCAGGCGCAGGACGCCGGATACGGCGCCGCCGTCGGTGCCGCCGGAGAGCAGGATCATATCCGGGTGCAGATTGCGCATGGCCAGCATCTGTTCGCTGGCCTGACGGTTGTCGTCCAGAGCGAAAGTGTCCAGGATCACGCCGCCGGCCCCGTAGGCGCAGCGTTTGGCGCTGCTGGCCGAATCGAAGAGGGTGAGTCCGATGACCAGGATCTGCAAGCCGCCGCCGGCGCTGCTGGTGCTGAAATAGCCCACCTGGTCCCGCCAGGCCAGCTGTGCCGGGTCCGCAGAGGGAGATAGTAGATTCAGGCCGGCCTGGAGTTCCAGGTCCTGCACGGCGGCCTTGATGCCGAAGCGCACATCGCTGAGCGGCGCTTCGACGGTGGTGGGGGTTTGCGCCAAACCCATCAGGGCGGGCGGACGGACGCGGTTGTCCAGCAGCAGGGCCTTGGTCGTGGTGCTGCCGATATCTGTGATGACGATATAGTCTTGGTTCAGGCGCATGGTCGCTCCCTGGGCTGGCCGCCCCGGGCCGCGAAACGTGTGTCTGTACTTACCCGGAGGGCGCAGCGGTGTTTTGGGAGGATGGTTTTCGCGTGTCTGCTGCCTGTCAACATAAATGTCGGGCTCCGGTTATCATTGCGCTATCACTGCGCACTCATTACGGACAAAGTCCGCAGTGAGTCCGTAATGAGTCCGCAAT
>CAYXEF010000106.1:0-7733 GCA_964463825.1 uncultured Candidatus Cloacimonadota bacterium | reverse complement strand
TCGGCCTTGCTGCCGGTGGCGGCAATGAGGTCGTTGACCGCCTCGGCCTGTGTCAGGTCCAGTTTTCCGTTCAAAAGCGCGCGCAGGGTGAATTCCCCCGGACGGGCCAGCCGGGCTTGGGTGAGCAGGTTTTCCAAAATGCGGGAGGCCAGGCGGGGATTGCCATGGCAGGAGATCTCCACGCTGTCCTCGCCGGTGTAGCTGTGCGGCGCGCGGAAGACAAAGCACAGGACCTCATCCAACGCTTGTCCGCCGCTGTCGTGAAAAGTGCCGTGGATGATGGTGTGGGAGGGGCTGTTTAGCAATCTGGCTCTGGGCCGGAAGAATTGCGCCACGCACCCGATGCTGCCCTGGCCGCTGACGCGCAGGACATTGACAGCCGCGGTCCCGGGCGGGGTGATGAGGGCGCAGATAGGCTCAAACGCTTTTGGTGTCAGGCTTTCAGGCGTTGGAGTATCTCCCGGGTGAGTTGTTGCGGAGTAAAACCGATCAGTTCCTTGAGTTGCTCGATGCGGCCATGGGTGACAAACTTGTCCGGATAGCCGAAATTGATCACGCGGCAAGGGTATTCGGCCAATAGCTGGGTGATCCGGGAACCCGTTCCGCCCAACACGGCGTTGGCCTCGAAGCTGAAGATATGGTTGCATGAGCCTGCCAGATCCTTGAGCAAGGCTTCGTCCAGCGGTTTGAGACTGCGCAGGTTGATCAGCCAGGGCTTGCGTCCCTCGGCCAGCAGCAACTCACGCACAGCCTGCGCCACAGGCAGCTCCACGCCGTCCGAGACCAGGGCAAAGCCCTCACCCGCGTTGACGATCATGGCCTGTCCGGGCAGAAAACTCTCGAGCCGCGCTTCGCCGCAGCGGGCGGTGCCGCGCGGATAGCGGATGGCAACGGGGCCTTGGGTATAGTCCGCGGCAAAGCTCAGCATGGCGTCCAGTTCTTCGGCCGTGGCGGGGGAGAGGATGATGAGGCCGGGAACATTGCCCAAAAAGGAAACATCAAAAGCGCCATGGTGCGTGGCTCCGTCTTCGCCGACCAATCCGGCCCGGTCGATGCAGAAAACCACCGGCAGCCGGGGCAGGGCGACATCGTGGATGACTTGGTCCAGTGCCCGCTGCAAAAAGGTGCTGTAGATCGCCACGAAGGGTTTCAGCCCTTGGGCAGCCATTCCGGCGGCCAGAGTGACAGCATGTTGTTCTGCGATGCCGACGTCGAAGAAGCGTGTGGGAAACTGGGCTTCAAAGGTGGAGAGACCCGTTCCGGCGGCCATGGCGGCGGTGATGGCCACCACTTGCGGCCGGGTGGCGGCAAGATCCAGCAGCGAGCGCCCGAACGCCTCGCTCCAGGACTCTCTGCCGCTGCAGGCCTGTTTTCCGCTTTTGGATTCGAAGGGGCCGACACCGTGGAAGAGCGATGCGTCCTTCTCCGCGGGAGCGTAGCCTCGGCCTTTTTGGGTGACCACATGCAGCAGGACGGGACCGACCATGTGGCGCTGGATGCGGCGCAGGATGGCACAGAGCAGGCGGATGTCGTGGCCGTCGATGGGGCCGATGTATTTGAAGCCGAGATCTTCGAAGATGATATTGGGCACCAGGATGTTGATCATCGACTCCTCGAGCTTCTGAGCGCCCAGGATGAAGCGGCGGCGGAGGTTGGCAGGCAGGCTCTGGCTGAGATCCCAGACCTGCTGCTTGAGGGTGTTGTAGGGTTTGCTGGCCAGGGTGCGGGCGAGGTATTTCTGCAGGCCGCCGACGTTTTTGGAGATGGACATGGCGTTGTCGTTGAGGATGACCAGAAACTTGTCTTTCTGCAGATGTCCGGCGTGGTTGAGCGCTTCGAAGCTCATGCCGCCGGTGAGGGCGCCGTCGCCGATCACGGCGACGCAGTGGCCGCTTTCGCCCCTGAGTTGTTTGGCGCAGGAGATGCCAAGGGCGGCGGAGACTGAGGTGCTGCTGTGGCCCGTGGAAAAAGCGTCACAGGGGCTTTCGTCGCGGTTGGTGAAACCGCTGATGCCGCCCAGGGTGCGCAGGGTGTCGAAGCGGTCGTTGCGCCCGGTGAGGATTTTCCAGGCGTAGCTTTGGTGTCCCACATCCCAGACCACGCGGTCGGTGAGGGGATCGAAGACGTTGAGCAGGGCCAGGGTCAGTTCCACGGCTCCCAGGCTGGGCGCGATGTGCCCGCCGGTGCGCGAGACCACGGCTACAATGCGTTTGCGCAATTCACGGGCCAGTGAGGTGAGTTGCTCCAGCTTGAGTTGCCGAATCTGCGAGGGATCGGTGATGGTGTCCAGGATCATGTATGCCTCCCGGCGGCAGGGGTTTTGTGTGCGGCAGGGCGCAACTCCTCGGTCTTGACCAGGATCAGTTCCAGCAAAAACAAAGCAAGAGCCGCGGCCAGCAGCAGTTTCCAGATTTCTTGGCCCAGTCGGGTGTGAAAGAGGGTGTTTTGCCAGTTCTTGTCCAGCAATTTTACCTGAGCCAGGCCTTTGTAGTCCATGGGGACAAACTCGCTCTCCTGACGCGGCGTATCCACAGAAAAGTATGTGGGGGAGCCGTCGTTGGCTGCCACAGCATAGACTCCGGGCTGCCTGATTTTGTGGGCGTGGTTGGCCAGATCCAAGCTGGCGCCGTCCGGCAGGGTGATTTGGCGCGCTGAGACCACATCGCCCAATTGGCGTCTTTCTCCGGCGGCGATCACGGCGCTGACAAACTCCAGGCTGCGATAGGCAAAGACGGCGAAAGCGGCGTCCAGCAGAAAACTGGAGCGCTGGTCGGCCAAGTCAAAATTCCAGAGCAGCAATTTGTCTTTGGCCACTGCGAAACGGGAGTCGGCTCCGCCGAGCAGGGTCGTGCCACCCTGGCCGTTCAGCTGCCAGCCCCCGGCCAGTTGGTTGAAGCGGATGTTGGTGCCTTGCAGCAATTGGGTGCTGAAATGGTGGGGATTATGATATGAGAGCGTGTGCAGTTGGTCCTGCCAGGAGCCGAACTCCACTCCGAACAGGCTGCCGAGATAAGCGCGGTAATCGCTGGCCAGATCACGTCCGAGGCAGAAGAGAGCGCCACGGTCCCGGGCTTGGAGCGCGCTGACGATCTCGCGCAGTTTTGGGGTCAGAGCCCCGCCGCCAATGAATACGAAGCTTTGATACTGCGACAGGCTGGACAGACTGAGCTGTTGCGGATGCAGGATGTCGATCCGCCCGCCCGCGCCGGTATAGACGCTGAGCAGCGAACTCAGCTGCGGCGGCAGCTGGGGCTTTTCTGTGACCACCGCGACATGCGGGGCGAGTTGGAACGGAAAGGCAAAATAGCTGCGGTTGTCGTGGCTGAGGCGGTCTTCCAGCACTTCGACATAGCCGCTTTGCCAACCATCCCCGCGCAGGTCGATGGCGATGCTCTGATTCACGGACTGGCGGGCAGGCAGGCTCACGAATTTCTCCGCCACCTTGGTCCCGCCCAAAACCACTTTCACCAACACGTCTTGCATCTCCTCCGGACCGTGATTGGTGAGTTTGAACTGCAGGCTCTGGCGGCGTGATTTCTCCACCAACTGTGGCAGGACGCCCGCCCCGGAGCAGCTGAGGTTCGCCGGTTCGCGGGTGGGCGAAACATCGATCACATGCAGGACGGGCTCCGGCGACTGGGGATACTCCTGCTTCTGCCCGTCGGTGAAGAGATACATTTCGCGGTTGGCCAATTGGGTCTCGCGCAGTTTGTCAGCTGCCAGCTGGACCATGGCTGTCAGGCTGAGCGGACTGTAGCTGACGCCCACTTGCTTGAGCAGATCTTCGGGCACAGCGCCGGGATAAGTGTGCGCGTGCAGGCGGTTCCAGTCTTCATCCGACGTAATCAGGATCAGCCGGTCCCGGGCCTGGCAGAGGGAATTGATTCTGACCACGGCCGATTTTGCCCGCTCGAGATTGGTCTTGCCGCCATCCACATAATCCATGCTGAACGAGGTGTCCAGCAGGATGGCGATCGCCGTGGGAGGATGCTCCCCGCCAGGTTTGGGCCGCCGCGATTTCAGCAAAGGCCGGGCCGCGGCGAGGGTGACCAGCAGGATGATCAGCATGCGGATGATGAGCAGGATGATGTTTTTCAGGCGGGTGCGTTTCTTTTCCTGTTCCTGGCCGGCCTTGATGAAGCGCAGGCTGGGGAAGACCACGCGTTTGGGCTTCCTTTTGGCCAGCAGCCAGATCAACAGCGGCAGGATGGTGGCCGCGGTGAGAAACAGCAATCCCGTATTAAGGAAGTTCAAGCCGCCCATGGTTCAGGGCAACCCCACTCCCAGCGAAAAAAGATACTCGCTGTCCTTGATCTTCATGCCTTTGTTGTTGAGCGAGAAATCGAAACGGAACAGGTTGTAGTTGTAGCCGGTGCCGAGGGTGTAATTGATGTTGCCGGCGCCGTAGAAATCGTGGCTGTACAGCCCCAGACGCAACACCAGACCCTGGTTCACGGGTTCGCTGCTGACGGCGTCGCTGCTTTCCCAATCCCAGAGATACTGAAAGCCGAAATGGAAAGTGGTGTCCGTGGTCTTGGCGAGTTTGCCCTGCAGTCCGCCGGTCAGGGTCAGATTGTCCGTGTTGTACTGCACGCCAAACGCGCCGCGGCGCTGGATGGGGACGGAATCGTAGTTTTCCCAGTAAAGCCGGGAGAAGACATCGTATCCGGTCAGGCCCAGAGTGACATTGCCGGCCTGCATGGTGAAGCCGATGTCGCTGGAAAAGCCCCGCACCTTGTCGTCGATGAAGGCGTCCCGCACCAAACTGTTGCCCACGCGATGCTCCAGGAGGTAGACCAGGCGGCCGCTCAGATACTTGACATTGAGCCCGAATCCCACCGGCTGCCAGCTGTCGTTGGTGGCGGCCAGGGTCACCTGCACCTTGTCCAGCTGATAGTCGAAATAGCGGCTGCTGTCTCCGCTGGCGGTGATTTCGCTGATGTGCACCCGGGTTTGGGGCTGATAGGTCCAGGCGCTCTGTTTGGTGATCAGGGTGAAATACTTGAACTGCTTGGGGCTGAGCGCGTTGCTGATGCTGGCCGCTTCCCAGAAACTCATTTTCTCGGAGCCCTTGACCCGGAACGAAGCCAGCAGAGCGCTGTATTCGTTGGCGCCGATCAAAGCCGGATTGGAGTAACTGGCATAGAAATCCCCGGTATAGGTCACATTGAGCGCGCCCATGCCGATGCTGATCGGGGAGACGTTGTTTTCCGGAGTGGCGTAATCGAAACTGGTGATGGGCAGCGCCGGTTGCGCTGTCAAGTTGAACGCGGCAGCCAGGGCCAGGGTAAGCAGCAGATATCTCATCTTACCTCATGTAGCATTTTGCGGCGCACGCTTTCGGCCGCGTAGTAACCCGCAAAACCGGTCACAACCCCGGCTACGGCGTCGATGAACCAATGATAGTGGCAATAGACGGTGGAGACGGACAGGAACAAGGTCACCACCGCAAACAGGTAACCCCATTTGCCCAGATACCTGAAGGCGGAGATGGTCAGCACGATCGCCACCGCGATGTGCGAACTGGGAAAGGCTCCGCCCCAGTGGTGGGTGTTGTTGTAGATGAAGGCCATGAGCCGGGTGAACGGTCCCAGACGATAGGCGTGGGCGAGCTGGAAGGCTTCGGGAAAGTAGCGTCCGCCGATCACCGGCACCAGGCTGTAAAAGAAATAGCAGGCGTAAAACACGAAGGTCAGGTCGAAGATCAGCGCCTGAAAGGCCTTCCGGTTCTTGAAATACAGATACAGCGGCAGGCCCGCGATCATCGGATAATAGCAGAAATACGCCAGGTGAAAGAATTCCTGCACCAGCCAGTGACCCCATTTATGCGCCCAGACCAGCGAAGGATAATAACCGAACAGCCAATGGTCGATACCGTAAAACCAGGGATCCAGCCAGTCTGTGAACACAATGAGCGTGACGCTGTAGAGCGAAAGGTAGAAATAGCTGTAGAGCAGCACCGGATAAATCCCGCGCATAAATTGCAGCGCGCGGAACCACCACGCTTCACGCCGCCCCCGGTAACTGTGTTCCAGCCAGGCCGCCAGCAGAATGGCGGCGATGATGCTGACAAAGCGCGCCAGGTGCACATCGGGATCCACGGCGCGGCCCAGCAGCGTCCCGATCAGCGTGTAAAGCACGATCCAGGCGCAATAGACCAGCGTGATCCGGTCGATTGGGCTCAGCCAGGCTGTGGCGACCGCCTGCGTTTGACTCGGGGCTCTTTCGGCCACAGCTACAGCTCTCCGTGCTTCTTGGAGACCAGATAATTCAGCGCGCCCATGAGAATGGCGATGCCCCAGATCAGGGCCACGAAGTAGCGCGGCAACTCGCGCCGGAACATGGGAATGAAGGTATAAAACACATGCGTGAGCAGCACCGGCAGGATCACGATCACATACTGCGCAAAGCGGATCTGCTTCCAGCGCAGCACGATCAGCCAGGCCGCCAGGACCGAGACCAGCATCGGCAGCGGCGCGATATAGAGCAGGAAACCGGTATAGGTGAAGATCCCTCGCCCGCCCTTGAATTGGTGTGTGGCCGGCAAACAATGACCGATCAGCATGGCCAGGCCGTAGACCAGCATCAGGCTGCGGTTGTAGAGCAGGTCCAAACCCGGCCAGACGCCTTGCGCCTCCAGCAGCCTGAGCAGTCCTTCCACCAGCAGCAAAAAGACCAGCGCTTTCAGGATGTCCAGCGCCCCCACCAGGATTCCCAGCGTGTGGCTGACATGGGTGTAGATGTTTTCGGTGTCCGCCAGGCCGTTGCCCACCTTGTGGATATTGATGAAGCGGAAACTCTTGGCGACGATGCGCGCGGTGGAGAAACAACCCCACAAATAGGACACCGCCACGATCAGAATCAGCAGCAGATAGATCATGCCCTGCCTCCGTAACTGCGCGCGCCAAACAGGGCTGAGCCCAGGCGCAGCATGTTTGAGCCCTCTTCCAGGGCGACGAGGTAGTCATCGCTCATGCCCATGGAGAGATATTTCATTTCCACACCCGGGACGGCGGCGAGCTTGTCGTAGAGCGCCTTGAGGCGGGTGAAGCAGGGCCGGGTGCGTTCCGGATCGATGCTCATCAGGCCGATGGTCATCAGGCCTTGCACCCGCAGGCAGGGCAGCGCGGCGATCTGCCAGACCATGTCCCCGGCGTTTTCCAAACTAACCCCGCTTTTGCTGGCCTCCGCGGTGGTGTTGACTTGCACCAGGATGTCCTGCGTCAGGTTGTGCCGGCCGCAGGCATTGTTGAGTTCCCGCGCGATGTAAAGGCTGTCGATGGATTGGACCAGCAAGGGCTTGAGCCGCAGCAGGTTGTTGATCTTGTTGGATTGCAGATGCCCGATAAAGTGGAATCCCGAGTAGGGCAGCGTAAGCAGCGGGATCTTGCGCAGGGCTTCCTGCACCTTGTTCTCCCCGATGTGCCCGATGCCGTTTTGCAAGGCAGTTTCCACCGTTTCCAGCGGATGCGTCTTGGTCACCGCGACGATCGTGACCTCGTCCGCGGATCTGCCCAGAGACTGGAGCAGGGCGGCGACGCGCTCCCGCACCCGCGCGATGTTGGCGGCGATCTCAGTTGCCGCTTGCGGGCTCATGGCGCCCATCTCCAGGCCGGAAGGGCGATTCTGTTCCATGAGTTCGAACCAGTGTTCAATCCAATCGATTCTACCATATTTATTCCTTTTTCCATCCTGCCGTCTGCTGTCAAGCAGAATCTCGGTTTCGGGCCCTG
>CAYXEF010000105.1:0-7781 GCA_964463825.1 uncultured Candidatus Cloacimonadota bacterium | reverse complement strand
GGCGAAAGTGCTGCCTGAACCCTTGTTACGCTATTGTTTGCGCTGATTTTTCCCGTGAGGCTTATTTGTCAAGCGCAAACTGCCTCCCGCGCCCGGCTTGTCCACCTCCCGCATACAATCTGCCGACTTCCCGTGGGATGGGCGCGAACTCGGAGGCAAGTCTGATTGCAGCCAACTAGTCAGGGTTCGGATGGCTGTCCCGGCGGATGCATCAGAATTTGATTGACAGATATGCGCGGATATGTTCTTGGTTAAGCAAAAGGAGTTGTGTTATGCGAAGCAATGATGGCGCTTCCGGGGCTCGAGACCTGCTGGCGGAGCTGTCTGTGGGATTGTTCTGGGATGTGGATCCAGCACATCTGGACGCTGATATTCATGCCGGATACATCATCCCCCGCGTGATGGAACACGGCTCCTGGGGCGATGTGAAGAGGATCTGGTCCTTTTATGGCAGCGAGCGGATCAGGCGGCAGCTGATGGAGGCGCCCAGTCTCAGCAAGCGCACCATCCATTTCTTTGCCAGCTATTTCTCTCTTTCCCAAGCAGATTTCAAGGCCCAGCGCAAGCTTTCCAGTTGCAAGACATGGAACCGGTAAACCTGCACCAGGAAGTCGTCGAGCCCAAGCTGTGGAGCCTGTTGCTACAGCTGTGCGCAGAGCCCGTAGTGCAGAACTTCCATTTGGTGGGGGGAACGGCACTGGCGTTGCGTTTGGGGCATCGCAGATCCCTGGATATCGACATGTTCTGCACAGACAGTTTTGACTCCCGGTACCTGGCCAAGGTCTTGGCCGATAAATTGCCTGTGGAGCGCTGCTACACGGAGAGCGATACGATTTATGCCGTGATTGGAGGCATCAAGGTGGAACTGATTTCCCACATTTATCCGCTATTGAAGCCGGTCCAGAGCATTCAGGACATCAGGATCGCCAGCCTGCCGGACCTCGCGGCCATGAAACTAAATGCCATTTCCGGCCGTGGTTTGCGCAAGGATTTCTACGACCTGGCCGCGTTGCTGGACGTGTATTCTCTGGATGAGATACTCAATTTCTTCCAGAGCAAATACGCCACAGGCGATCTCTGGCACCTGCTCAAATCCCTGAGCTATTTCGAGGATGCCGACGCGGATACCGGTCCCCTGGATGTATTGCATAACATAAGCTGGGAGCAGGTCAAAGACAAGATCCGCAGCAGTATGATTGCCTATACTCGCGCCAACACCGTAAGTTGAATGGCAGCACAGAAGCGCAGGTAGGTGGAATTCCATACAAGTCCTGTGAACAAGGAAGTATGGTGCCGGACTACCGGGAAGAAGATTTTCCTTGCCTTTTTGGGAACATACAGAAAATTGAGTAAACTAGAGAGATGATAAGCCCGGCCGCGCGGATAGCCGCCCACAGCCTCGCGGTCGGGATCGATAAGGAGTGTCCCATGCAACTGCGCACCATACTTTTGACGGCCCTGGCGCTGCTTGGCGCGGCCGTCCTCTGCGCCCAGCCCTATGCGCAAAACCTGTTCTTTTCCGAATATCTGGAGGGTTCCTCCAACAACAAGGCGATCGAGATCTTCAACGGCACCGGCGTGGCCGTGGATCTTTCCCAATACACGGTCAAACTGGGCTCCAACGGCGGAACCTGGAGCACGTCAAATATACTGACCCCGACAGGCACGCTGACGCACAATGACGTCTTCGTGATCGCTAATTCCCAGGCCAACGCGGCGATCCTGGCGGTATCCGATGTGACCTCCACCGTGACCTATTTCAACGGCGACGACTGCCTCGGACTTTTTCAGGGCGACACGCTGATCGACATCATCGGCGTCTACCTAAGCGATCCCGGCACAGCCTGGCCGGTGGCGGGAGTGGCCGACGCCACGCTCAATCACACCCTGATCCGCAAACCGACCATCACCGTGGGCACCACGGACTGGGCCGCCTCCGCCGGCACCAACGCCAATGACAGCCAGTGGATCGTCGAAGCGATCGACTACATCATAGATCTGGGCGCACACACCTTCACCCCGGGAGGCGGCAATATGGTCGCCACGCCGGTTTTCACGCCCGGCGGCGGGACCTACACCGTGCCGGTGACCGTCACCATCAGCTGCGCCACCACCGGCGCCAGCATCTATTACACCACGGACGGCTCCACTCCCAACACTTCTTCCACGCCCTACACTCAGCCCCTGAATATCGCCGCCAATACCACGCTCAAGGCCATGGCGGCTTTGCCAGGCATGGACAACAGCTATGTCGCCACAGCTGTTTACCTGTTTCCGGTTGCGGTCGCCAATTTGACCGCGCTGCGGGCTTCTCCGGCTGATGGTACCACGATCTATCAGGTGGGCGGAGAAGTAGTGCTCACCTTCCAGCAGACTTTCCGCAACCAAAAATATCTGCAGGACGCCGGCGCGGGCATCCTGATCGACGACCTGGCAGGCGTCATCACCACCGCTTATAACATCGGCGACGGCATCACCGGCATCATGGGCAAGATCAGCGAATACGCCGGCATGCTGCAATTCGTCCCCACAACCAACACCCCTCCCGCCTCCTCGGCCAATAACCCGATCGTGCCGGTCGTGGCGACATACGACCAACTGATCAATTCTTTTGACACTTACGAATCCCGCGTGGTGCAGGTGCAGGGGGTTTCGTTCACCAATCCCAGCGGCAACTTCGCCAACGGCACCGTCTACGCAAGTTATGACCAGGACACCGACTACAACATCCGCACCACCTTCTACGACGTGGATTATATCAATACACCGGTTCCCACCGTGCCCAAAGACATCACCGGCATCCCCAACTCGCGCACCGACGGCAATTTCTTCACTCCGCGCTGGCTGAGCGATTTTGCCGATCCCTCCGGAGCCGTGGCCGCGCCGACCTTCAATCCTCCCGCGGGAGTGTATTTTGCACCCATCAGCGTGACCCTCAGCACCGCCACCGCGGGCGCGGATATCTATTACACCACCGACGGCAGCACGCCTACGGACGATTCCGAGTATTACGAAGAACCGATCCCCATCTCCGCGACCACCACGCTTAAGGCCATCGCCGTGCTCAACAGCGAGTTTTCCGCCGTGGCGACCGCGGTCTACAATTACCCCGTTGTCGTAGCCAATCTCACAGCCCTGCGCCAGGCACCGCTGCAGGGTCTCTATCGGGTCGAAGGCGAGGTGCTGGTCTCGTTCGCGCAATCCTACCGGCATCAGAAGTTCGTGCAGGACGTAGCCGCGGGCATCCTGATCGACGATCCGGACGGCATCATCGCCACCGCCTACCAGACCGGCGATGGGATATCCAACCTCACCGGCACGTTAACAGAATATGGCGGCATGCTGGAACTCGTTCCCGTTGACGATCCCGGCACGCCCAGCAGCACCGGCAACGCGCTAACCCCGATCGCCATTACGCTGGAAGAATTCAGCACCAACTTCGAGGCCTACGAATCCCGCCTGGTGCAGCTCTGGCACGTCCGCTTCGTAACCCCCACAGGCAACTTCGCCACTGGCACGGTTTACGGCCTCACCGACCAGGACAACCAGTACAACGCCAACTTCCGCACCTCCTTCTACGACGTGGATTACATCGGCAATCCCGTTTACACGAACTTTTTGAACATCACCGGCATTCCCAATTCCCGCACTGATGGCAATTACTTCACGGCCCGCGATGTGGATGACTTCCAACTTGCAGAGGTGCTGGCGCCGCATCTTGTAGGCCTATGGATCGACGAGTATCCTGATGTGCTTTATCTCTACGCCTCTTACTTGGCCTATCATTTCAGTGTCATCCCCGAAGGATTGGCCGGCTACAGGCTCTACCGGAACAATACCCTCATTCAAGAGGCCGCACCTGGAATAGGGGCTGAATGGACGGATACCGTGACCAGCCCCGGAACCTATGTGTATCATGCCACGGCGATGTTCGGCGCTACGGAAAGCGGCCCGTCGAACATCTTCGAGTACACTTTTTCCTCCAATCCGGAGAATCCTCCCGCCGCCCCGGAGACCGCGCTGCTGCGCAACAGTCCCAACCCCTTCCTCACAGGCACCGCGATCCGGTTCGCGCTCAAGCAAGCAGTTAACGTACGCATCGGGATCTTCAACCAAAGAGGCCAATTGGTGCGCCAACTGACCCAGGCGGACTATCCCGCGGGCAATCACAGCCTCGTGTGGGACGGACGCGACGACGCGGGCAGGCAGGCCGCGAGCGGGATTTACCTTTGCCGGATGCAATCCGGGGAATACACTCAGACACAGAAAATGCTAATGCTGAAATAAACAGGAGAATCCATTCATGAAAGCAATCGTCAAGCGCTGGGGACTCTTCCTCACCGTCAATGCCTTGGTCCTTGCGGTCTTGGGCGCCATCATGCAATTCGTCGGGATCCAGCCCCAGGATTGGATCGGGCTGTTGTTCTACTGCGCCATTTTTGGCTTCGCGGGCGCGGTGATCTCGCTTTTTGCCAGCAAGGCGCTGGCCAAATCCTCCTACAAAATCCAGCCGCTGACCCGCGATACCGCCAGCGGCAAGGCTCTCTACCTCTACGACACGATCGAGAAAATGGCCGCTAACAAAGGCATCACCATGCCGGAATTCGGCATCTACCAATCTCCGGACAACAACGCCTTCGCCACCGGCGCTTCCAAGAACAAGTCCCTGATCGCCTTCTCCAGCGCCATCATGCAGAACCTCGACCCGGACGAGCTCGCCGCCGTGGCAGGACATGAAATGACCCATGTCACGGAGGGAGACATGGTCACCACCACCCTGCTCATGGGCACCGTGAACACCTTCGTGCTCTTTCTGGCCAACATCATCGCCGCCATCCTCAGCGGCCGGCGCGGACAACGGGAAGAGGGCGGCGGAGGCGGCCTGATGAACTCGGCAGGCCAATCCGTCATTGCCATCATGATCCAAAACGTGCTGATGATCCTGGCCAATATCGCCCTGGCAGCCCATTCCCGGGCCCGGGAATACGTCGCCGACGCCGGCTCCGCCAAGCTCACGAGCCCGGGCCACATGATCACGGCCCTGGAAAAGATCAGCGCGGGCCACGTTCGCACCCAGCGCAAGGACGCCTTTTCCCTGGCCAAGATCAACAGCGCCCAGATGCTATCACTCTTTGCCACACACCCCCCGGTGGAAAAACGTATCGAACGTCTGCGCCAGATGATGGTGTGAAGCAGCATTTTCCGCTCCGGATAGAGAAACTGACGCTGGGCGGCTGCGGACTCGGCCACGCGGAAGGCAAGGCCGTTTTCGTGCCCTACACCGCGCCCGGCGACGAGATCGCAGCCGAATTGGTCCGCGAGCGCAAAGACATGGCATTTGCCAGAGCCAGATCCTGGGCGGAACGCGGCCCTGGGGTGATCAACCCGCCCTGTCCGGTTTTCGCTGCTGATCCCGCCTGCGGCGGCTGCGATTGGCTGCACCTGGATTATGGCCATCAATTAAGCGCAAAGACAAGTCTGATCCGCGAACTGCTGCAGCCCCTGGCCCCGCAGCTGGAAATCCCCGCAACCCTGGCCTCGCCGGAGATCCGGCACTACCGCAATAAAGCCCTGCTGCCGGTGGCGCAGGTGGACGGACGCCTGGTCTGCGGGATTTACGCCCGTTGGTCGCACCGGCTGGTCGAGCATCAGGACTGCCAGCTGCATCCGCCGTTGTTTGACCGCATCGCCCGGCGCTGCCTGGAACTGATGCAGAAAGCCGGCGTCCAGGCCTACGACGAGGCCGCGCACCAAGGCAGCCTGCGCCACCTCGGCTTCCGCTGCAACCGCGACCAGAGCCAAATCCTGCTCATCATCGTCACCCGCGGAGCCAAACTCCCCTTCACCCGCTTGCTGGTGAACGCGCTCACCAGTGAGTTTCCCCAGCTGGCCGGCATCGTGCAAAATATCAACCGCCAACGCGGCAACGTTATTCTCGGCCCGGAAGAAAAGCTCCTTTGGGGCGAGCCCTGGCTGGAGGACGAACTGGCCGGGCTGCGTTTCCGGGCGCATTACCGCAGCTTTTGGCAGGTCAACATCCCGCTGCTGGAGCGGATCCTGGACTTGCTGCGGGAGCAACTTAGCCCGCAGGACGTGCTCTACGATGTCTTTTCCGGCACCGGCAGCCTCGGCCTGGCTTTGTCCGGATCCGTGCGCCAGGTACTCTGTATCGAGGAAAATCCCGCCGCCGTCGCTGATGGCGAATTCAACGCCCAAGCGAATGGCATCGCCAACGCCAGCTTTCTCTGCGCCAGGACCGAAGACGCCCTGCCCGCCTTGCTGGCCGCCGCGAACCGCCAGGGCATGGAAACGCCCACGGCGATTTTGCTGGATCCGCCCCGCGGAGGTGTGCATCCATCTGCCCTGCAAGCGATTATCAATGCCGCTCCGGCCCGCGTCCTCTACCTCAGCTGCTCGCCCAACACCCTGCGCCGCGACCTCCAATTCCTGCTTGCGGATGGCCGCTACGCCCTGCACACCATCCAGCCCTGCGACATGTTTCCCCACACCTGGCACGTGGAGGTCCTGGCCGTACTGGAACTCGCGCAAACCGTTCTCGGAGGCTGAATGCGCCGTCTGGCCTGGCTTTTGCTCCTGCCGCTGCTCTTTGCCGCCTGCGACGGACAGAGCGTATCCGCGGCCGAAGAGGAGATCCGCGGCATCATCGACGATATCGAGCGCGATTTCAACTGGCAGGACATCGAAGGCATCATGGCGCACGTGCATCCGGACTACCGCCACAACGGCATGTACATCAACGAATTGAGGAATCTCTGGTATCAGCGGCGCGCCAACTACGAACTGCTTGAATGCACCGTCTCGCAGGTCTTGATCGAGGATTATTACGCGACCGTGTTCCTGCGCCTGGAGTTTTTTTCCTCCGGAGGCAACCTCAGTTACGAGGATCCCCAAACCAGCGGCGACGCCTCCTATTTCATCTATTCCGGCGGCAACTGGCAGCTGTGGGGCAATCAGGAATTGAACTGATCTGTTAGGCAATTTTTTGCCTTTGCTAGGCTCTCTTGCAAACCGAGTGGGTAAGCCCCGGAGGATGCGACAGATCATAGCGGTGGGTGCGAGCGAACGGGGGTCCTCACAAAGGAGCGCAGCGAGTTTGTGGTGTGGCAAGCGATGCCCCCCGGAATGTAGTAACAACAACACATTGAGCCCCGGAGGGTGCGACAGACATTTGGCGAACCTTGTCTATGCAGGATATGGCAGATATTGATTGAACTAGCTCAGATAGTAATGATCATCATTCTAATGCTGGCCTGATATCCGGGTCTGTCGCGCCCTCCGGGGCTCTTTCGGGTATAGGGGTGATCGGGTCGGGGGGGCTTGCAAGCTGCGCTTGCCGCGCACCCACCGCTATGATCTGACGCGCCCTCCGGGGCTTAACTGTATAAAAGGAACTTGAGCCAATCAGTGTGCCTTACCCACTCGGTTAGGAAGAGACCCTGATCTTTTAGGCAACATTTCGTCTTTGCTATAGTTTTATGGCAACTAAAATCCCGCCCCGCCCCCATTATCATTGCGGACTCATTACGGACTCACTGCGGACTTTGTCCGTAATGAGTCCGCAGTGAGTCCGCAATGATAGCGGGAGCCAAGGTATCCGGCTGCGGGCTGGATTTGTGTTAAAAGTGTATCTGGAGAGGATCTTGGATCGGTCTTGGGCGCGAAACAAGCAGCTGGCAAGCAAACTGGTCCCCTTGGTCGCCACAGCCGGTGTCCGGACAGGGTCGCGCAAAGTTTTTATGGACAAACTTGGTATGTTGATT
>CAYXEF010000104.1:0-7799 GCA_964463825.1 uncultured Candidatus Cloacimonadota bacterium | reverse complement strand
GTCGCCCCCTGCGCGGGGGCGTGGATTGAAGCTTGGTCCGTGGTCCGGGGTTTGCGTGGTGCTGCCAGTCGCCCCCTGCGCGGGGATCTCCTGTTAGAACGCGCAACTTAGTTTGAGAATTTGTGTAGGTTAGTTTGAGAAGTCCCCCTGCGCGGTGCAGGGGGACTTTGTTTAGAGGCCTGCCCCTGATGGGCAGCCTTCCAGGGCAAACTCAATGCGGCGAACAGCAGAATGCGCGCTGCTCAACTGCCGCGAGTTCCTTTCCGCAGCAAGTCTCCGGCGTCGGTGAGATGGCTGTCGGGATCGGTCGGCTTGCCGTTGACCAGCACTTCGAAGTGCAGGTTGTTGCCGGTGGTGCGGCCGGTCCGCCCCAGCCGGCCGAGGGAATGCCCCTTGCCGACCCGGTCCCCCCGCTTGACAGCGATGGTTTGCAGGTGGGCGTAGCGCGATTTTAGGCCCTTGCCGTGGTCGATGTCCACCACGCGGCCGTAGGCGTCTTTCCAACCGGCGAACACCACGGTTCCCTCCCGGTAGGCCAGCACGGGCTGGCCGGCCGGCCCGGCGATGTCCAGGCCTTTGTGGAATCGTCTGACCTTGCCCAAGGGGTCGCTTCGCGTGCCGAAGCCCGAGGAAACACGCTTGGGCGGTTTCTTGGCCTTGACGGCAGCCGGGGCCGTCCCCGGCTTGCCGGCGTCGGCCGGGGCGGACAGGCCTGCGGCCAGCGTCGCCAGGCACAGGCCGAAGGCGCACCGCCCCAAGGTCTTGGCCAGGCGCGAAGGTTTCCGCTCTCCTTGCCGCATCATGCCTCCTTTCGCTTCACGGTTGCAGATTTTCCAGTTCCTTTTGTGTCTCGGCGGCTAGTTCCTTGCCCCTGGGCGCAAGGGCAAGCGCCTTTTCCAGGTGCTCCTTGGCGGTCTGGGGATCCTTGAGCTCGTACTTGGAAACCATGCCGATGTAGTAATGGGCCTCGGCCACATCCGGCTTGATGGCGAGCACGGCCTTGAAATCCCCGACAGCTTCGGGGAAGCGTGCCTGCTCCAGGTTGACGATGGCGCGGTGGAACAAGGCTCCAAGATTCTTGGGATTGATCTTGAGGGCCTCACCGTAGAAGTGTTCGGCCCGTTGCCAGTCCTTGCCGCCCATGAAGGCGTCGGCCAGCTTCAGGATGGTTTCCTCGTCATTGGGGTTCTGCTGGAGCTTGGCCATGAGTTCCGGTACGACGGCCATGGGGCCTTTGCCTTTGGCCTGGGTCCGGGCCGGACGGCCGGCCTGGACCATGGTCCGGTCGAGAAACGAGGTCACGAGCAGGGCGAAAAGGGCCGCGGCCATGACGGCCAGCACGGGCTTGCGCAGGGGATGGTCGAGAACGGCGACGGCTGGTTTTGGCGTCATGCCGCACCTTCCTTCGGACTTGCCGACCCAGGTTTGCGGCGGATGGCCATAAGCGGCAGCAGGCAGACCAGGATGCTGCCGATCCAGACCCAGTTGACCATGGGATTGACGCTGACCTTAAGCGGGGTCAGGCGCTCGCCGTCCAGGTCGTGGACCGTGGCGTAGAGCTCGTCGCCAAGGCCGAGGAGCGTCGAAACCTCGGTGTGCGGATGGTCGTAGTTGCGATAGGTCAGGCGTTGGGGCGCGAGCATGCCCACGGGGTTGCCGTCGCGGCTGACCGCGATGCGGGCTTCCTCCGTGCGCGTGATCTCCTGCCCGGGCGTGTCGGCCGCGCCAAGGCCCTGGTAGGTGAAGCGGTAGCCGCCAAACTCGAAGGACTCTCCCGGAGACAGGGCCTGTTCGTGGCTGCGCTGGAACGGCCCGGACACGGCTACGCCAAGGACGATGACGGCCAGGCCGAGATGGCTGCCGTGGCTGGCCCAGAACCGGCGGCTCCGCAGCGAACCCGGAACCAGGACCAGCAGCAGGGCCACGGACAGGCCGGCGACCACGGCGGCCGAGACCCCGGCCACGGCCAGGATGGGCCGTATGCCCAGGAAGGCGCCGACGGTGGTCAAGGCCAGCCACAGGCCGGCTAGGCCGGCGGGCACGTCCCGGCGTTTGGGGCCGCCGGTCCAGCCGAACCATGGGGCCAGGGCCATGACCACGGTCAAAAGCGTGAACAGCGGCAGGCAGACCGTGTTGTAAAAACCCTGTTCGGCCCCCTTGGGGCTTGGCTCCCACAACTGGCTGACGACCGGCCAGATGGTGCCGAGCAGGACGGCCAGGCCCAGGGCCAGGAGCAGCCAGACCGACACGACCATGAGCCCCGGACGGCTGCCAAGTTCCGGCAACGTCGGGGCACCCCGGCGCGGCCGGGCGGCGGCCGTCAGCACGGTCAGGGTGACGGCGAACAGCACGCCGGCCAGCAGCGGCCCGCCCACGCCGCCGTCGCCGAAGGCGTGGAGGGATTCCACCACCCCGCTACGCACGAGGTAGGTGGCGAAAAGACACAGGATCAGCGTCAGACAGGCCAAGCAGACATTGGTGCGCGGCAGCACGCCGAAACGCCGCTCCAGCAGCGAGGTGTGCACCAGGGCCGTGGCTGCGAACCAGGGAATGAGCGAGGCGTTTTCCACAGGATCCCAGGCCCAGTAGCCGCCCCAGCCGAGTTCCATATAGGACCACCAGCCGCCAAGCAGGATGCCGGCGGTCAGAAACGCCCAGGACCCGAGAATCCAGTTGCGGGCCGCCTCGAGCCAGGCGCGCCCTTCGCCGGAGAGCGTGGCCGCCAGGGCCAGGCAGGCGGGGACGGCAAAGCCGGCGTAGCCGATAAAAAGCAGGGGCGGGTGGAAGATCATACCCACGTTGCGCAGCAGCGGATTGAGCCCCTTGCCGTCCGCCGGCGGCAAGGCGAGGGAGACGAAGGGGGTGTTCGGGCCGGTCAGGAGCACCAGGAAAAAGGCCTGGAGCGCCAGGAAAAAGAGCCAGAACAGGATCTTGGTGGCCGGGGCCAGGGCCTTGTAGCGGTCCGTGCGGGCAAAGACCGTCCCGGCCAGGCCCATGGTCAGGCCCCAGAAGAGCAGGGAACCTGCCTGGCCGGCCCAAAAGGCGGTGACCGTATAGAAAAGTGGCAACAGGCTGTCGGTGTAATCCGCGACATACGCCAGGGAAAAATCCCTGGAGAGCAGGCCGCCCAGAAGCGTCGCTGAGGCGCAGGCCATCAGGAAAACGGCTGCGTCCTGGCTGCGTTCCAGCCAGGGAAGTTTGTGTCGTTGCCCGTTCCAGGCTTCCATGCAAGCCAGCGCCCCGCCGACAAGCGAGGCGAGCATGGCCAGGAGCAGGGCCAAGTGCGCTGCCAGATACATCATTCCTCCAAGTGAACGCGGGTTGTTTTAAACGGCGAGCCGACGACGAGGGCGATGCCAAGGCCTATGGTCATGCGACGCGCGACAATCGACAGCATTTTAGATTCCTTAGTTTTTTTGTGAGACAACGCCCGTTGGTTTTACGCTTGTTCCAGGATCTTCTTCATTGCCAGATACTCTTCCTGGTCGATCTCTCCCTTGGCCAGCCGGACCTTTATGATGTCCAGGGAGTCCTCCCTGTCGGCGCGGCGGGTCTTGTGGGCTTTTTCCGAGCCAAGCAGGAAGAAGCCCCCCACGAGAACGGCCGCGACAAGCAGCGTCGTTGCCAGTCCCCAGAAAAGATACCCTCCTCCCCAGGGAACGGGGCCGGGGACTTCGCATTCCCACATCATGTGCGACCTCCCGGTCTGGCGTGGGGTTGTCCGGCTCGTCGATAGCGCCGAATGATCCTGCCAAGGCAACAGGCGTGCCAAAGTCGGGCGCAAAGATATCCACGGAAATAAAAGGATAAATTCATAGCAGGAAATGGCAGGCGACGTGAGGCGGGATAAAGCGAGTAAATTCTACTCGACACACTTCGGCTTGTCCGTTTACTTTTTACACGGGCGTCCTCTTTTCACTCGAAGGGTGGCAGCCGGCAGGCCACGCCCGCGCAAGAGGAAGGCGATCATGCAGACCCGATCCAGGCCGGGACCACGATTTCTGGCCAATATACCGCCCTGGCTCTACTTCGGTTCGGTCATCATCCTGGCCGTGGTCATGGCCGTGATGACCACGCGCAACACGCATCGGGAAAAAGCCCTGACCGGGCAGACGCTTTTCGAAAAAGGCACGGCGTTCATCCGGGCCTTCGAGGCCGGGGCGCGCCTGGGACTGGGGATGCACTGGCGCGGAGAGCAATTCCAGGCCCTGCTCGGGGAAACGGCGCGCCAGCCCGGCGTCCTCCGACTGGCCGTGACGGATGCCGACGGCCGCATCCTGGCCCACAGCGACAAGACCATGATCGGCCAGCGCCTCTACGATCCGCAAACCATGGCGACCCTGGGCGTGGCGGCGCGGGAGAAATGGCGGATCACCAGCCTGCCGGGCGGACGCAAGGCCTTCGAGGTCTACCGCGCCTTCGAACCCGGGCTGGGGCGCGCCGAGACCGACGACTGCAGCGAGGAAGCCGAAGGGCATGCCTGTCCCTGGAGCGGATCGCAGGCGGCCCCGGGAGCCGGACGGCAAGTCATCTTCGCCGACTTCGACCTTGCCCCGTACGAGGCGGCCCTGGCCGAGGACACGCGTAACTCCGTGGTGCTGGCGGCCATCCTTTTCCTGCTCGGCGTGGGCGGCGTTTTAATCCTCTTCTGGGCCCAAAGCTCACGCCTTTCCAGGCAGCAACTCAACAACGTCAGAGCGTTCGCCACGGAGATCGTCGACAATCTTCCGGTGGGGCTGGTCACCACGGGCAGCGACGGCCGCCTGGCCGTGGTCAACGGCGCGGCCGAACGGATCGCCGGCATCAAGGCGGCCGACGTCGTCGGCAAGCTGCCCCGGGAGGTCCTTCCCCCGGCATGGTGCGGCCTGCAGGAGGTCATCGAGGCCGGGGAGCCGGTGGCAGAGCGCGAAACCGAGTGCTCCTTTGACGGCGGGAAGAGCCTGCCGCTCAGTGTGAGCGCCTCCAGGATCGTCAACGAGGAAGGCGCGCACCTGGGCAACATCTATATTTTTCGGGATCTCGGCGAGGTGCGGCGGCTCCAGGAGGAGGTCCGGCGCAGGGAAAAGCTGGCCGCCCTGGGCGGCCTGGCCGCCGGCGTGGCCCACGAAATCAGAAATCCCCTGTCCTCCATCAAGGGCGTGGCCAAATACTTCGAAGGCCATTTCGCCGCCGGCAGCGAAGGCCGGGAGCTGGCCGGGGTCATGGCCCGGGAGGTGGACAGGCTCAACCGGGTCATTACCGAACTGTTGGACTTCGCCCGCCCCTCGGACGTCAAGCTGCGTCCGGCGGATCTCGTGGAACTTGTCGAACGTTCCCTGCGCCTGATCGGGCCGGACGCGACCGCCCACAAGGTGCAGCTGGTCATTGCCCATGACGGGGAACTGCCCAAGGTCGCCGTCGACCCCGACCGCTTCGCTCAGGTCCTGCTCAACCTGTGTCTCAACGCCGTCCAGGCCATGGACGGCGGCCTCCTGTCCGTCCGGATCGTCCACGAGGCCGCCCGGGACCGGGTGCGCATCGACGTGGAGGATACCGGCCAGGGTATCCCGCCAGAAAGCCTAGGGAACATTTTCAATCCCTATTTCACGACCAAACCCTCGGGCACGGGCCTGGGCCTGGCCATCGTCCAGAAGCTGGTCGAGGCGCACCAGGGGAAAATCCAGGTCAAAAGCACGCCCGGGCAGGGTTCGGTCTTTTCCATATTCCTGCCAGCCCGCGCCTGATTCGGAGGGCACCATGCCTGCCAAAGCCAAGACTACCATCCTGGTCGTGGACGATGACCAGAGCCACCGCACCATCCTTTTGGCCCTCATCAACGGTTGGGGCTACGCGGCCACCGGAGCCGACGATGGGACCAAGGCCGTGGCCCTGGCCAAGGAAAGGCCCTTTGACCTCATCGTTATGGACGTGCGCATGGCCGTCATGGGAGGCATCGAGGCGCTAACGGCCATCAAGGCCTATAATCCGGCCATCCCCATCCTCATCATGACCGCCTATTCCAACGTGGAGTCCGCGGTGGAGGCCATCAAGGCCGGGGCCTACGACTATCTGACCAAGCCGCTCGACTTCGACGTCCTGCGGCTGACCATGGAGCGCGCCCTGGAGCACGTCTCGCTCAAGGCTGAGAACCGGGAGCTTCGGAGGCGCTTGGTTTCCGCCTTCGATCCCCGCACCATAACCGGCCGCAGCCCGGCCATGCGCCGGCTCATGGACATGGTGGCCATGGTCGCGCCCTCCGAGGCCACGGTGCTCGTGACCGGGGAGTCCGGTACGGGCAAGGAGCTCGTCGCCCGGGCCATCCATGCCAACAGCTCCCGCCGCGACGGTCCCTTGGTCACGGTCAACTGCGCCGCCTTGACCGAAACGCTGCTCGAATCCGAGCTCTTCGGTCACGAGAAAGGGGCCTTTTCCGGAGCGGACAAGCGCCGCGAGGGGCGCTTCATGCAGGCCGACAAGGGGACCATCTTTCTCGACGAAATCGGCGAAACCGCCGCCGCCATGCAAGCCAAGCTTCTGCGGGCCATCCAGGAGCGGGAAATCCAGCGGGTGGGCAGTGACCGGACCCTGCGCGTGGACGTGCGCATTGTGGCGGCCACCAACCGGGACCTGAAAACGGAGGTCGAGGCTGGGCGGTTTCGGGAAGACCTGTACTACCGGCTCAATGTCATGACCCTGCCCGTCCCGCCGCTAAGGGACCGGGCCGAGGACATTCCGCTTTTAGCCATGCACTTTCTGCGCAGGTTCGCCGAGGCCAACCGGAAGGTTGCCAAGGGATTTACTCCTCAGGCTATGGACCTGCTCCTCAAGCATGGCTGGCCCGGCAACGTGCGGGAACTCGAAAACGCGGTGGAGAGGGCCGTCGTGCTCATGCCAGGCGACTTTGTCACAGAGAAGGAATTGCCGCATGGTGTCGCCCAGACGTACGCGCAGCAGGGAATGGAGTCCGGCCAGGGACGGCCGCCAGTTGGGCAGACGACGATTCAACCCTTGGAAGCGGTTGAACGCGAGGCCATCCTGGCGGCGCTGGAGGTCACGGGCGGCAACAAGACCGAAGCGGCCAAACAGCTCGGCATTACGCGGAAAACGCTCCTTGCCAAGCTGCAACGGTGACCGGGTCGGCCCTGGGGCTGGCGTTCTTGGCCTTAATTGGTGCTTTTTTTGCATAAAGGTGTCTACCGTTGCTGGCTGACGCCTCTGCTGTCAAGGCGCAGAAAGCGGAAAAAGTATGGAGTCTCCCTGAAACAGATGCCTGCAGCTGAAGGCGGAACCTGTAGTATGACGGCATGCAACAAGTATTGAATGCGCGGGGACGTGAGTTATGACTTCAAGCGATCGGCCTCTGGATCAAGGCGAAGCGACGGCGACGGCGCGGACGGAAGTCGGAACAAGAAAGCCGCGCAATCCGTTGCCCGCCGGACTCGTTTTAAACGGAAAATGGGAAATCCTTGCGCATGTCGCCTCCGGGGGCAAGGGCGACGTCTACCGGGCTCATCAAAAAAACCTTGAACGCAATGTCGCCTTGAAAGTCATCTCGCAGAATTTCCTCGAGTCCTTGGAAGAGCGGGATGAAGGGCTCGCGTCGGAGATCGAGCGTTTCCGGCGCGAAGTGCAGGCCATGGCGAAGATACGTCATCCCAATGTGTTGCAGGTCTTCGACTACGACACCGATGTGGTCGAAGGAAAAAATCTCGAATACCTGGTCATGGAATACCTTCCGGACTCGACGCTCCGCGTGACCATGCCCCAGGATGGCTTCGGCCAGGACCGGGAAGCTGTGGCCGGCTGGATACAGGATTATT
>CAYXEF010000103.1:0-7824 GCA_964463825.1 uncultured Candidatus Cloacimonadota bacterium | reverse complement strand
GGCACGCCGGGATCGTTCCAGGTGTAATTGGCAGAGAGGGTTTGGCCACCGAGTAAGACACGGTTGGGATTGTTGCCGCTGAACGTGTTGCCGCCGCCGTTCAGGGTGCCGAAGGCGCTGGCTGCGGTGCTGATGGGATAGCCGCCGTTGCCGATGAACTGGCAGTTGCTGGCTACAGGCCTGGCCGAGGCTGTGACGAACAGCCCCTGGGCAGGATTATAACGGAACACGCAGCCATTGAAGACCGGATCTGCGCCATCCACATACACGGCGCACTGCGATCCGTTGCGCAGGTATTCGAAGGTGCAGTTGGTAAAGGTGGAGGCATTGGGGGTGGAATAGTCGTAGAAGATCAAGCCCAGGGGCACGGCGGTTTCCCCGCTGCGGGTGAAAGTCACCCCTTCGGCTTCCAGCGAGCCACCGTGGTCAGAATAGTAGGGGCTGCCAATGAACAGACCCACTCCATTGGGTTGCATGACGACGGTGCCAGGCAGGATCTGGATATGGGGAGCGTTGGAGTGGTCAATGTAGCAGTGGTCGGTCAGCTGATAGGGCACGCCGGGATTGTACCAGACTCCGCTGGTGGCCACGGTCCCGGCCCGGACCTCCACGCGGTCGACGGTGTTGCCGGTGAAGTCGTTGGCCTCGGTCAGCGCGCGCAGCCGCTCCACCTGGATGGAGAGCGGATAGGAGCCGCAAGTGGTGACGATGTTGCCGGAAATCGACACCATGCTGTTATCGGCCAGGTTGATGCCTTTGGCCTGGCAATTCTGGATCGTGCAGCCCGTGATGGTGGAGGTGGCGATGTCGCAGTGGATGGCGGGGGTGTTGTTGAAGCCGGCATCGCGGATCACGCATCCGGAGAGCAGGTTGGCGTTGCCGTAGACGTACATTATGATCCCCGCCCAATAACCTGGCGTCGATTCAGCACCGCGGAAGGTGACGCCGGTGGCATTGAGCGCTGGATGGTGGTCTGAATAATAGGGGCTGCCGATATAAAAAGCCCTGGCATTGGCAAAGCACAGTTCCACGCCGAAGGGTATGCTCAGCACCGAAGCGCCGCTATGGTCATAGTAGATATGTTCCGTAACCAGGATGGGCGTGCTTTGCGTGGTCCAGGTTGCGCTGGCCGTGATATTGCCGCCCAGACAGTGAATACGGTCGTCAGTGTTGCCGGTGTAGATGTTTCCGGTGAGCAGTTTCTGCACATCGCCGGCGTAGATGGCCACGGTCTTGGCGTTGCCAGTGAGGGTGCAGCCGCTCAGGGCGAAGGACTTGCCGGAGTAGCAATAGATGGCGTAGGTGCTGTTGTTGGTGAACAAGCAGTCCTGCAAGGTGAGCAGGGAATTGCAGCGCACCTGCACCGTTCCCAATACGCTGGCGCTCACATCCCGTACCACGCAGGAATCCAGATAGGAGGGGGACATGAAAGTGTTGAAATACAACCCGTTCCAGCCCGCGACCGGATCCGAGGCGCAAAAGGTGGCGCCCGTGGCATGCAGAACAGGCAGGTAGTTGCTATAGTTCATATCTCCCACAAAGAAGTATAAGCCACTGTTGAACTGCAGCTCGACTCCCGCGGGAATCTCCAGCACTGGCGAACCGGGCGCGCTCAGGTAGATGTGGGCTGTCACCCAGATCGGCGTACCTTGGGGAGTCCAGGTGGCGCTGGCGCTGATGGTCTCACCCAGGCAGTGGATACGGTTTTCCGTGTTGCCCGTATAGCTGTTGCCGCCCAGAAGTTTATGCATGTCACAGGCGTAGACGCTAACGGTCTGGGCATTGTTGGATATAGTGCAGCCGCTCATGGCAAAGGACTTACCGGACAAGCAATACACGGCATAGCTATGGTTGTTGGTCAACACGCAGTCTTGCAGTGTGAGCAGGGCGTTGCAGCGGACCTGCACCGCTCCTGGGGAACCGACGTAAACATCCCGGATCTCGCAGGAATCCAGATAGGATGGGGACATATAAGTGCAAAAATACAGGCCATACCAACCCGCGACCGGATCCGAGGCGCAAAAGGTGGCGCCCGTGGCATGCAGAACCGGCAGGTGGTCGCCATAGTTCATATCTCCCACAAAGAAGTATAAGCCACTGTTGAACTGCAGCTCGACTCCTGCGGGAATCTCCAGCACTGGCGAACCGGACGCGTTCAGGTAGATATGGGCCGTCACCCAGATCGGCGTGCCTTGGGCGGTCCAGGTGGCGCTGGCGCTGATGGTCTCACCCAGGCAGTGGATGCGGTTTTCCGTGTTGCCGGTATAGCTGTTGCCAGTGAGCAGTTTGTGCAGGTCATGGGCATAGATGCCCACCGTCTTGGTATTGTTGGAAATGGTGCAACCGCTCATGGTGAAGGGCTTTCCCTGATAGCAGTAGATGGCGTAATTGTCGTTGTCCGTGAAGATGCAGTTTTCAAAGGCAACCGTGTTATCGCAATAGATCGTGGCGGCACCCGGGGGTCCCGAGTTCACCTGCTTGATGGTGCAGTTAGTCAGGGTGGAGGGCAGTGTGAAGGCCAGGAAACTTATCCCGTACCAGCCCAGAGCCGGATCCGCCGCGCTGAAGGTGGCTCCGGTGGCCACGATATGCCCACGCCTGTCGGAATAGTTGGTGTTTCCAATATAGAGCCGCCTGCCATTCTTGAACATAAGCTCCGTGCCGGGTTGCATGATGAACGGATTGGCGTTGTTCTCCAGAGTCAGGTCGGTATCCATCTCGAAGGGGATGCCCTTGTTCGACCAGGTGACCGCGCTAGTCAGGGTCAGGGACTTGAGCAGGATGCGCTGGTTGGTATTGCCAGTGAACGTGTTGTTGTCGCCGATCGAGGGCACGAACTGCGGATTCCAGTGCAGCGGATAACTGCCGTTGTTCTGGAAACTGCAGCCGCTGACGCTGGCCGTTACCGAGTCGTGGTTGTGGTAGATGCCGTAGTTGGCGGAATAGCGGAAAGTGCAGTTGGTGAAGCCGGGACTTCCGCCATAGACGCTGAACATGCCGTTGCCGCTGCTGCCGCCATATTCGAAGATGGCGTAGTTGAAGCTGCTGGCTCCGGTGAAGGGCTGGGTGCGGATGAAGTTCCAGTATCCCGGTGTGGGGCTGCCCGAATTTGCAGTGAATAGCACCGGTGATACGGCCGTGCCGTTGGCGGTGATTCCCCCCATTTGATCGGAGTAATTCCAGTCACCAAGGTAGATCGTGGCGCCGCTGTTAAACCTTACCTGCACGCCGGCTTCGATGGTGATGATGGGGGTGGGATTGCCTCGGACTTCGACGCCGCCGGTGATGATGTAGGGAGAACCCGCGAGGGTCCAGGTTTGGGAAGTGGAGATAACGCCGCTGACATTGGTGTCGGCCAAGAGCGCACTGCCGCAGAGCAGGCAAATCAGAAGCGCAAGACGGAATTTCATGATAACTCCTTATCGCTTAACGATTATCTGCTTGACTAAGTCAGATCAATCTCACATGGTGTCTTTAGCAATTACATAATAGAAGCCGCGGGGGCCGCTGGCCACGCCCGGATGCAGGTATTGCGGATTAAGAACATTCGCCTGCAGCAGGCTGAACCCGCTATAAGGCTGCGTGGAGAAGTAGATATCGTAGCTATCAGCGCCGGGCACGTCATCCCACTCCACCAGCATATCCGCGCCCATGGGCGTGAGGGTGAAATACACCGGCGGGCGTGGCTTGGCGTCCGGATGCACGAAGAAGCGCCAGACGGGGCTGAAGGTCTCGCGGCCGGTGCTGTCGAAGGCTTTCACCTTCCAGTAAATCAGGCTGCCGGGAGCGCAGTAGCCAGACCAGGCGGAGGTTCCGGTTGTGGTATATGAGCCCGCGGTCTCGAAACCGGCGGAGATATCCCAATACACGGTGTAGGTCACATAATCCCCGGGATCGGGGTCGGTGGTTGCCTGCCAGGAGAGCAGGTTGCTGGTGAGGTGCACTGTCTCGTTGTAGGCGGGTGTGCTCAGGCCGAAGGCCAGCGGCGCTTCGGGAACGGCGGTGTCGAAGTAGAAGTAACTCTCATAGCACCACACTGTTTGGTCCTGGGTGTCTGTGGCGCTCACTTTCCAATAGTAACGGGTATCGTCATCCAGGCTGCCGTCGGGAAGATGATAGACGGTTGCGCTCAGGTCATCAACGGTGATCAGGCCGCTGGTGAAGCCGACGTTGGTCGCGATCAGAAGGGTGTAGGTGACCGTGTCCCCGGGGCTGGGATCGATGGCTTCCTCCCAATCCAAAACAGGCCTGAGGGTTTCCACGACGCTGGAGTTGGCAGGACTTAGCAGATGGAAGCGGGCTGGGGCATCGCCGATCTCTGTTGTGCGCCAAGGATCGAAGTTCACCCAGTTGGAGACGTTATCACCAAGTCCGCCATTATTGAGGCTGGCGTGATAGGGCCCGGATGCATCGCCCCACCAGTTGTAGAGGGCGTTCACGTTGAAACTGCTAGAGGTGTTCTGTACACCATAAGTGGAGTTGCCATCGATGCTGTTGGCGTTGCCAAGGCTGCCGCTGATGATCGGGTTGGCGCTGCTTGTGCAGTACACTCCCACACCGTTGCTGAGGATATAATTCTTGGTGAGCGAAGGTGCGGCAAGGGATCCGCTGGCGTAAACGCCGTAAGTGCCGTAGCGTAACACGCAGCCGTCGATGTAGGCCAAGGCGGAATTGTTCAGGTAGATATTGCCGTTACCTCCGGCGTTTTCAACCACACAGCCATAAAGGTAGGAATCGTTGCGTGCGTAGCGGTTAAATGTGATTCCAGCCCAGCCACCCAAGGTGCCGTTCAGGGCAGAGAAGGTAGCTCCGTCGGCTTGCAGTCCGCCGCTGTGGTTGGAATATGCTACGTTCCCGACGTAGAAGCCCACGCCGCTGCGAAACAGCAAGACCAACCCGGAATTGACCTTCAGAACTGGTTGGGCGTTTAAGGCATCAACATAGATATGGGTGGTGACTTCCACCGGAACGCTGGGATTGTCCCAAGTGTAATTCTGGGCAAGGGTCCCGCCGCTGATCAGGATGCGGTTGGGGTTGTTGCCTGTGAAGTAGTTGCCCGTACCGCTCACTGCATCGAAGGCTGTGGCAGTGGTGCTGATCGGATACCCGCCGTTATCCAGAAACTGGCAGTCGATTGCGGAAGCGCGTCCAGTCGAGGTCACCACCAAACCTTGGGCCGGATTATTACGAAAGACGCAGGATTCAAAGACGGGGTCGTTGTAATCCACATAGACGGCGCTGAGGGTGGAGCCACGCTGGAAATATTCAAACACGCAGTTTGTGAAGTGAGAGGCTCCCATGGTGGAATAACGGTAGAAGACCAGGCCGGCTGGCACAGCGGTTTCGCTGCTGCGGGTAAAGGTCACGCCTTCGGCTTCCAGCGATCCGAGATTTGCTGAGTAGGCAGTGTTGCCGATGTGAAGCCCTGCACCGTCAGGAAGCATGATGACCGCTCCGGGCAGGATCTTGATGTGCGGCGAACCCACTTGCGTTGTGATATTGCAGGAGCCGGTCAGTTGGTAGGGTACGCCAGGATTGTACCAGGTTCCGCTGGTGCCGATGTCCCCAGCCCGCACTTGTACACGGTCGATAGTGTTGCCAGTGAACTGGTTTTGTCCGGTCAAGGCTCGCAGTTTCTCCGCGTAGATGGAAAGCGGATAGCTGCCACAGGTGGTGACTGTGTTTCCGGAAAGCGCAACGATGCTGTTGTCGGCCAGATAGATGCCGATCGCAAGGCAGTTTTGGACCGTGCAGCCGGTGATCGTGGAATTGGTGATGGAGCAGTTGATCGCGGCTGCGTTGTTGTAGCCGGCGTCGCGGATCGTGCAGCCGGAGAGCAAGCTGTTTCCGCCCCGATAACGGAAGATCAGGCCGGTCCAGTAACCCGGGGTAGCTTCGGCTCCCCGGAATATCACACCGGTGGCGTTTAGTACGGGAATGTGGTCGGAGTAAATGGTGCTTCCCACACTAAAGTATTTTGTGCTGGCAAACTGAAGTTCTGTGCCGTAGGGTATATTCAGGACCGGGGCACCTACTGCATCCAGGATTATGTCCGCAGTTACCCAAATGGGAGTGCTTTGCGTGGTCCAGGTGGCGCTGTTGGTGATGTTGCCGCCCAAGCATTGGATGCGGTTTTCGCTGTTTCCGGTGTAACTATTGCCGTTGAGCAATTTCTGCATATCGCAGGCGTAGATGCTCACCGTTTTTGCGTTGCCGGAGAGGGTGCAGCCGCTCATTGCGAAGTTCCGGCCCGAGATGCAGGTGACGGCAAAGGTACCGTTGTTGATGAACAGGCAGTTTTGCAAGGTGGCCAGGTTGAAGCAACTGATCGTAACGGCACCCCCCGAGGATGAGGCCACGTCCCGGATCGTGCATGAGACCAGGCTGGAAGGAGACATATGAGCGCGGAAATTGATTCCGTTCCAGCCCATCACAGCGTCTGACGCCTTGAAAGTCACGCCGGTGGCACTTAGGCAGGGCTGGTTACTGCTGTAACTTGTGCTACCGATGTAGAAGCCCCTGCCACTATCAAACTGCAGTTCTGTTCCAGCAGGTATCTGAAGCGTATATATCCCTGGCTCGTCCTGATTAATGTTCTCAGTCACCCATATGGGTGTGCTTTGCGTTGTCCAGTTAGCACTGGCGGTAATATCGCCTCCCAGGCAACGGATGCGATTTTCGACGTTGCCGGTGTAACTATTGCCAGTGAGCAGCTTCTGCATATCACAGGCGTAGATACTCACCGTCATGGCATTGCCGGAAATAGAGCAGCCGCTCATGGTGAAGGCCTTGCCGCTGTAGCAGTAAACAGCGTAGTTGTTGTTGGCGGTAACGAGGCAATCCTCCAGGGTAGCCGTGCTGGTACAATTGATTGTGACAGCGCCAGGAGGAGCAGAATTCACATCCCGGATCGTACAGGAGAACAGGGTCGAAGGTTTAATATGTTTCTGGAATAGCACTCCGTTCCAGCCCAGGACTGGATCCACTGCGGCCAGAATTGAGCCTGCGGCGGACACCGAGCCAGCATACGTGGAGTAGGTAGAGTTGCCGACCAGGAATCTCTTTCCATTGCGGAAAAGCACTGTGACGCCGGGTTGCAGGACCAGCGAGTCATCGTCGTTTTCCAGGGTCAAGTCGTTTTCCATCTCAAAGGGCACGCCTTTATCCGTCCAGGTCTCGGCTACCGTCAGGATATTCGATCTGAGCAGGATGCGCTGGCTGGCGTTGCCAATGAATGAGTTGCCGCCGCTGATCGAACTGACGAACTGCGGATTCCAATACAGGGGATAGGAGCCGTTGTTCTCAAAGGAACATCCGCTGACGCTGGCTGTTACATTACTCGCGCCGTGATAGATGCCAAAGTTGGAGGAATAGCGGAAAGTGCAATTGGCAAAGGAGGGGTTTCCGCCCAGGACATTGAGCATGCCGATCCCTCCGCTCCCGCCATATTCCAGGATCGCGTGGCTGAAGGCGATGTTATTGATCGAGGCGTAATTATGGCTGCGGATGTAGTTCCAGTGACCCGCAGTGGGAGTTGTTGTATTGGCGGTAAAGAGCACCGGACTGCCGTCGGTGCCGTTCACGATCATACCGCCCCGCTGATTGGAATAGTTATTGTGCCCCAAGGTGATCGAGGCTCCGGCATTGAAGCGCACCTGAACACCGGCCTCGATGGTCACGATCGGAGTGGAGGAGCCGAGAACCTCGACATTACCGGTGATAACGTATGGTGAACCAGCGAGAGTCCAGGTCTGTGATGAGGCGATGGTGCCGCTGACATTGGTGTCGGCCAAGAGCGCACTGCCGCAGAGCAGGCAAATCAGA
>CAYXEF010000102.1:0-7882 GCA_964463825.1 uncultured Candidatus Cloacimonadota bacterium | reverse complement strand
CTTCGGCGAAGAGGACGTCAAAGTTGTAGATGCGGTAATGAGTCCAGGGAAAGATACCATCGTTCACCGGCGCCTGCCAATATAGCGTAAGGTGTTGTGAATCTTGCACATAGTTCAGTCACAGTCCCGTAAGCGAATCCGGATTAAAACCTATCTCCACGGTCACATATTCGTTGTAATTCCCTGATTCAGTTTCAATTACCGGTGCAGGCGTGATCCCTGAATAGAAGGTGGACGCCGTGGGGCTGTCCTCCCACCCGGATTTGAACGCCTTGGCCTTGATGGTGGTGCCGCGGTTGATGTTGAAGGGATTAGCGTAAAAGAAGGAATTACGGGTTGGCTCGCTGCCGCTGTTGGTGTAATAGATCCGTGCGCCGGGTGTGGCGCAGGTGATCGTGACCAGAGGATTTTCCGCGTAGTTACCCGAGCCGGGTGATAGCAGCGGCGTTTCCAACCGCCCGGGAAAGGTGATCTCGCCGCAGGAAACGGCCAGCAGCGCCAGCAGTGGCAGCACGGTTATCAATGATGCACTTTTCGTCGATGAACTCCTGTAATTGCCAGTTCACCCCGGTTGATGATTATGTCAAAAACGATTTATTCCGACCCTTTTTCTCATGGATGGCCGCTTTAAGCCCCCCAGCTTGGATTGGGCTTAATCGCTCTTTTTCTTGCCCAGCAGCCGGTAGACCTGCATCCGGTCCAATTCGCCGATCTTGCTGGCCTGCATGATGTTATCGCCGGCTTCGGCGAGCAGTTGGCGCACATAGCGTTTCTCCAACTCGGCCTCGACCCGCTTTTTGTAGTCTTTGAACTGCTGCCATTTGAGCGGCAGATTACGGAAGATGGAGCCGGAATCGGCATCCACGGAGAAGTCCTCCAGGGTCAGGAGCTCCTTGTCGCAGAACAGGACAGCCCGCTCCATCTCGTTTTCCAGTTCCCGCACGTTGCCTTTCCACTCCCTGTTTTGCAGGTGGTTCAGGAGCGCGGGGTGGATGCCGGAGACGTTTTTGCGCAGTTTGGCGTTGAACTTTTTCAGAAAGGCCATCGCCAGCAGCGGAATGTCTTCCCGGCGCTCAGAGAGGGGCGGCAGCTCGATGGTCATGACCTTGAGCCGGTAGAAGAGATCGGCCCGGAACCTGTTTTCCCGGACCATTACGTCCAGATCCTGATTGGAGGCGGCAATGATGCGGACATCGACCGGGACGTCCTGATCGCTGCCCAAAGGGGTGACCAATTTGTCCTGGATCACGCGCAGCAGCTTGGATTGGAGCAGCAAGGGCATTTCGCCGATCTCGTCCAGGAAGATGGTGCCGTTGTCGGCCAGCAACAGTTTGCCCTTTTTATCCATCACGGCTCCGGTGAAGGCGCCTTTCTTGTAGCCGAAGAGCTCCGATTCCAGGAGCTGTTCCGGGATGGCGGCGCAATTCACCGCCACGAAGGGCGTATTGCGGCGGCCCTGGTTTTTGGCGATGTACTGCCGGTGGATCTCCCGGGCCACCAATTCCTTGCCGCTGCCGGTGGGGCCGGTGATGAGGACATTGACGTTGTGTCCGGCCACCAGAGCGATCTTGGCCTGCACGTCCCGCATCGGCTTGCTCTTGCCGATGATGGATTGCGAAGCCGTCTCCAACTCCTCCGGCTCGTCCGGCTCCGCATATTCCTCCACCACCGCTTCCGGCTGAAAACCGGCAAAGGCCGCATTGACAAGCAAAAACAGGATCTGGCAGGCGGCCTGGGCATCCTGGTCCAGTGCCATCTCCCGGGTGGAATCGCAATAAAAGATGCCGTTCAACTGCCTGCCGCTTCGGACCGTGTAGCCGCAGACGGCATTGATGCCGAGGCCGAGCAGGCTGGAATCGGGATCGGCGTTGACGAATTGCGCGGCTGGAGAGAGATGGAAAAAGCCGTCGGTTTTGGCAATCAGATCCAGGATCTGGCGGCTGAGGACGATGTTTTCGCTGTCGCAGTCATGCCCGGAGGCATCAATGGCGGCCAGTGGCGTGGGCTGGCCGCCGGAGTAGCTGAGATAGAGATACTTATCCGCCTGGACGAACTTGTGCCAGCGCTGCAATGCCAATTGCATCAATTGTTGGGCGTCTTCCGCCTGAGCGATCTGCTCCAGAAAATCAGCCCAATGGCCAGCTGGGTTGCCGGAGCAGGAATCCCGCTCCAGCAACAGGCCCACAGGCCTGTAAGTGTAGAGGTTGAGCGCTTCGGCGATCTCGTCCTGACAATCGCTGGCGGCGGCCTCAGGAAACAGCTGCACGAAATGGGTCAGGTAATAGAGGTAGGAATCCAGTTCGGAGACGGCCCTGAATTCCGTCATTTTTTCCCGGACCAGCTTGGTGTCCGAGTCGAAGAAGGCTTTCAGGACCGGCACTTCATCCAGTTCGCGCAGATACAGCCCGGCCTGCAGAAAGCGTTTGCGGCCCAGATAGTAGAAAAAGAGCTCGCGGCGCAGGATTTCGTGCATGGTGGCGATGTTGAGGTCGCATTCATTCACCGTCGCATCGGCCTCTTCCGGGGCGCAGATACCGTAGAAATGCAGCAGCCAGGCGATGATCTCCTGGTATTGCAACAGGTTTTCCCGGGTCTTGGGGTCGTCTATGAGGGTGGTGAGCAGCCCGATCGCAGCTGCGCAATCGCCTCCGGCAAAAAGGGCGCGGGCCTTGATCACGCTGCCGTTGGCGTAAAGGTTCCATTTCTGGTTGATGTAGCTGAGATTGATGGCCTTGTCGGTGTAGTAGAGCACCCGTTTCCACTCGCAGCGCTTGAGCTGGACGTCGCTGAGGTTGAGGTAGGAAATCGCCTCGAACTGGACGTTGCCGTGCTGCCGGGCCTCCTGCAGGACATCGTTGAAGAGCTGTTCGGCGTCGGAGAACTTCTGCAGGCCAAAATACACCACCCCCAGGTTGTTCATGGCGCGGAGCAGGCTTTTCAGGTCTTTGTGGATGCGGAAGAGTTCAATCGCGTCCTTGTAGGACAAAATGGCTTCGTCATGGCGGTGCAGCGCCTGAAGGACGATGGCGCGGTCCACCGCCAACACGGCTTTCAACTGGCCTTCGCTTTCTGCGATGAGTTTTTCGTAGAGTTGGTTGGAGAGCTCAAAGTGACCGCAGATGCGCGCCAGGAAAGCTTCTTTCTTGCGCAGATCAAAGGACAGGGCCTTGATCCGCCGCTTGATCTGCCCCACGAACTCGTAGGCCGAATGAAAGTACTCTTTTTTGATCAACTCGTCCACATAGCGGGACCAGAATTCCAGCGCCGCTTCCTGCTTGCCCGCCAGGAACTGGATCTCGCCGGCGATATTGGCAAATCCGCTGCGGGAGGCATATTCCAGCACGCGGTCCAGGAGCGCTGGATCGGGTTCTCTGGCTGGCACACCGGGCGATTCGACCCGGAGGGAATTGCTGTCAAAACTGAGTTGGCGGTTGAGAACACCGTCCTGCACCAGGATAAACCAGTTTTCCCAGACCTGCTCCGCCAACAGCAGGGGCAGAGGGATCTTCAGCCAGGCCAGTAAGTCCGCCAATTCGTTGCCGCCCGCGGTGGCCTCATCCTGCCGGAACAGAGAAAGCAGCACCAATCTGGCGTGGAAGGGCTTGGCCGACTTCAGCTGTTGTTTGAGTCTGTCCTTTAGCTCCCTGGCTACGGGAATGCCGGCGAGGATCTCGCTCAATTCCTGCGGGCCCACGGATTTGAGGTCGCTTTCCTGTCCCAACCACAGCTGCATGGCCGAAGTCCGTTTCTGGATCTCGTCGAAGAAATTGGTCTGGCTGAGCTGCCGGTATCTCCGGAGCAGGATCTTCAGGGGCTGCTCCTGCAGCCATTCGACGAAATGGGGCTGGTAGATGTTTTTCTCGCGATAGCCGAAGGGGAAGGAACGAAAAAACTCCTCGGGTTGGGAGATGAAGAGGTTTTCATCCAGGATCAGGAGTTTCTCGCCGCCCGTTTCCGACCACAGGGAGAGCAGGTTTTCGATGACCTGAGGCTCGTCCTGGTAGTCGCAGGATAGGGTCTTGCGTTTCCAGATCCTTTCTGCGGCGGCGGTCTGGCTTCGCCATACATGGTTGGAGATAAAGCTCTTCTCCCATGACCTCAGCTGGAGTTTGTGTTTTTTGGCCAGGGCTTCCGCCACCACAAACGCCCGTGGCCGTTTGGCCGGATCATGGCAGAGCAGGGACCGGACCAGCTCGTCCTGCTCCAGCACTTCCAGCTGCCGCTGCCACAGCTCCTCCCGTTGAATGAGCTGGTTGTATTCCTCGCGGCCAGTGATCTCCATCATCGTCTTGCCATGCTTACAGAAAAACATGCTCATGCCCAGGGCAAAGACGTCACCGGCCAGGTGATTGCTCTGCCGCAGGATCTTCTCCGGCGGCGCGTAGGCTGGAGTGCCGCGGAAATTGCGCTCGAAGTAAAGATTGACGGTGGCCAGGCCAAAATCGATCAGCCAGGCCCTGCCTTGGTTGACGACGATATTCTCCGGCTTGAGGTCGTTCAGGCAGATGCCGCGCGAGTGGATGAGCGAAACGCTTTGAGCCAGCTGGGCGAAGCAGATCTCGAATTCCTTCCAGCTCTTGAAAGAAGCGGCTGAGAGCGTTTCACCCGGAATATACTCCATGACGATGGCGGGGCTTTCTGCGGAAATCAGGTCGAGAGCATGGATGACGCCCTCGCCCCTGGCCGTTTGCAGGAAGAGGTATTCCGCGCGGGCCGCGGCGGCGCACTCCGGCCGGAAGCTTTTCACGATATATTTGACGCCGTCTGCGGCCTCGACTAAAGTGGTGACGGCCTGAGGGCTGTCTTTCAGAACTGACAGGAGCTTGGCCTGGCTGATGCTGTCTGCGGTGAATTTCATCTCGGGACCCACTGTAACATTTTTGTTATAAGCTATTCACTGGCCTTTTGGCGTCAACAAAAAAAACTCCTTCCCCGGGCCAGGCCCGAAGAAGGAGTCATTGTATGAAGGGAGGAGATCACTTCATGAGCGTCATCTTGTGGCTGGCGGTAAAGCCGTTGCCTTCCAATCTGACAATGTAGATACCGCTGGTGACGTTTCTGCCCTGGTTGTCCGTGCCGTTCCAGGCCAGGCTCAGGGTACCGGCTTTGGCGTTTCCGCTGTGCAGGTTCTTGATGCATTGGCCTTTGACGTTGTAGATCTTCACGGAGACCAGGGAGTCCTTGGCCAGCGACAGAGAGATCGTGGTGTTGGGATTGAAGGGGTTGGGATAGCTGCTGAGTTTGGCAGCGACCACTGGGATGACCTGATCGTCGCTGGCGGTGCTTTGGTTGACGATCAGATCGAGGTTGGAGTTGCCGTCCAGATAGATGTCCTGGGTCACAGTGGCGTAGCCGAATCCGGAGGCCACTACCGTGTAGGAATCGCTGGGAACGTTGGCGATCGTGTAACTGCCGTTGGCGTCCGTTCTGGCAAAGCCGACGACCTCGTTCCCGGTATTGGTCAGCATCACCATCACGTTGCTCAAGGCGTTGTCCGAGCCGTCTGTGATCACTCCGTTGAGGTTGCTGGGGCCGTCCGCATCGGCACTGGCGAGGTTGAAATCGATGCCGGAGATATGGCCGATCACGGTGACCGGAGTGGCGTCTTCCCAAGTGTAGACGTTGTTGTAGTACACGGGCGGGCTGTACAGGGAATAGGCCATGATGTAATAATCGCCGGGGCGCAGGTGGTTGAGGTTGTAACTGCCGTTTTCGGAGACGGTGGAGTCTTCCCAATCCTCGTCGCTGGAAACGGCCACCACCATCACGGGGTAGCTGACGGGTTCGCCGTTCTCGGTGATGGAGCCGCTGACGCTGCAATTGAGGCTGTCCTGGCGTGGGATGAGATCGAAGTCGACGTCCGCGTAGTCCTGATTCAGTTCGATCACGGTGGCCTGGAAAGGCAGGAAGGCGTGATCGTAGAACTGGATGCGGTAGAAGTGGGTGGTATCCACCGCCGCCAGAGTATAGTTACCCTCGGGGCCGGTGATGGAGTAGAAACCGTTGGCGTCGGTCAGAGCCTGCAGCTCGTCATGGAAGAGGTGATCGTGCCTGGGGAAATGGTGGAATCCCATGCGGTCGGTCTTGACCTTGATGCCGGCCAGGGGGGCCTGGGTATCGGCATCGCGGACGTAGCCGCTGATGGTGTAGGTTTCGACCACCGGCAGAGTGATGTCGATGCCGCTGAGATCCTGATCGACCACGACCACGGGCACGGCCTCGTCAATGTCCAGAGTGGAGGGATAGAACACCACTGGGGCCTGTGGCGTCCACAGACTGATGATGTATTCTCCGGCCTGGACGTTGGTGAAGGTATAATTGCCCAGTGTGTCGGGATGGACGGTCATGTGCAGGTGTTGATGGCCGTAGGGCGGGTTGGGCGGAAAATCTTCCGGGGCGCTGCGCAGTTCGACCACGCCCTGGGTGACGGGCAGGCCTTCCGTGTCGTAAAGCGTGCCGGAAATGCTGTAGCCCACGTAGGTGCTGTCCGCGATGATGTTCACATTCTCGATCATCTGGTTGGCGACAACGGTCACCAGCGCGGAATAGACCACGGGCGCGTTGTCCTCGTCCACCAGACAGGCCAGATAGCTGCCGACGGGGATGTTGCGGATGATGTAAAACCCGCTCCAGCCCACATGGCCGATCAAGCCGGGCAACACGGTGTCGGGCGCGTCGGGGGTAACCAGCCGGACATTCTCCATCATGTTGTTCTGATGCTCATAACCGATGACATTTCCGGAAATCGAGCCAAGTTCAGGGGGAGGAGGAGCGTCGAAAACGATGTCGATGTCTTCCAACATGACGTCTTCCACAATGGTGAATTCGGCGGAATAGGCGACAGGTATCTGACCGGGAGCCAGGACGCAGGTCTTGTATTGGCCGGGCAGGATGTCGTCCAGCATGTAAAATCCGTTCATATTGGTCAGCGAAATCAGATTGGGCAGGGGCGAGTCGAGGTCGCTGAGGCTGACAATACCCACGGGCACATGCGGCACGGGCTGGTCGGTGAGGTTGAACACACGGCCGGTTACACCGGTGTGGTCATGTGGGGGAGGCGGGCCGTTCAGGGGGGTAAGTTGAATGTCGATGCCGATCACTTCCTGATCGTCGGCATCCACTTCCACCACCAGAATCTCTCCCTCGGGAGAGGCGTAGAAACTTCTCAAATATTGGGGCGCGATCGCGGAGACGTGATAATCGCCGTCCTGAATGTCATCGAAAGTATAATCTCCGGCGGGATTGGTCTGCGTGGTCCGATACAGCATTTCTCCGTTCGGGCCGTTGGAGACCAGGCGCATCAATTGCACATAGGCGTGATTTACAGGCTCGGAAGTTTCGTCGGTGATCGTGCCGCTGATGGAAGCGGCTGCCACGCTGACGACAAATCCGAGCATCATGAGCATTGTGAGCACAAGGCGCGGGTTCCAGTTTAAGTTCCTTTTCATTGTTAGCTCCTTGATTAGGTTTCGTTTCATCTTGTACCGGTAACGCCCGGATGTATCGCAAGTAACGTTCCAATTTGGGACATATTTCTTATCTTATTGTGTGACAAGATATTATGTAGCATGCCTAGTGCGGGGCTTGCAAGCGCTTTGTATCATTTATGTTGCGGCAGCCGCAGGTAAAGTAGCATAATATATTGTCAGGCAATCGGTTATCCTGTTTCGCCGATCTGTATCTCTGATGTTGCGGCATAACAAATATGTTGCAGTGCCTGGATTGCGTCGGGAACAAAGACCTGCCGCCGGGCCGCCCCCGGGGATCCAGAGGGCTGTCAAACCAGGCGCAGAGAACTGTAGTGGCCTTATGCTCCCCCCTTATTGAGCATGATCAGAATACGCGGATTCTCCGTTTCCCTCCGGCTATCATTGCGGACTCA
>CAYXEF010000101.1:0-8029 GCA_964463825.1 uncultured Candidatus Cloacimonadota bacterium | reverse complement strand
TCGACCGCGGATTCCACCATGCTCCAGATCCTGGCGTCATTGCGGATGGAAGTGACGCCCAGGTGGTCCAGATGGCCAACACCTTCCACGATATACTGCGTGACCCACCAGGAATCCTGCATGCCCGGAAACCAGGGCCAGGCACCGCTGGGGCTCTGATTCTTCTGCAATTGGGTGAGCGCCGCGTTGAATTGATCCGCCATGTGGTTGAGGTCGAAAAGCAGCCCGATGCGTTGTTTGGCCTGGCCTTCGTTTTTGGCGTCCAACACCCAGGGCGTCTCCTGCAGCAGAACCGCTTTCAGTTCCTGATTCTTTTCCAGATTGGAAAGCAGGGCTGCGGAATTGGGCGTGTCGCGCCAGGACTCGAACACGCGTTTGATGCGGGGATTGGCGTTGGCGATGTGCGAGGCCAGGCTGTTGGCGTAGAAACGCGAGAAGATTTGCTCGTTGCAGTCGTAAGGATACTCCATCATGTAGGGCAAGGCCTGGACGGCGTACCAGGCTGGATTGGAGGTGTATTCCAGAGTCAGTTTGTGGTGCCTGAGCGTGTTGGAATTGCCGCTGTCGCGCAGTTTGACAAATGTGAAGGACTTGGTGGAATTTCCGCGCACCGGAAGCGGCAGGCTTTCCGTCACCAGCATGCGGTTGGTGAGGATGGGCAAAGTGTTTTCCTCGCCATCGGAGAAATCGCCAGCTCTGGCTACCACTCTGTAGGTGACGGCGCCAAGGCCGTAAGGGACGTACAGTTCCCAGCTCAGGCTGGTGCTGGCTCCTTTTTTCACAGAGAAGGGCTGCTGGGATTTGTTCAGGCCAAAGTCCCTGTCCACCGGCTCCATGCTGATGGCGTCGAAGAGGAAAAGCTGGCAGGTGCCGGATTGGTCGGTCTCGTCCAAAGAAGTGATCTTGGCGCTGAAAGTGATCTTATCGCCTTCGCGGAAAAAGCGCGGGGCGTTGGGCAGCACCATCAGAGGCTTCTGCGTGACGGTGGTGTTTTCCGTGCTGCCGATCTGGAAGTCCCTGGTCAGAGCCAGAGCGCGAAACTTCCATCTGGTGAGCGCTTCGGGCACCGTGAAAGCCAGACTGACCTCTCCCTTTTCATCCGTGCGGAGTTCTGGATAGAAGAAGGCAGTTTCGGCGAAATTAGCGCGCGCCTGCACCCCGGAAAGGTCTTCCGGCTGGGCTTGCAGTTCTCCACCCAGATTGGTAACACCTGCTTGCAGTGATATGATATCCCCTGTATCGCTCATAGCAGGTTCAGACAGCTTGGCCATTTCGATCTCACGGGTACTGCCCACCGACTCTTTCTCCACAATCATCGATGCTGGCATGGCTATAGCATCGCTCATGAAATACCTGCCGCCGTAGTATCCTGAATAGTAGCCATACCAGTTGAAGGTGTCGAAACGTCTTTGTGGATAGGAGCCGGAATAACCCGGCACGTCGATCTGATACAGTCTGGCGATGGGCGCGAAGTTATAATTGAGCCAGCCGCGCGACTTCGGCACTTTACCATAAACGTTGACCGGCCATTGGCTGGAGCGGAAAGCGTCCAGCGAGGCGTCATACATCGAGGCCAGGACTTCCGCGGTGACTTTGCCTCCGGTGTGGTCCTTCAGTTTGAGCCGCCATTCCTCGTTTTGCCCGGGCAGCAGTTTGTCGCGGAAGCTCATGTATTCAAAGCTGAGTTGCTTGTTGGTCCAGGGAACGGTGATTTCCTGGCTGTGGGTGTAGAGGCGGCCGTCGCGGATGAAGGTGAAATGGACGTAGAAACTGCCCCGGTCCGCTTCTTTCACCGGCAGTTCAAACAGGCGCTGCTGGTTGTCCAGAAGGAAGCGCAGGCTGTCCACAATAACGCGGTTCTTTTCCACTTCATAGAGCACCGAAACGTCGCCGTAGCCGCTGCCGATGAGTATCTGGGCGGTTTCGCCGGGCTCGCAAACGGTCCTGACCGGCACAAACCAATCCGCCAGGGGATAGGGCAGTTGCTTCGCCGCGGTGTCGTATACCGTGAAGTAGCGGGTGACCTTGATTTCCTGCTGTTGGTAGCTGGCAATGGCTTCGAGGGCGTAAACACCTGGTTTCCAGCTCCCGAAATCCTCGATCAGCAGGGAATCCGCGTCCGGTGTGGCGAACTTGCCCGTCCAGACGGACTCCAGGACCTCCCATTCGGTGATCTTATCTTCTTTGCCGTAGATATCATGGGGGAATTGGCTCAGGAAGTCATCCCGCTCCATATAATTGCGGTCCGGGGCGCTCCACAGCCGCTGTTTCTGAACGTGGTCGGGTGTTTCCAGGCGTGAAATAGTCACCGTGCCTTGCGCTGGGACAGGCTTTCCGCTCAGGTTGGTGGTTTTGATGGGGATGGCAAGTTGCTTTCCCTGAAGGTTAATCTTGTCGGCCAGAACGGGATTGAGGAGCAGTTCCTGCTCTCCGATATTGAGGTCCAGCCTGCCGCTGCGCGTTTCGCCGCTGATGTCTGTGACATCGGCGCTGATGGTGTAAGTGAAATAGGGATTGTACCAAGGCAGGGCGCTTTCGTCAGCCGCGGCCAAAAAGGTCAGGTTGAATTCCCCGCTCGCGTCAGTTTGCGCGGTTCCGTGCGCGATCTCCTTGGGCGGAGTGGAGGGGCTCGGACCCCACCACCAGAACCAGAAGGGATATTTCGGCTGCCGTGTGATCCTGTAAGCCACGCTGGCGCTGTCGATGGGAAATCCCGCATAGGACAAGGCGATGCCCTGCACGGTCACATACTGGTTAAGTTTGAAGGTCTCCACCGGCTGATCCAGTTTCACTTCGAAGCGCGGCCTTTTGTATTCCTCCACGCTGAAACTCACGGATCCCCACACCTTGTTTCGGGAATACGAGCCTTCTGGCTGGCCCTGCGTTGTCATGTAGCCCGCGGAAATGCTCATGTTGCCCGTCAGAACGCCCTTGGGCGCGGTAAAGGTGGTGTTGAAGGTGGCGAATTCATTGGTGCGCACTTTCTGAGAAGCCACGGTCTGTCCGTTCACATCCGTGAAAGTGATGTCCAGATCGGCGTTGGGCTTCAGTTCGTAGTACTTCTCACTGTCGGTGGCGTAAAGCACGCCTTTCAGGTAAATGGTCTGGCCGGGCCGGTAGATAGAGCGGTCCGTGAACATCAGGCAGATGTTCTGAGTGTATTTTCCGCTGCCCGAACCGTAGTTGTAATAGTTGAAAATCTGCAGGGTATCGGTTCCGCTGGTGATCTGGTATCTGCGGCTGTCGTAGCTTTCCTCGGCAGGAATCCTGACCTTGCCCTCGCTGTTCGTCTTACCAGACCAGTTCAATACAAATCTGCTTTGCCTGGCTTCCCGGTCATAAACGCTTTTGTAGGCGTTGACGGTGGCTCCGGAGATGGGCAGCCCGGTCTTGCGGTTGGCGACCAGAAATACTCCAGATTGCCCTTGCGGTGTGATGTAGGATATTTGGGTGCTGCTGAAGAGACTGAAACCCAGGCAAGCCCGTGCCGCATAATCCCCATCCTCTTCATTGGCGGCGATGAGGATGTAATTGCCCAGGGGCAGGCTGGTGAGGGGCAATTCATAGGAATGGAGCCGGAAATCGCCCTCGTTGGCCACCTCGTGGGATTTGCTCCAGGCCGGCGTTTTCTTCAGCAAGGTCCGCACTCTCTTGAAATCGTCACGCCACCAATTTTCCTCGTTGTCATAATTGTCGTTTTTCTCGATATTGGTCTGGGGAATCCGGTAGATGCTGAGTCTGACCCGGGAGAGGTTCTTCACGCCCAGCAGCGCTTTGATGGGGGTTTGAGGCAGCGCGTACTGCTCCGTCGTCAGCGTCAATTCCGGCTGGGTGATGCCACTGGCCAGGACCTGGCAGGATACGCCGCCATAACTTTTGGGATAATCCCGTAATGCGGTCTGGCAGATCTCCAGGGCGGTTTTGTAGTCCCAGCGGTGGTCTTCAGAAAGGTCCGGTTTATAGAGGTCTCCCTGGCTCTTGATGAGGGACGCCAGTTTGAACGTGGCATAGGCTGAGGCGGGATAAGCCGCGTATTTGGTCTGGATAAGGCGCAGCGCGGCTTGGTAATCCTTGGCCGGAGTTATCAGGGAGCAATTGTCATAGACGAATTGCAGCCGGTCCAGATCTACTTCCACCAGCGCCGAGGGATCTTGGTCATGCAGGTGGAAGCGGACCAGATCCTGGTAAAGCAGCGCGGCTTGATACTTGAGGGAGAGGGTATCGGGCGATGCGATATGCAGTTTGGCAAAGCTTGCCGCCGGTGCAAAGTATTGGGTGTCCGTGATCTTGAATTCCTCAGAAGGCAGGGTCAGACCGGATTCGTCGTTGACGTAGAAATCCAGCGCGAGATGCGCCAGAAAGTCGTACAGCGTGGGCCTCAGCAAGCGTTCATCGCTGCCGCCGGAATTGAGCATGGCGGGATAATCCGCGATGTTGTATTTTTGCAGATCCTGGGGCCGTTCCAGGGACAGCCGGTATTCCCGGATGCTCTCTTTGGAGATAGTTGGCAGGTCCCAGGTGGCGATGTCGTCCTGCTGGAAGTTCACTGTTTCGCTGCGCTGGCCAAACCTCCAGCGGTTGCTTTGGTAATAATTCCAGTACAACTGCGCCAGCATGCCATGCAGGATGGAGGACGCGGGGAAAGGAGCCTGGTCCAGCTGGCTGCGCAGCTTGTCGATGGCCAGCTGGTCGGAAAACTCCTCCACATTCTGCAGGATAGCCAGTTGATAGACCAGCGCCCTGACCTGCTGGTCGGTCTTGTTTTCGCGGATCGCGGCCGCGTAGAGGGAATCGACTTTCACAGCCATGGACTTGGGCAATCCGTCCCGCCGCAGTTTGTCGATCTGCTTCCAGGCGGAATCGTAGTTGAAGGGCTTGCTGGATACGGCGCTCAGGCAGCTGCCGATCAGGCAGGCCAGGATCAGGATCATAAAGTTGGAATTCATCATATCTCCTCTCGTGCGACTTGGTTTCCCAGGCCATCGACAGGGCTATCTCAAAGGAAAGCACTCCGTGTGATGCAAAATCGCTTCTGGCGAATACGTCAAGATGTTTTCCTGCCCTTATTACTCCGTCTCTTCAAGACGCCCGGGTTTCTGGTGGCGGGGCGATCCCAGAAAATCATTGACCGTTTTCTCAAGCCCTGAAATGATGACGCGCAGAGGTGTTTATGAACGACGAGATCTTTGCAGGGCGGGAAATCCCGCCGGACGAACAGGATAAAGTGAAAGAGCGCATCGTCGATGTCGACGGCGCCAAACTCCAGTTTTACGAGAAGCTGCGCGCCAAGGCCAAAGCCTGGACCAATGCCAAGACCGGCAAGGCAGGCGGCAAACTCGGCGAATACCTGTTCCTGCTGCCGGACTTCTTTATCCTCGTCTGCCGCATGGCGGTGGACAAACGCGTTCCCACGCTGACCAAACTCAAGCTGGGCGGGGTGATCGCCTATGTCATGATGCCGTTGGACATCATTCCCGACTTCATCCCCGTCCTCGGTTCGGTGGACGACCTTGTCCTCATCGTGCTGGGCCTCAACCTGCTGCTCAACGAGACCGATCCGAAAGTCCTGCAGGACAACTGGAGCGGCGAGGGCGACGTGCTGCAATTGATGCAGAGGATCGCCGCCACCGCGGAGAAGTTCCTGGACCAGAAAGTTCTGCAGCGCATCAAGAAATGGCTGCATATCTGAGGCATGGCGGCCGAACTGCTGCTCGCCTCGCACAATCCCGATAAACTCAGGGAACTGCGGGACCTGTTGGCCGGACTGCCCATTCGCGTGTTGTCTGGGGACGACTTTCCCGGGTTGCCTCAGGTGGATGAGGACGCGGACACCCTGGCCGCCAACGCTGCCAAGAAAGCCCTTTCCGCCGCGCGATACAGCGGCTTGCTAAGTTTGGCGGACGACACCGGGCTGTTCATTACTGCCTTGGGCGGCGGGCCAGGAGTGCGCGCAGCCCGTTTCGCGGGTGAGCATTGCTCCTACCGGGACAACCGGCTCAAGGTGTTGCGCCTGCTGGAAGGCGTCGCAGACCGGCGGGCGGAGTTCCGCACCTGCGCGGTCCTGGCAGCTCCGGACGGGGTCATCGCCGTGCGCGATGGGATCATGCCCGGCCATATCACGACAACCGAGCGCGGAGATAACGGTTTCGGTTACGACAGCATTTTTGAGCCCGAAGGCTGCGGCCGTACCTACGCGGAGCTGACTGATGCCCAGAAGAACGCCTTCTCGCACCGCGCCCGAGCCCTGGCCGCCATCCAGCCCCTGCTTCAAGAGATTATATCATTGACATAAAAGAGGTTACCTATGCTAAATCCCATTGTTTTCCGCCAATACGACATCCGCGGCATCGTCGGCGAAGAGATCGATGCCGAGACCTATTACCTGATCGGCAAAGGCTTCGGCACATTCCTTCGCGGTCAGGGACTCAAGACCATTGCCTTGGGCGGCGACGCGCGCCTTTCCACCCCGGAGATGCTGGAATCTTTTGCCAAAGGCGCTTTGGAGACCGGATGCGACATTTATGACCTGGGCCAGGTTGCCACGCCGGTACTCTATTTCGCGATCTGGAAACTCGGCGCTGACGGCGGCGCCATGGTCACCGCCAGCCACAACCCCTCCCAGTATAACGGCTGCAAACTCAATCTGGGCCTGGGCTCCGTCTATGGCGAGGGCCTGCAGGATTTACTGAGCTTGATCCGGAAAGGCGAATTTGCCAGCGGCAGCGGCACCCACAGCCACAACCCCGAAATGAACGAAGCCTACATCTCTTATATCGCCACCAACATCAAGCTGCAACGTCCGGTCAAGGTCGTCGTGGACGGCGGCAACGGCATGGGCGGGCCTTATCTGCCGGTAATCCTGCTGCGCCACGGCTGCGAAGTGATCGAGATGTATTGTGAGCCGGACGGCGCTTTTCCCAATCACCATCCCGACCCCACCATCGAAAAGAACAACGTCGACCTCGCCCGCGCCGTCGTTGACGCGGAATACGAACTGGGCATCGGCCTGGACGGCGATGCCGACCGCATCGGTGTGGTGGACGAAAGAGGCAATATGCTGGTCGGCGACCAGATCCTGAACATCCTCGCCCGCGATTACCTCAAACACAACCCCGGCAAGACCATCATCGCCGACGTCAAGTGCTCCAAGAACCTCTACGACGATATCCGCGCCCGCGGCGGCGTTCCCCTGATGTACAAAACCGGCCATGCCAACATCAAGATGAAGATGAAGGAACTGGGCGTGGAGTTCGCGGGCGAAATGAGTGGACACATCTTCCTCGCGGACAGATACTTGGGTTATGACGACGCGATCTACGCCGCCTGCCGTTTGATCGAGATCGTCTCCCAAACCGAGGCCCCGGTCAGCTCGTTTTTGGCGGATCAACCCAAGATGTTCAACACGCCGGAGATCCACATCAAATGCGCCGATGAGCGCAAATTCGCAGTCGTGGACAAGGTCTGCGCCGAGTTCAAAGCCGAAGGCTACGACGTTACGGACATCGACGGCGCCCGCATCACCTTCAGCGACGGCTGGGGGCTGGTCCGCGCCTCCAACACCACCCCCGTTCTGGTCACCCGCTACGAAGCGGAAACCGAGACCCGCATGAACGAGATCAAAGCGCTGGTGGAAAGCAAGATCAATAAGTATCTTTAACCAGCAATGGACAAGCCCGCGCGAACTTGAATCGGGCAGGCGGCGTTTAAGCATTGTCTTACCGTCGTTTAAGCCGTATGACGAGCGTATTCCGCGCCGTCTCCGCCCCCGCTCGCCTGCCTTAATCAGGTGATAATCAAGCCTTAATCAAGCGTTAATTATTAAGACTTGATTAAGGCTTGATTAAGACTTGATTAACGCCTGCCAGCCGGAAGGGTGGGAAGCGGTAAAAATAACTTTACAGATTTGGATGCTCCCAAATCCTGTCAAATTGAAGAAAAAGTATCAGTAACGTTTATGATAAAGCATTGTAAGGAATAGCGATGAAGAAATTACTTGTCCTGCTCTTTGCCTTGGTCTGTCTGGGGCAAA
>CAYXEF010000100.1:0-8032 GCA_964463825.1 uncultured Candidatus Cloacimonadota bacterium | reverse complement strand
AAGCGGACGGCGCTGCGCAACTTCAGACTTTATGGATCACGAACGTGACCACACCCCACACGTAGAATTCCAAATCCTGCTCCACGAGGATGGGCTTGTAAGCCGGATTCTCCGAGCACAGCCAATAGACCCCGTCCTCGATACGCAGGCGTTTGAGGGTCAGTTCCCCGTCGTAGATGGCCACGACGATCCGGTTGTGGGTGGCGTCCAGGGAGCGATCCACAACCGCGATGTCGTCGTCGATGATGCCCGCGTTGATCATGGAATCGCCATCCACGCGGATGAAGAAGGTGGAGGCCGGATGCTTGATCACGTACTTGTTCAGATCCAGTGAGCCTTCGATGTAGTCCTGGGCGGGGGAGGGAAATCCGGCCGGAATGTGTTGTCCCACCAGCGGCCGCGGGAGCTCGGTGGTGGTGTCGCAAACATAGATGGCTTTGATGGAGCCGTCGCTTTTCAGTTTCTTGGCCATGGCTGATAAAAGAACAGCCAACCGCGGCGCGGAACCGTGGTTGACTGGTCGACAGCAAGGTTTATTTGATGCGGCTGAGGATGTCCTGAGCGCTTTTGCCGTAGGTGGGGTCGTTGACGATGCGGTTGAGGTCGATCTTGGCCTCGGAGTAGCGCTTGTTCATGTAATAGGCGTTGCCGCGCAGCAGGAAGGCCGCCGCTTTGGTGGCATCGAGATTGATCACCTGGGTGGCGTAGCTGATGACGCGGTCCCAGAGTTTCTGCTGGTTGTAGTGGTTGGCGAGGATCAGCGCCACATCGGCGTTGCGCTCGACGGTCAGGGATTTGTCGTAATACTCGATCTTCTTGGTGATGTTGCGCAGTTTGTCGTAATTGCCGGCGATGACGCGGTAAGCCAGGGCCAAAGCGGCATTGTCCGGACCGGTGGTGACGAACTTCTCCAGAACCTCGTTGGACTTTTGGTAGTTGCCGATTTCGCGGTAGAAATCGGCCACCCGCGTGAAGACATCGGCGTTGTTGGCCAGGAGCAGAGCCTTTTCGTAATTGGCTGCGGCTGCTTCTTGATCATTGTTTTCTCGGTAGGCCTGGGCCAGGATCAGGTAGGCGCGATAGTCCTTCGAGGCTTCCGCGTAGTCTTTAAGCACTTGAAAAGCCCGCTCTTCGTCTTTGATCTTATCCTTGAGGATGTGATACTTGATGTTGAGGATCTCTTCGTTGCCGGGCTCCACTTCCAGGACCCGGTCGTAATAGCCCAGCGCGCGCTCGTATTGGGCGGCGTTCTCGGCTGTGATGGCCAGATTACGGTTGAGGATGTTGACATAGGAATCGCGCTCCAAAGCTGTGATGGTGAGCGGTACGAGGGCTTGGTAGACACGCACGGCCTGCTCGTATTCTTCGAGCGCATCAGCGTGCAGGCCGAGTTCAACGCTTTCTTTGGCCATGGTCATGTAGGTCAGGGCCTGGTTGAGCTCGATACGCTCCACATTGACTTCGACGGAATCCGCCGCAGTGGCTGTGGGCGCGGCTTGCAGGTAGTATTCCTTGGCCTCGGCAAAGGCTGCCAGAGCGCCGGTGTAATCTTCCGCGGTGAAGGCGGCGGCGCCGCTGTCAGCGGCTTCCCGGGCCAATTCCAGCGGGGTGGGCGGCACTTCCACCGGTTCCACGACTTTCTTATTGGAGCTGCAGGCAGCCAGCGCGATCAGGATCACCAGCAATGCCGGCAGGAATAATCCGGTCTTTTTCATTGTTTTTTACCTCCAGGATTTGCTGTTTAAGCCATATCTCAGGGGTCGGATTTTTGTCAAATAGAAAAGCTTGGACGCTCCTTGAGAGGCTGTAAGTGAAATTTTTTTCATTTTCGGAGCATATTCTGTTATGTCTTGCCAGACAGAGAGTTAAATGTTGTTTCCTGAACAGTTGAGGGGCCGCGGGGCTCAAAGCCGTGTAAAATCTACATTTTTTTGTTGACAGATTTCCCGACCCCTGATTTTAATATACTCCGTATTGTCTCTTACTCAAGAAATACTGAATTACAAGGAGGTAAAATGAGCAGAGATGATTTGATTAAAAAGATCGCAGGAGCAGCCGGAACATCCCAAAAAGTCGCCGGTCTGGCCCTTGCAGCCATGTTAGACGGCATCACTCAAGCCCTCAAAAAGGGTGAGAGAGTCTCCCTGGTGGGATTTGGATCCTTCAGCGTTGCCCAGCGCAAAGCCCGCAACGGTATCAATCCCAAGACCAGGAAAGCTCTGAAGATTCCAGCCCGCAAGGTTCCTGTCTTCAAGGCAGGCAAGAAGCTGAAAGAAGCTGTCAAGGCTGGAAAAAAGTAATCCTGATTTGACATCCTGAAAAAAGGCGGGAGTATATCCCGCCTTTTTTTTCATACGCCATCCTCTTCACTTGCGCCGGACCTGTGTGCGAAAATCCTGAAGCCATTACAAATCCCGGGCAAGATTTACCTTGACGGAAAGGGCTTTCCGGGACATACTGTTTTCATTTGAGAAGGAGCCGATCATGCGCGTGTTAACCCTGATTCTGGTGGCTGTGTTGCTTTGTGGGTCGCTGGGGGCGCTCAAATACAGCGGTAAACTGGTCCGCCGGGCCGAAAGCGGCGACGCTCAGGCTCAAAACGATCTGGGCGTGTGTTACAAGCTGGGCCTGGGAGTTGAGACCGATCTGGAGGCTGCCTTCGGGTGGTTCCAACGCTCGGCTGAGCAGCGCAACACCTGGGGCGCCTACAATCTCGCTCTGGCCCACTATTACGGCGAAGGAACCGCGGAAAGCAACAACGAGGCCTTCGACTGGTTTTTATTCGCCGCGGAGGCAGGCCATTCCGGCGCCCAGAACTATGTCGGGATCTGCTATCAGAACGGTTATGGGGTGGATGAGGACCAGGACCTGGCCAGCTATTGGTTCCGAGCCGCGGCCTTGCAGGGCGACGCTCTCGGACAAAACAACCTGGGCGCCTCGTATCACAAAGGTATGGGCGAGCTGCAGGATTACAACGAAGCCTTTAAGTGGTACAGCCTCGCCGCCAAACAGAAAAACCTCTTCGGCCAGTATAATCTCGGTTACTGCTACGAACACGGACTGGGAACCCCTCCGAACAACGCCAAGGCCGCCAAACTCTACCGCCTCTCCGCGGAACAGGGCTACGGCGAAGCGATGAACAGCCTGGCCCTGTGTTACGAAAACGGAACCGGCGTCCGGCAGGACTATTTCGAGGCCTATGTCTGGTATTCGCTCGCGATCTATTTCGGCAGCGATTACGCCTCGGAGAACATCTACTATGTCTTGGACGAACTCGACGGGCGGCAAACGGCGAAAGCCGAGAAAAAGATCGACAAGTGGATAAAGAAGATCCCGCCCGCCGGCCAGAAGCTGCGTATCTCGGACTACAGCCCCAATTGACCGCGGCTTCCCAGCCCCTCTCTGCTTTGCCTCCGCTTTGCCTCTGCTGATATCCCGCTGTCGGACAGAGGCGGGTCGGCAGAAGCAAGCAGTTAGAACAACAGCAAGGGGCAAGGATGGGGCGTTGAAGCAGAGCTGGGTATAAACACCGCAAGCTGTATACGGGATATAGGTTTAGCCCCGATCACCTGATCCAACGGCGCTCGGGCGGGCCGGGCAGAAAAGTATTGACAAACAGGGTAGATAAAAATTTGTGGATTAAAAGCAAATAACCGATTAAGCAAGGGGAATCCATGAGATTAGCGATTGAAAAGAAAGAGCTGGTTCAGCACACGCAACACTTGGCGAGCATCGTCACCGGTAAGACGACCTCGCCGATTTTGACCAACTACCTGATCGAGGCCGACGCCAAAAAAGGCGAGGTGAAACTCACAGCCTCGGATCTGGACATCACGGCCAACGTCCGCTTCCACGCGGCGGTCAGCGAAGGTGGCACCATCGCCGTCTCCGCCCGGCATTTCAACGAGATCATCCAGCAAATGCCGGAAGCCGTGATCGACCTTTGGAAAACCGAAGATCTGCTCATGATCCAATGCAACAAGATCGACTTTAACATCCTCTGCGCCGACCACACGCTCTACCCGATCCTGCCCGATCCCAAGCTGGACAACGCCACGACGGTCAACGCCGAACTCTTCAACCGCATGATCAGCAAGACCGCCTTCGCCGTTTCCACGGACGTCAACCGCGCCGTGCTTACCGGAGTTTGCTGGAAGATCATGGAAAAGACCAATCTCATGGCAGCCACGGACGGACGCAAGGTGGCGGAGATCATCGTGCCCAACGCCACGCCGGTCAAGCCGGAAGCTGGCGACGACGCCGACGGAACCATTTTCCGCGACGCCTATGCCGACCAGATCATGGAAAAGGTCATCCCCGTCAAGACGCTGAATTTCCTGCAAAAGATCCACGATTCCTCGCTCAAGGAGATGAAGGTGCTGATGGAGCGCAATAAGATCGTCTTCGCCTATGGCAAATACAGCATCATCTCCAACATCATCGAACACAAATACCCCGAATACCAGAAGGCCTTCATGGCCGAACTGCCCAACCAGATCGTGGTCGACAAAGACACACTGCACCAGTCGATCCGCCGCATCTCGCTGGTCGCCCCGGAGGATAACAACCGCATCCGCTTCGAGATCGATTCCGAACGCTTCGAGATCAACACCAGCGACCGCGACACCGGCGACGCCAAGGAGTTTATCGAATCATACGCTTATCAGGGCAAGCCGACCCAGGTCTCTTTCAACTACCGCTACATGCTCTCCATCCTGGACGCGATCGACACGGACAAGGTCTGCATCAAGCTGGGCGGCTCCAAAGAACCGATGATGGTCTACAACGAACCGCTGCCCGCCAACCAGAAGATCACGTTCCTGTTGATGCCCCTGCGGTCTTAGGGATTGATCCTCAAGCAGCTCGCACTGAGAGATTTCCGCAATTACCAGAGCGCCAGCTTCGAGCTCCAAGCCCCCGGCAACCTGATCATCGCCCCCAACGGCCGGGGTAAAACCAATCTGCTGGAGGCGATCGCCTATTGCGGTCTGGGACGCTCCGTCCGCTTTCATCAGGATTGCGACCTGCCGCGCGAAACCACGCCCGGCTTCCAACTGCGTGGCGATTTCGGCGAGGACGGCGGCGGTGAGCTGTCCATCCAAATCAGTTGGCAGGAAGGTAAAAAACTGCTCAAGATCAACGGACTCCCGGAACGCCAATTGAGCCGGATCTACGAGTGTGTCAAAGTGATCTACCTCGCCCCGGAGGACGTCCATCTCGTGGGGGGCAATACCAAAGCCCGGCGGCGCCAATATTTCGACCTCGCCATCGCCCAGCTGTATCCCCGCTATATCGGCCTCCTGCGGGAGTATCTGCATGTGGTCCAACAACGCAACATCCTGCTCAAACAAAGCTGGCTTCCGGCGGAGAAACGAGGCTGGGACAAGCGTTTCGCCGAACTGATGCTGGAGGTGCTAAGCTACCGGAGCCGCTATCTGGAATTGCTCAATCAGACCTTTGGCGGCCAATATCCGCAGATCTCGGAGCAGGTGCGCGATATCCGCATCGAATATGTCTGCCAGGTCCCGGGGGCTTATCCCGCTGACGCCGACGGGATCCTGCGCCTGCTGGCGGAGTGGTCCGACCGCGAAAAACGCTACCAGCGCAGCCTCCTGGGCCCGCACTTAGACGACTATTGCTTCCGCATGGCCGGCCACGAACTCAGGACCTTCGGTTCGCAAGGCCAGAAACGCATTACGGTGGTCATCCTCAAACTCATCCAGGCAGCCCTGATCGAGCAATTGACCAAGATCAAGCCCGTGTTGCTTTTCGACGACGTGTTGGCGGAACTCGATGCCCTGCACACCGGACGGGTGCGGGAATATGTCGACCAACGCTACCAGATCTTCATCGCCAGTCCGCGTGAGAGCGTGGCTTCGGCCTGGCCCGGTCTGACGCGGCTCGGGCTGGGGGAGGCGGGAGCGTGAAACTGACCAAGAACATCGTCGGCTGGATGTTTTACGACTTTGCCAATTCGGCCTTCACGACTGTGATCGTGAGCGTGGTCTTCAGTTATTACTTCATCCAAAGCGTGGCCGTGGGTCCGGTGGGTTACGGCGACAAACTCTGGGGCCTGGCGGTCGGCATCTCCATGACCCTGGTGGCGCTCACAGCCCCGGTTCTGGGCGCGGTGGCGGATTACTCGCGTTCCAAGAAGAAACTACTCTTCTTCTTTGCCTACCTGACTGTGCTCTTCACCGCCCTGCTCTTCTTCGTCAAAGAAGGCGACGCGGTCAGGGGCATGCTCTTCTTCATCGTGGCCAACTACGCCTTCAACAGCGCCAATGTCTTCTACGACGCCTTCCTGCCAGAGATCAGTTCGCCCGCCAATATCGGCAAGGTCTCGGGTTTCGGCTGGGCATTCGGATATCTGGGCGGTCTGTTTTCGCTGTTGCTTTCGTTGTCTTTGGTAAAATACAACGTACGCCTGGTCTTTCCCCTGATCGCCCTGCATGTGCTGGTGTTCTCGCTGTTCACGCTGTTTCTGCTGCGCGAAGTGCGCAAGCCCTCCCGGCGTACCAATTACCTCAAGGCGGCCTGGCAGAGGATCGGCTTCACCTGGAGCCATATCCGCCAAATGCCCAACCTGCTCAAGTTTCTGCTGAGTTATTTCCTCTTCAACCACGGCATCTACACAGTAATCGTGTTCGCCGCCCCCTTCGGCCGGGAGCGCTTCGGGATGGGAGTGCAGGAAGTAATCCTCTATTTCATCCTGGCACAGTTCACCTCCATGCTGGGCGCCGCTTTGTTCGGTTATCTGACGGACCGGCTCAATGTCCGGATCTCGCTCAGTTTATCTTTGCTGATCTGGATCGGCGTGATCGTCTGGGCTTTCTTCTGCGGCAGCGCAAAGGAGTATTACGCCGTGGGCCTGGTGGCGGGCTTGGCCATCGGCAGCAGCCAGGCCAACAGCCGCACCATGCTCTCGCTGCTCACGCCCGATGACAAGCAGGCGGAGTTCTTCGGCTTTTTTACCTTGACAGGGAGGCTGTCCTCGATCATGGGTCCGATATTGTATGGTTGGATAGCTCACGCGACAGGCGACTTGAGATACTCGATCCTGTCGCTGCTGAGTTTTTTCGTTTTGGGTTGGGTGAGTCTGCAAACGGTTTCCATGACCGCCGGGATCGCCCAGAAAACAAGTTTGTCAACAAAGGAGCAATGATATGAAACGCGTCTTGATCGCCATCCTGTTGCTGGCGGCGCTGCTGCTTGGCGGTGCCTGCCAGAAGAAGGTCCGCACCCTGTATGTCTTCAATTGGTCGGACTACATGGATCCCGAGCTGGTGCAGGAATTCGAGCGCCTGCATAATTGCCGGGTGAGGATCCCCACCTACGACTCCAACGAGAATATGTTCGCCAAGATCGAAAGTACCCGGCAATCCTTCGACATTGCCGTACCCAGCGGCGACCACGTCACCCTGCTGGCCCAGAAAGGCTATCTGGAGCCCCTGGACAAGCAGAAACTGGGCAATTGGATCAATCTGGATGCCAAACTATTGGAAAAAGCGGCCCGCTTCGATCCCGGCAATCAGTACGCGGTGCCCTATTTCTGGGGCCTGACCGGTCTGCTCTACAACAAGAAACAAGTCCCGGCCGAGGTCCTGGCCACGCAAAGCTGGTCCATTCTTGGCCATTCCCACTTCTCCGGCAAACAGAAAGTGACCATGCTGGAAGACGCCCGCGAAGTGGTCGGAGCGGCTCTTGTCCACCGAGGTTACGGCGTCAACGACACCAGCCCCGGGGCTTTGGCCGCAGCCAGCGAGATCCTGGCCATTTGGGACAAGAATATCACCCAATACGACTCCGAGTCCTACAAGAACGAGGTTGCCGACGGCACAACCTGGCTGGCCCAGGCTTACAACGGCGACGCCCTGCAGCAGATGGAACTGAAAGAGGATCTGGGTTTCTTCCTGCCTGTCGAGGGCACCAGCCTCTGGATGGACAGCATGGTGATCCTCAAATCTTCCCAGAACAAAGAACTGGCCTATGAATTCCTGAACTTCCTGCTGGATGCCGAAAACGCCAGAAA
>CAYXEF010000099.1:4668-8370 GCA_964463825.1 uncultured Candidatus Cloacimonadota bacterium | reverse complement strand
CCGCCATGCAAAACCGCCGTTCCCTGGGCTGCCACTACCGGTTGGACTAGGTACAGGCACACCCCGCGCCATGAAAAAGGGGGCCGCTTTCGCGGCCCCCCAGACCACTGACAAGCCCCCATCGGGAAATCCGGCGGGGGTTTGTTTATTTCTACTGCTCTCAGGCGCAGGCTGAAGAGAAGGTTCTTGACCAAAAGAAGGAAGCGATACGGCTGCAAAGGCTGGCCACCAAGGCCAACAACAGATAAGATCGAAATCAGTAAGAATCGGTAGAAAAGGCACGGCCCATTTCCCGGGGCGGCCGGTTCGAAAATGGGATTTAGGCGGTCAGCGCAGGGTTCAGATTCCGCCGGTCGCGCCAGATTGTGGGGGACGGGGATGGTTCCCCCACAGGGCCGAGGCTCGGGCCCCATGCTGGGGATATGCTGGGATCGCCTACGTTACTATGATGGGAAAGGGACCGAGGAGGCGCCCCCCGGGAACATGGCCAAGGAGCCGCCCAACCACTTGTATGAATGCTCCTTGCGGTAATCCCCGCCAGGCCGGCAGGTGCGCAAGACGATTTGGTCGTCCAGTTTATCCTGAGTGTACCTTCAAATATTGTAACAAGCTGACTGCGCCCCAAGCATCGTTGCCTCACGGTCAACCAACTCCTGAAGCGTTTTCGTGTCGTAGACGCGTTCCAGGGCTTCCCGGGCCTCGTCCCACAGGCTCATGAACACACAGGATCCTTTAAGGGCGCAGTCAAAGTGAGGCCTGTCCAGCTGGCAGTCGACGGGCGTCATGGGACCGTCGATGAAGCGGATGATCTCGCCGATGGCGATATTGGCCGCCGGCCGGCTGAGGAAGAAGCCCCCTTCCTTGCCTCGCTGCGAATCCACGAAGCCGCCCTGGCGCAGCTGGTGTAAAATAACTTCCAGGAACCGCTTGGGGATGGCCTGGTTGGCGGCGATGTCCACGGAGCGTACGGCGCCCTCCCCTTGCCGTTTGGCCAGTTCGAAAAGCGCCCGCAGAGCGTACTGGCATTTCTGCGTTACCCACATGTTTGCGTCGCAACTCCTTTTACCCGCATCGCGCGGGTGCTTCGGCGCGTATGTTTCGGGCGAAATCGCCGGACACGAGGGTGGCGAGTTTGCGGCGCATGCGCTCGGCGCCTTCCAGGGCGAGCAGGCTCACCCGCCGGCCGGAACCGGCATGGCATCGCCCTCGATGCCGTACTCTTCGCACTGGACGACGGTGTCCACGGGATGCTTTTTCTCTCCCTTGCGTTCGCTGACGCAGACCGAATGGGCCTTTGCCATGGTCCTTTTCCCCCGGGATGCCGTGCCGGGCAGCCACGGCTGTCGGCCGGTGGCGACTTGACCCAACATAGCCAATCAACAAACTCAAGATTAGTCTCGCAGACATCGCCTGTCAAGGCGTCGCGGCCATCTTCAGGCTGCGCTCGCTGCCGCGCGCAGAGCCCGGTCCAGGTCTTCCTTGAGGTCGGCGGCTGACTCCAGCCCCACGGACAGGCGCACCAGGGCGTCGGAGATGCCCCGCGCCGCCCGTTCGGCCGGCGGCATGGCCGCATGGGACATGGCGGCCGGATGGGACAGGATGGATTCCACCCCACCGAGGCTGACCGCCACCTTGGGCAGGCGCATCGCCCGCATCAAAGCCGCCGCGGCCTCGGCGCTACGCAGTTCGAAGCTTAAGACCGCCCCCGGGCCGTCGGCTTGGCGCGACTGGAGGGCGTGGCCGGGATGGCCGGGCAGACCTGGGTAATGGACGCGGGCCACTTCGGGCCGGGCCGCAAGCCACGTCGCCAGTTCCCGGGCCGTTTCCTGTTCGGCGGCCAGGCGCACGGCCAGGGTGCGCATGCCCCGGGCGAGCAGCCAGCAGTCTTGTGGCCCAAGCACCGCGCCGCAGGCGTTTTGCACGGCGTAGAGTTTTTGGCCAAGGGCCGCGTCGGCCGTGACGGCAAGGCCGGCCACGAGGTCGCTGTGCCCACCCAGGAATTTTGTCGCGCTGTGCAGCGCGATGTCGAAGCCGTGGGCCAGGGGGCGCTGGAGAAAGGGCGTCATGAAGGTGTTGTCGATGATGGCGAGCAATCCCGTGGCCTTGGCCAGGGCGGCCACGGCGTCGAGGTCGGTGACGGTCAAAAGCGGATTGGAGGGGCTTTCGATGTAGATCGCCTTGGTGCGGGGGTCCACGGCCTTGGCCAGGGCGTCCGGGTCGGTGGTGTCCACGAAGGTCGTCTCCAGGCCCCAGCGGGCGAAGATCGTGGTCAGGACGCGGTAGGCTCCGCCGTAGAGGTCGCGGCCGGCCAGGATATGGTCGCCCGGGGAAAAAAGCAGCAGGACACTCGTGATGGCGGCCATGCCCGAGGCGAAGGCGAGGCCGCGCGCGCCGCCTTCCAGGGCGGCGATGTGCGTCTCCACGGCCTGCCGGGTCGGGTTGCCGCTGCGGGCATAGTCGAAGCGGCCGGGACGGGCGGGGTCGGCCTGGGCGAAGGTCGAGGCGGGATGCAGTGGCAGGCTCAGGTCGCCGAAGGGCTCGTCGGAATCCTGTCCGCCGTGAATGAGCAGGGTTGTGAAGTCCATGACCATGCCTTTGTTCGGGTTGCGTCGGGTGCCGTCACAGGACCGCCTGCAAATCGGCCACGAGGTCGTCCGGGGCTTCCAGGCCGATGGACAGGCGCAGCAGGCCGTCGGTTACGCCGAGCCTGGCCCTGGTTCGCGGGTCGAGGTCAGCATGGGTCTGTACGGCGGGAAGCGTGACAAGCGATTCCACGCCGCCGAGGCTTTCGGCGAAAAGAAACAGGCGTACCCCGGCCAGGATGTCGGCTGCCCGGGACGGCTCGGCCAGTTCGAAGGAGACCATGGCCCCGAAGCCGTCGGCTTGCCGGCGTTGGCGTTCATGGCCGGGATGATTGGGCAGGCCCGGGTAATGGACGCGGGCCACGGCCGGATGGCTGGCCAGGAAATCGGCCACGACCCGGGCCGAGGCCTGCTGGCGGGCCAGGCGCACGCCAAGGGTTTTAAGGCCCCGAAGCGTCAGCCAACTGTCCAGGGGACCCAGCCCGGCCCCGGCGGCGTTTTGGGCAAAAGCCAGCCGCTCGGCCACGTCCGGGTCCTTGACCACCAGGATGCCGGCCACCACGTCGTCGTGGCCACCGAGATATTTGGTGGCGCTGTACACGGTCACATCGGCCCCGAGCGTGAGCGGCCGCTGGAGGAGCGGCGTCATGAAGGTGTTGTCCACGACGAAAAGCGCGCCGTGGTCCCGGGCAAGCCGACCGAGCGCCGCCAGGTCGGCCACCTTGAGCAGGGGATTGGTCGGGCTTTCGACGAAAAGCGCCCGGGCTCCGCCGGAAAGGGCCGCGGCCACGGCCGACGTGTCGGCGGTGTCCACGTAGACGGCCTTGATGCCAAGCGGCCGGTACAGGCGCTCGAACAGCCGGTAGGTGCCGCCGTAGAGGTCCTCGGTGACGACGATCCGGTCGCCCGGGGCAAAGAGCCGACACAGGCCGTCCACGGCGGCCAGGCCCGAGGCGAAGGCCAGGGCCCGGCAACCGCCGTCGGCGCGGGCCATGGCTTCCTGCAGGACGTCGCGGGTGGGGTTGGCGGTCCTGGAATAATCGTAGCCCGTGGAGCGCCCCAGGCCGGGGTGTCGGAACGTCGCCGTCTGGTAGATGGGCATGGACACGGCCCCGGTCCG
>CAYXEF010000099.1:0-4568 GCA_964463825.1 uncultured Candidatus Cloacimonadota bacterium | reverse complement strand
CGCGGCCGTCCCAGGTGACGCGGCCGAAAGCCGGTATTTCCAGGCCGGCCAGAATCCGCAGCAGCACGGATTTGCCGCAGCCGGGCGGACCGTAAAGGCAAACGCACTGGCCCGGCGCGACATGAAACCGCAGATCCTCGAACCATGTGCGGCCGTCACGGGCGAAACGGAGATCGCTGACAGCCAACCCTTTTGCCCGGTCGGGCGGATCGCTTGGCGACATGAAAAACTCCTTGCGGTTTTGCGGCGAAGCCCGCGCCGCGGCTTAAACTTCACCAACTCGGTCAACTTTCTGATAAAATAAGGACGCTGCAACGGTCAACCCCGTCCGCACGAATTATTTTAAAAAATTCAATTATTACAGTATGAAATAAATATATATTTTTTTGATCAAATTTATGATGAAAAGGGTCGATGCCTGCGGGCCGTTTCGCGCAACACCCGCGTGTGGAGAGTATGGCGCCATAATTTCATACTAAATTACTATGAATAACCCGCCAACAAGGAGGAGGTCATGGCCGGATTGCAACGTTGGATGCGCACGGAACTCATGGAACTGCTCGACGTCAGGGGACGCCAGTCCCGGCAGGACCTGTACGATCGGGCCGATGCCGTGCGGCGCGCGCACATGGGCGACGCCGTCCCTTTGCGCGGACTCGTGGAATTTTCTAACATCTGCGTCAACGACTGCCTGTACTGCGGCATCCGGGCCGGGAACGGGAATGTGACCCGCTACCGCCTGGACGATGCGGCCATCCTGGACCTGGCCCGGCGCATGGGAGAATACGGCCAGACCACCATCGTGTTGCAATCGGGCGAAGCGCCAAGCCGCGAGGGTGACGCGGCCCTGGGACGCTTGGTCTCCCGCATCAAGGCCGAAACCCGCCTGGCCGTGACGCTCTCCGTGGGCAACCGGCCGCGCGATGTCTACGCCCTGTGGCGGGATTGCGGCATGGACCGCTACCTGTTGCGCTTCGAAACGAGCGACCACGAACTCTTCGCCCGCCTGCACCCGGATTGCACCCTGACCGAGCGGCTGCGCTGCCTGAACGACCTGCTTTCCCTCGGCGTGCAGACCGGCGGTGGATTCATGACGGGACTGCCTGGCGAAACCCTGTCCACGGCCGCGGACAACATCCTGTTGTGTCGCGACCTCGACCTGGACATGATCGGCCTCGGCCCCTACCTCCCGCATCCGAACACGCCCATGGGCCGGTCGCAAAACACCCACGCCCTGGACCCCGAGCGCCATTTCGTGGCCCTGGCCGCCACGCGCCTGGCCAACCCCGATGCCCACATCCCGGCCACCACCGCTTTCGACGCCCTGTTTCCGGGCACGGGCCGCAATCTGGCCCTCTCCCGCGGGGCCAATGTTTTCATGCCGAGCGCCACGCCGGTTTCCCGGCGCGCCGATTACCAACTCTACCCGGGCAAGCCCTGCCTGGACGAATCCGGCGAGGCCTGCGCGCGCTGCGTCCTCGGCCGTCTGGCCGCCCTGGGCCGCCATGTGGGCCAGGGGCCGGGGCATTCCCGCAAACCGCAGCGGATGACGCCTCGTCTTCCGCCGCCCGGGGCAGTCGAGATCGCCACCCCGAAAAATCTAGACTAAATTGCTATGAAAATACTCGACACTGCAACGGGCCTGGTTTATTAGGTCACCAACATCATCGGGTTAATGACCTAATAAATCGCCGCACACGGCAAACCCGGAGGAACGCGTCATGGCACAACATGTCTATTCGGATGCTTCGCAGTCGACCGGCGGCACGCCCCTGGTGCGTTTGGGCCGCCTGGGCGCGGGAAAGGGGGCGACGGTCCTGGCCAAGATCGAAGGGCGCAACCCGGCGTATTCCGTCAAGGACCGCATCGGCGCGGCCATGATCGAGGACGCCGAGGCGCGCGGCGTGCTGCGTCCGGGCATGGAACTGGTCGAGCCCACCAGCGGCAACACCGGTATCGCCCTGGCTTTCGTGGCCGCGGCCAAGGGGTATCCCCTCACACTCGCCATGCCCGAAACCATGAGCCTGGAGCGGCGGCGGGTGTTGGCCTTTCTGGGAGCCAAACTGGTGCTGACGCCGGGGAGCGAAGGCATGGCCGGGGCCGTGCGCCGGGCCGAGGCAATGGCCGGGGCCGATCCGGGGCGCTATTTCCTGCCCCAGCAATTCAAGAACCCGGCCAACCCGGCCACCCACGAGCGCACGACCGGCCCCGAGATCTGGGCCGCCACGAACGGCGCGGTGGACGTGGTGATAAGTGGCGTGGGCACCGGCGGCACCATCACCGGCATTTCCCGGTTCCTCAAAAAGACCAAAGGCAAGGCCGTCGAAAGCGTGGCCGTGGAACCGGCGGGGAGCCCGGTCATCAGCCAGACCCTGGCCGGCGAGGCCCCGGTTCCGGGGCCGCACAAGATCCAGGGCATCGGCGCGGGCTTCATTCCGAATACCCTGGACCTGACGCTGCTCGACCGGGTGGAGCGGGTGGAAAACGACGAGGCCATCGAAGCAGCGCGGCGGCTGGCCCGCGAGGAAGGCATCCTGGCCGGCATCTCCTCGGGCGCGGCCGTGGCCGCCGCCCTGCGCCTGGCCGGCCTGGAAAGCCACGCCGGCAAGACCATCGTGGTCATCCTGCCCGATGCGGCAGAACGCTACCTGTCCACGGCGCTCTTCGAAGGCGTGGGCGAATCCTAGCCTTCTCCCGGCAAGGCATCCCACCGTCAAGCGGGGCAAGCCATGGAACATACGCCAGTTTCGGAAAACGCATGCGACGATGCCTCCCTGGAGCGCTACAGCCGGCACATCCTGCTGCCTGAGGTGGGCATCGAGGGGCAACGGAGGATACGCCGGGCACGGGTCCTCATCGTCGGAGCCGGCGGCCTCGGTTCCCCCGCGGCCTATTATCTGGCTGCGGCCGGCGTCGGGGTCATCGGCCTGGCGGATTCCGACGACGTGGACCTGTCGAACCTGCAACGCCAGATCCTGCATGCCACGGCCGATGTGGGCTCGCCCAAGGTGCTCTCGGCCGCGCGAAAAATGCGGGCGCTCAACCCGGACGTCGAGGTGGTCACGTACAATGCCTGCCTCGACGCCGACAACATCGGCCCCATCGTCGCCGCCTACGATTTCGTGGTCGAAGGTGTGGACAACTTTCCGTCCAAGTATCTGGTCAACGACGCCTGCGTCCTGGCCGGCGTTCCCTTCTCCCAGGGCGGCATTTTGCAGTTCGTCGGCATGACCATGACGGTGCGGCCCGGTGAAACGGCCTGCTATCGCTGCGCCATGGGCGATCCGCCCACCGGCGCGGCCCCGACCTGCGCCAGCGCCGGCGTTTTCGGCGCCATCGCCGGGATGCTCGGCGCGATCCAGGCCGCCGAAGCGCTGAAATACATCACCGGCGTGGGACGCCCGCTGTACGACGCCTTGTTGTGCTTCGACGCCAAGGACATGGAATTCATGAAAAGCCCGGTGCAAAGAAATCCGGCATGCCGGGTCTGCGGCGAGCACCCCGACATCACGGCATTGACTGGTTCCAAGCGCCCGGCATGTGCCGCCAGGGTCCGCGACGGTTCGCCAGGCTTTGCCGTTTGCGGCGAGAGGGGGGGCCAGGGCGGCCAGCCAGGAGGCGCACCATGATCACCCATTTCCTCGACATCACACGCTACTACTGTCCGATGACGTTCGTGAAGGTCAAAGTGCGACTCTGCGATATGGCTGGGGGCGAAGTCCTGGACGTGCTGCTTCGGGGCGAGGAACCGCTGCGCAACATCCCCGCCGCCGTGGCCAGGGACGGACACAGGGTGCTCGACGTCCAACAGGTGGAGGAAGATGTGTACTGCGTGCGTATTCAGAAATGAGCGGCCGCGGCGCGGCCATATTTCATACCATTATAGTATACAATAAACGATCACGTGTTCGAAGCGGATGCACCGATCACACGGAGGAAGAGCCGGGCTGCCTCGACGCAGACCCGGGCGGAGGGTTGCATGAAAGCCGATGTCCGACCAGCATCAGATCGCGCGTCCTTGCCCGAGGACGAGGCGGTGGCGCATATCCGTCGCCTCAAGGCCCGGCTGGGCCGCGACGCGCTGCTCCTGGCCCACCACTACCAGCGCGATGCCGTGGTGGCCGTGGCCGACGTGGTGGGAGACTCGTTGCGCCTGGCCCGGGCGGCGGCCGAGGCCACGGCCCGGCACGTCGTCTTTTGCGGCGTGCGCTTCATGGCCGAAACCGCCGACATCCTGACCGATCCCGGCCAGGCCGTGTATCTGGCCGAGGAAAGCGCCGGCTGTTCCATGGCCGACATGGCTTCCGTCGACGCCCTGGAAGCGGCCTGGGACGATCTGGCCGCGGCCGGGGCCGGCACGGTGCTTCCCGTGGCCTACGTCAATTCCACGGCCGCGCTCAAGGCGTTCGTGGGCCGCCATGGGGGGCTTACGTGCACCTCGTCCAATGCCGTCAAGGCCCTGTCCTGGGTCCTGTCCCAAGGCGCCAAGGCGTTTTTCTTTCCTGACGAGCACCTAGGAAGGGTCGCCGCGAGGGAACTGGGCGTGCGTCCGGCGCAGATGGCCGTGT
>CAYXEF010000098.1:0-8402 GCA_964463825.1 uncultured Candidatus Cloacimonadota bacterium | reverse complement strand
TAGATGAAGGGCTGCAGGTCGGCGCTGCGGAACTGGAAAAGAAACCAGATCACGACCGCCAGTAGCAGCGATTGCGCCAACAGGGGGGACTTGCGGAGGCCGAGTTCCAGGCCTGTGGAGAGGCGCTGCGGCAGCCAGTGGAAGAGGTAACCGAGGCCGATCAGGGTGGCCACCATCTGGTATTGCGAGATCCAGAGCCAGAAGAGGGGGGCGTTGAATTGGGTGAAAATGCGGGTCAGCATCTCCTGCGCCGCGGCGAAATTGGGGCTGCGGAACCAGATCCAGGCAAAGGACACGAAATTGAAGGTGAAAATCAAGCCCAACGCTTTGAGCAACCAGTTCAGCCAGGGGCGTGGCCAATTCTCCCGGGCAAAGATCTTGCCGAAAATGAACATGCGGAATTTGTCCAGGGCCAGCCCCACGCCGTGCAGTCCGCCCCAGAAGACGAAATTCCAGGAAGCGCCGTGCCAGAGCCCGCCCAGGAGCATGGTGAGCATGAGGTTGATGTAGGTGCGGACCCGGCCTTTGCGGTTGCCGCCCAGCGGGATGTAGAGATAGTCGCGCAGCCAGGTGGAAAGCGAGATATGCCAGCGATGCCAGAAGTCCGTGATGCTGGTGGCGCGGTAGGGCACGTTGAAATTGGGCAACAGATTAAATCCCATCAGGGTGGCCAGGCCGATGGCGATGTCCGAATAGCCGCTGAAGTCACAATAGATCTGCAATCCGTAGCCATAGACGGCGATGAGGTTTTCCACCCCGGAAAAGAGGGTGGGATTGTCGAAGACCCGGTCCACGAAGTTGATGCTGATATAATCCGCGATCACGCCTTTCTTGATCAGTCCGGCAATGATCAGGACCAGCGCGTGGGCGATCTGTTCCTGGTTCAGGGAGAGTTTTTTATTGATCTGGGGGATGAAACTGGAGGCGCGCAGGATCGGCCCGGCCACCAGTTGCGGGAAAAAGGAGACAAAGAACGTGAAATCGGCGAAGTTGCGGATCGGCTCCAGCTTGCGGAAATAGATGTCCATGGTGTAACTCATGGTCTGGAAAGTGAAAAACGAGATACCCACGGGCAAAAAAATATCCAGCGCCGGCAGCGTGCCGCCGAAAACCTGGTTGAAGGTGTCGATGATGAAATTGGTGTATTTGAAGTAGCCCAGGGAGCCGAGGTTCCAGATGATGCTGAGGATGAAGCTGGAATTGCGCAAGAAACTGGTCCGGGAATGGTAGATGGCGGCGCCGAGGCTGAAATTGACGCCGGCCGTGACCAACAATAAGAGGACGAATACGCCGCTGGTCTTGTAATAGAAATAGAGCGAAGCCAGCAGCAGAAACCAGGTCCGCACCCGGATCCTGCCCACGATCAGAGGATAAAACAGCATCACGACCATGAAGAAGACCAGGAAAAAACCGCTGGTGAAAAGCAGCGGCCGCTGAGGATCGTATTGGAGCAGCTTGAAGAGCTGGTCCCAGTTCACCCGGCCACTCCGGTATAGTCCTTATAAGCCTGCATCAACGCGTGATAGAAAAGGTAGCCTTGCAGCATGTAGCCCTTGGGGCTGAAATGCAGCAGATCCTGCGAGGCAAAGTCCTGCGCGCGCCATTTGACGATGGATCCGCGGCCGCCCATGACCTCGGCCAGATTCCACCAGGCATGTCCGTGGTCTTTGGCGTAGCCGATGATCTCGGAGGCGACCTTAGCCACGTCGGCATTGGGCTTGCCGTTTTTGTAGGAATCTGGCGGCAGGGTGAAAAGGATCGCGGCATCGCCACAGTTCTTGGCGAGCTTGCCCATGAAGTCGAGCAGTTCTTTGCGGAAACGCTGGGCGTTGTAGCTGCCCTGGGCGTCGTTGGTGCCCAGCGAGACGATGATCAGATCCGGCTGTAGCTCGCGGCAGCGGGCAAAGAGGGCCTCGTTCCGGAGCTGATTCAGATAGGAGGCGCCGTTGACGCCGGAGAACTGGTAGCTGAGGGTCGGGGTGACACCGCCCGCGGGCAGCTCGAAATACTTGACCAGCGAGCTGCGCGCAGTTGTGGAAAAAAAGCCCGGCCGGATATGCGAATCGCCGAACTGCCAGATCGTCACCCGCTCGCGCAGGCCGCCGCGCAGTTCCATCAGCTTGTACAGAAAGGAGCCCAGGTATTCATCGGAGGCGGGGATCACGTTCTTGTCCCGCTGGAGGAATTTGAAGGTCTTGAGGTATTGCTCGCTTTCCAGCAGGGCGTAATAACTCTGGATGAACTCCTCCAGAGTGTCCACCGCGATGGGATAGCCTTCTACCTGTTCAATTTCGTTGGCCAGATCTATGGGCAGCGTGTGCGCCAAAGTGAGATTGAGCAGGGCCAGGCAGATGATCAGGACGAGCAGCTTTCTCAGCATATGGAAGTTGGGAACCGTTACTGACTCTTGCCGGTGGTGATGGCCTGATAGAGCATGAGGGCGATCTTGTCCGCTCCGGCGCGGGTGAAGTGGGTATAGTCCAAATTGGCCAGGGGCGGGCTGGATTGCACAAAAACGGGCATGGAATTGATCCCGCCCATGGCTGTGAAAGCATTCCAGAAGGCGCAGCCGGTCTCGGCGGCAAACTCGGCCTGGGTATTGACCAGGATCGGAATATCCGGCGAGGTCTGAAACACCCCTCCCTGGCGGATGCTGCGGTCGTGGGCGCTGACGATGAGGATGGGCACGCCGGGCAGGGCGTCCTGGAGGTGTTCGATCGAGCGTTTCATACCGCGTTTATAGAAGCTGTAGTCGCGGATATTGGCGTCCGAGACATTCTCGCCGTATTGCAGGATGATCAAATCGTAGCCCAGATGGCGCTGAAACTCGCGCAAATAGTCGCTTGGGATCGTGTTGAGATGCATGCCTGAGAAACCGCGCACGGAAAAATTATCCACATAGAGTCCGGTGTGATCGTCGAAGGAAACGCCATAGACGTGCACGGGAGCCGCGGGATCGAATTGCAGCCGCACTTTCGCGGCCGGTGCGGCCGGGCTGAGGTCGAGCATCTGCAGGCCGGGATTGCCGTTTAGGGTGTAGGTCTTGGTCTCGCCGCCATCGATCTGCACCAGGATCCGGGAATTGGCGCCGGCATGGCTGTAGAAGAGGCGGATCCGCCGAAATTCAGATACACCCCCGGGATAATCCACGGTGCCGTACTCCACCCAGGCCGGTCCGCCCAGATATGAGCGCCGCATCTCCTTTCTGGGCTGCACTGGCGCCAATTTGGAGGTGTCCGTTTGCGTGGTGTCGGCGCTGAGGGCTGGACGCGGCGCTTCCACCACGGTTTCCGTGTAGTAGTAGTTGCGGGGGATGAAAGTGTAGCCGATCACACCCATGGGCGTATCCGCGTAGCCACGGTTCATGAAGGACAGCGTTTCCCAGTTGCGGGAAAAGCTGTGGCGCACGGTGCGGCGGAATTCATTGACAATGGAGGTGATGGGGACCAGTCCCACGCCGATGCCGCCATAATTTAACTGTAATTGCTCGCGCAATTTGCCGGAGATGAGGTCACCCTCGATGATGGAATCGCCAAAATAGGCGATGCGCAGGTTGCCGCGACGTTGATCTTCCTGCTCGGCGAGTTTTTCCACAAAACTGAGCATCGGTTTGAATGCGTCCTCCACCACCAGGCGTTTGGCAGCCTGTTGCAGCGTGTCAGCCGCTGCGGGGCTCAGGGCCTGGCGCACGCTCTGAATGAGATGCAAACGCTTGAGCGTGAAAAACTCACTCTCGGCGACCGGCAGCATATGGGCATAGGTCGCCAATAATATCACCGTCCCGGCCATCAGCAGGAAGGGACGCCAGAAAGTCTTATTCAAACAGGGCTCCAGATTCTAGGTGGGATTATTACATGTACTCTAAGGTGCCAGTTATTGGAGACTGGATTTCTGACAAGGAAAAAATGTGGTTGACAGATTTGCTTGCATGGGTTTCTTGGCTTGGCCAGGCGCAGTGCAATGGACGCTTGTGAACCATGTCAGATCAGGAATGAAGCAGCATTAAGCAAGTCAGCCCGTGTGTCGCTGTCAGCCTGGCGTGTTTTTGCAGCCGGTTTCTGTACCGGCGCTCGCTGAAGCGCCGTTCGTTGTATCGGCGCTCGCTGAAGCGCCGTTCATTTCGGCGGATCGGCGTCCTCCGGTACAGAATGCGGCTGATCAGAGCAACAGGAACAAATATGAAAAAGACGATCTTATGCGGGCTGGGACTGGCTCTGGCGGTCCTGCTCGCTGGATACCCCATCCAAATCACCAGTTGGGATATTAAGGCCGATCTGGCGATCCTGAACCGTCTGGGCGTCAGCGTGGACAATGTCAAATGGGATCAGGGCAGCATCCTCGCCGATATCCGCGACGACCTGATCTGGGAACAATTGCTCAGCGCCGGCCTGAGCCCGGTCAAACTGCCGGATCTGGCGCGGGAACTGGCCCTCCGGATCCATGCGGACAAATCTACATCCGGCCCCAAGGACGAATATTACACCATCGACCAGTACCACCAGTTCATGCAGGACACCGCCGCGCAATATCCCAACCTCTGCTCACTGATTAATGTGGGCAGCTCGGTCCAGAACCGGCCCATCTACTTTCTCCAGATCACGGACAATCCCGGTGTGGAGGAAGCGGAGCCGGAATTCAAATACATCTCCTCCATGCACGGCAATGAGTTTGTGGGCTACGATATGTGCATCCGTTTGATCCAACTCCTGACCTCGGCATATGGCACTGACGCCCGGATCACAAACCTGGTCAACTCAACAGAAATCTGGATTTGTCCGCTGATGAATCCTGACGGTTATGTCCTGGGTCAACGCTATAACGCAGCCGGAGTGGATCTCAACCGTAATTTCCCGCTTCCCACGGGAATCCAGCATCCGGACGGCAACGCCTGGGCGCCGGAAACGATCGCGGTGATGGACTTCTGCTCGCCACGCAGCTTCAATTTGTCGGCCAATTTCCATTGCGGCGCGCTGGTCATGAATTACCCTTGGGACTACACTTACAACCTGGCCCCGGATGACGCGCTCTTTCAAGCCGCAGCACTGACCTACTCCATCCACAACGCCCCCATGTACAACAGCAGTGATTTCCCCCAGGGCATCACCAACGGGGCGCAGTGGTACGTGGCAACAGGCACGATGCAGGATTGGAATTACGGCTTCACAAACTGTTTCGATATCACGGCCGAGATCAGCGAGGCCTACGCACCGCCCGCCTCCACTCTGCCAACCTTTTGGGCGCAAAACCAGGAATCGATGCTTTCCTATATGGAGTTTGTGCACAAAGGCATCCACGGCACCGTGAGCAGCAGCACGGGAATTCCCCTGGCAGCCTCGATCACGGTGCAGGGCAACGCCAAGCTCATCCGCACCGATCCTGATGCCGGGGATTACCACCGGATGCTGCTCCCGGGTGACTACATCCTCACCGCGCAAGCGCATGGCTATCTCCCCCAAACCGCGCAGATCACCGTCCCCACCCTCGGTACGGTAACCCACGACTTCGTGTTGGAGCCAGCCCAGGCGGTCAGCTTCTTCGGTCAAGCCCGCGATCTCCAGGGATTTGGGCTTTCGGATCTGGAACTCAGCCTGTCGACTGATCCGCCGCTCACAGCTACCACCGATGCCAACGGCTGTTTCAACTTCACCGGAGTTTTGGAAGGCTTGTATCAAATAACTTTCTCCCAAAACGGGACGACCCTGCAGCAATCAGAATTCCTGCTCACCGCGCAGGCCAACCGCCATGTCTTTGTCCTGGTCGAGCCTACAAGCGTCTGGCTGGATACCTGCGACAGCATGCAGAACTGGACCGCCAACACCCCTTGGGGTTTGAGCACCTACTTAGGCGAGTCCGTCATAACAGATTCCCCGGCAGGTAATTATGCCAACAATGCTTATAGATCAATTCGGCTCACAACTCCTATCTCCTTGCAAAATATAGATGAACCTGTTCTAACATTTAAAGCCGCCTACGATCTCGAAAGCGGCTACGACTTTGTTCTGGTGATGGTTTCCAACACCCTGAGCAACTGGGTCACTCTGGACAATATAACCGGCAGCCAGGCCGACTGGGAATACTTCAGTTATTCGCTGCAGCAGTTCGCCGGACAGAGCGTTTACATCCGCTTCGTGCTCGATTCTGATTACAGCATCTCCGGAGATGGGATTTATCTAGACGACATCGGTATTTCCGGGATCCCATCCGATGCCGTGGTCTATGGTGATGCCACTGGAGAACGCATTGTCAACCAAGCCGACGCCCAAGCGATTTTGGATTACCGCGTGGGTTTGGATCCCTTGCCTGAAATCGATCCCCTGCCTTGGTCAGCCTTGCGGATCACGGCCTGCGATGTAGACGAGAACGAGATCCTGAATTCCGCCGATGCCGCTTTGGTCTGGCGCTATCTCCTGGATCCGTCGTTCCGCTTCGAAGCCCAGAGTGGGGCAGAGGCGTCTTTTGCCGGCATAAGCTTCGTGCATACGCAAAACGGCGGCACAAACCAACAACAAGCCGAGTTCGATTTTACCCCGGGTCCGGAATGCCTGGAATTCGCGCTGCTGCCAGCTTCCGGCGTCGAGTGGCTCGAAACGGCTCTGATGCCCGTTTCGCTGGGAATGTCCTCCTACAATCAGGACGAATGCAAATATGCCTGGGTGGCGGCAGGACAAGGCTCTCCGGACCAGCTCCGGATCACTTATCAGACTGCATTAGCTGCCCTGGAATTCCAATACTCATTCAATACCACGACGGGAACCCTGAACCTGATCACCGGTACCTCCAATCCTGACGAGCTCGATCCAGCTCCTGCCTTTGCTCTGGCGCAAAACTACCCCAATCCCTTCAATCCCGGCACCGTATTGGTTTTTTCACTGCCGTCCCCATCGCAAACCAGCCTCCGTATCTACAATGCCAAAGGCCAGTTAGTGGCCACTCTGGTGGACGGAGTCCTGGAACAGGGATCACATCGCCTGAGCTGGAACGGCATGGACAACCAAGGCCAGGCTGTCTCCAGTGGAGTTTATTTCTACAAACTGCAAAGCGGTGCGCTGACGCAGACCCGCAGGATGTTGCTGATAAAATGAAATACCATTGGCGGCTGTCTCCGGTGCTGCTGTTGGCGGTTGCGCTCATAGCCTGTTCCGGCAAATCTGGATCTGAAGACGGAAAGCAGAACAGCGCTTCCGGGCAGTCAGGCAGCGCCATTGCCGGGACGGTCTTCCGTCCGGATGCCAGCCTGACCATCAGTTCGCCCCAAGGTAATCTGCGCGCTTCCTATACCGTGGAGATCGCCGCCACGCCCGATGCCGTCAGTCAGGGCCTGATGTGGCGCGAAGCGATGGACTCCGGCCAGGGGATGCTTTTCGATCCCCAGGGCCTCTCGCAACATCCGTTCTGGATGAAAAACACCTACCTCCCTCTGGATATATTGTTTATCGATGATGAGCACCGGATCCTGCACATCGCCACGCACACCCAACCCTTCAGCGAAGATCTGATCGAGCCCGGTGACATCTACCGCTGGGTGTTGGAGCTCAATGCCGGCCAAACCCAACAACACCAGATAAGTATCGGAGACAAAGTTCAATGGACCTCCCCAAACTGATCCGCCTGCTCCCTCTCTTGATAGTCTTGCTTGTAATTGCCTGCGGTAAGAAGGAAACTGAAACTTGGGAGCCCAACGCTGCCAGCACCTACGCTCACGACCTGAGGGACGAAATCCCTCCTGATGAACTAAAACCGGAACAGCAACAATCTGATCAGCAGGCATTGCAGAGTTACCAATACACCTGGACCGGCTCGGAGGATATGCCGGATGTGGTGGTGATTGTGGACGACTTTGGAAATAGCGGCGGTGCGCTTTTGGAGGATTTTGCCAAATTGCCTCCGGAAGTGGTTTTTGCCGTGTTGCCCGATCTCTCGCACACCCGCCAGGCGGGCGAGATCGCCGCCCAATACGGGCACGAAGTGCTCATCCACACACCCATGCAGGCTGTCTCCACCGCCGAAACACCAGGCAAAAACTACATCCGCACCGATTCTTCGGCAGAAGACATCTCCACTCTGCTTGCCTCCTGGCACGCGCAACTGCCCATGGCCAGCGGAGCCAACAACCACATGGGAAGCGCCGTCACGGCAAACCGCCCGGCGATGACCGCGGTGCTGAACAGCTTGCAGGAACGGGGCTTGTTTTTCGTCGACAGCGTCACCACAGGCAACAGCGTGAGTCCCGCCCTGGCCCGTAGTTTGGGCTATCCCGCACTGCGCAGGGACATATTCCTCGATGTTCCGGACAACACCGACGCCACCCTGGCCGCCAAGATCTCTTCACTCGGCAAATACAAGGGACGCCGCGAGCCGGTCGTCATCATCACCCACTGCCACAACCGCGCCAAACTCGAAGC
>CAYXEF010000097.1:0-8407 GCA_964463825.1 uncultured Candidatus Cloacimonadota bacterium | reverse complement strand
AGGCCAGCCTGGTCTTTTCCACCCGCCAGTGACTGCCGGTCCAGACGAACCACGCTCCGGTCTCATGGCAGTAGCGCAGATCGTCTTTGTGCTCGCGGGCAAAAAGAAGCGCGATGCCATCCTCGGTGGCGGAGCAGGCGTCGTTCGAGTCATCCGTCTGTACCGGATCGAGCGCCTCTGCTGCTTCGACCAAGCGGAGCAGCTCCTCGCGGTCATGGACGGCCTTTTTCCAGTCTACGATGTCGCCCTTGGGCGGCAGGCCGGGCAGTTCCACGATCTTGACCGAGGCGGCCACGGGCAACAGTGCCTTGGCCACCCTGCGGGCGTGATTGCGCCCTGGCGTGTCGTTGTCCGGCAGGATGACCACCTGCTTGCCCTGGAAGTACGGATTGTACTCCTCGCGCCACTTGCCCGCGCCCATGGGGTTGCAGGTGGCGGCCAGTTCCCATGCGACGAGTTCCAGGACCTTCTGCTCGCCTTCGGCGATGAAGACGGTCTCGGCCCGCAGGAGTTCGGGGAGCCGAAACGGCACCAACCGCACGCCCTTGACACTGTTGACGCGCTTGCCATCGGCGTCCAGATGCCACTGCCGTATGGCCTTGCGGCAGCCTGGTGCCTCGTAGCGGTCCACAGCGAAAAGGAACCGGCCTGCCTCATCCTCGTAGCGAAAGGTGGCGACGAGATGTTCGGGCCGGACAGGCGTCTCCGGCAATTCCTTGCGCTTGGGCTTTGGCGTGACAGGTGCAAGCCCGATCTCCTCGGCGATCATCCGGGCGGCCTTGGCCTGGCCGACTTCTTCTTGGGCCGCGACCAGGGAGATAATGTCACCGCCGCTTTCGCCGGTCGCGAAATCGGACCAGACCCCGGTCTCGGTGTTGCAGCTGAACGACTTTCCAGGGTTGCCATGGATGTCGCCGGCTACCAGTTCCCTGCCTTGGCGTTTGGCCTGAGGCAACCTGCCTTGCAGAAAGCCCGGGTTGGCCAGGGCCGCCTCGTTGATGCGCTTGAAGTCAAGGTCGGTTCCATGTCCGCCGCTCATCAGGCCGCCTCGGAGATGATGTTCCCGACCGCGAGGCGAACGACGGTGAAAGCATCTTCGCCAAATTCCCTGGCCAGGAATCCAGTGAAGACCTGGGCGATGGTCCGCCCCACGGCCTTGCCGTCCTCGATGGTGCAGACCCGTCCCTTGAGCTGGAAGCAGGCATCGAGGCGGATGTCGGTTCTGCCATGGATGCTCTCGGCGGCAAGTGCGGCCAGAAACAAAGTGTCTTCGACGCCGGCCATGTCCACATGCTCGGCGAAATGGAATTTGAGCATGACATTCCCTCCGGGCTGAAGTTCATACGATGGGGCCGGACACCGGGTCGGTATCCGGCCCTATGGGATACGTACCGGCGAGACGCCGGAAACGTCGGCGCTAGAGGTAGTCTTCCAGCCCAGCGTCCTTGAATGCAGCGCGGACCTTGTCGATGATGGCGTACAGGGTCGATCTCGGGATGCCGGTTTCGCGCGAGACGTCGGTGATGGAGTCGCGCATCAGCCTCTGGCACAGGTCACGCAGCTTGGGAGGCAACTGATCCACGACCGAACGCACGTCGATACCCAGGTCCCGCAATTCCTCGGGTGAACGGCTCTGTCGTCCCGTGCGCAGCAGGTAGTCGTCCTGGTCGAAGGTTTCCGAGCGTTCGCAGCGCACTCCGTCTTCATCCTCGATGTGATCGTTCAGAGAGAACGCCTGAAGCCGGTAATCGCGCAGACCGGCCTTGCGCTCTTCGATGAGGGTGGCCGCGCGGTGCTCCACGACCCGCGCGACGAAGGTATTGTTTTGAGCCCGGGCGGGATCGTATTTGGGCTGACGGCGCAGCAGGTCGAGCAGCAGTTCCTGCTCCAGATCCTCGCGGTCCGCATCGGAGAATCCGGGGTGGGCGGTCAGTTGCTTGGCTTTGAAAGTGATCAAGCGGACGGTGTACTCGTCGATGCCGTGGTAACGGTTCTGGGACATTGTGCTCTCCTCGAGGCCGAGGAGGAGCGCTGTGGATGTCGGCCGGACCGGTCCGCATGCGAAAGCGGAGGTGTTGCGAGATCGCCGGATCGGCGACACCCACAACGACCTCCGCTTCGCGGCCAGTCGATTGTCTGGTGTGTTGCTGGACCGCCTCGCTAGGCGGCGTCTTCCACATTCATCTTGAAGGGCAGGCCGTGCTTGACCTCGAGCAGACGCACCACGCCGTCGCGGATGCGGTCGAAGTGCGAGAAGAGCTCGATGATCTGGGCCTTGAGCTGGAAGTCCGTGAGATCAGCCTCGGGGCGCGGAGCATTGTCCCCGCCGAACTTGATCTCGCGGACGGTGGTGGCCGTTTCGAGCACCGGTTCGCCGTCCTGGAGACGGAGGTCTTCGATGCGGCCGAAGTTGATGGTCTGGAGGCGAAGCAGCAGCTGTCGCCGGGCCGGGGAGAGGGAGGATTTTAAAGAGGATGCCATAAACTTTCTCCTTGAAAGGGGAAAAGTTCTGGCACGATCGGTCGGTAACACCATGCTACCAATGGGAACGCCGGATCGCGCCTTCATTGGGGAAGGCGCTACATCCGGCGTCACAGATGCTACAGATCGTGTAGCATTACGAATGTTCAGTCAGATCGGGAGGGAGCGACGGACCAAGAAAGACCGTCGCGGGGGACGTAACTGATAGTATGTCCTAGATTTAGTACTGGCTTGGCAAGGTGCTCCGCCAGTGGTCTGTCATACTGCGCAATTTTTTTCAGAGCGCGTCGAATGGCGTTGCAGACGCGGTTCCTAACCCGATTGCGGTCGTCGAGGATCGTTCGTATGCGCCCGCCGAGGCCACATGCATTGTTCAGCTCATCGATGATCCATTCCTTCTCAGACTCCAGGGAATGGGTTCTTGCCAAATCGTTATTGGCTTTGGCCTGTTCGACCTCCTCATCGATTTCTTCAATGCGCAGCTTATAAGACTGGATGGCATCCTTGTCGAGAATCTCTCCGCCATTGGACGTGCCAAGTACCGTTGTGCCATGTTCTGAAAAATCTTCGCCTCCGGATACAGAGGCACGAATCCCTTCTTTTGTTTTTCGACTTACGGCGCAATCAAGCTCTGAAGCTGAGAAGGATGTTCCAGCATTGTCAAGGAGCATCTGGAGATAGTAGAAACCAGTATCAGGCGTGTATATCTTTTCCTCGTTGCCTTCGAACCTGATGGCCCAGCATTGGCCTTTCTTCCAGATGTAGTTTGGTGACTGGGTCGTGTCAGAGGGGACTTGATCATTGGTAGGCGGAGAAGCAAATGCGCTTGTATCGCACACGAGGCGCAATAGAGAATTATCAGGTAGTCTGCGCTTGAGAATGTCCGTGGCATGTGTGGATATCGCATCTTTAATGACCGTCACCACCTGCATCGCGTGCCGCTTGTGAAGTTCATAAACCTGCATGGCCACGGTATCGGGTGAACCGTCGATGTGTCTCAGAACGCGGCTAGCCTCGCCGAACCTGCCGAAGAACTGCAGCGGCGTCATCTCCGAGACCTCGTTGGCGGTCTCCACGTATGCAGAAAGCATGGTTCTCGGGTCACCCTTCGAGTTGTCATTGACCGCACCGACCAGCAGGTCGATTTTGTAGGCTTCCGCCGGATCACTGTCTCCACAACCGGAGCTCAGCACCGCGAACCTCCTATCGATGCACTGTGAGCACATCCCACAGTGAGTGTGCAGCTTCGTCATTTCCCAGGTATGCGTGCAGCTCGTGGCGTAGGGAATCAGATCCGCGCAATCCGCCTTGGCGAGGCCATCGACCACCTCAGTTTTGGTTTTCCACAGAAACGGATTCTCAACGGCGAACGGCTTTTCCGCCAGGATGGAGAAAAGCCGGGCGAAACCATTGAGCACTTTCGGATGGGTGGTGCGGGTGGCGCGCGCACCGACGACCTGAGGAGACGGCGGCAGGTTCAGGCTTACTACGCCGTTCTCATAAAAACGAATGCGGGAGAGTCCGAATAGCTGCGCCACCGTGGTGGCGATGGCTGCGTAAAGGAAGGAGCGGGACCTCTGTGTGTATTCTTTATTGAAGTCCTTGACCTTTTTGTTGACGCCCACAGGCAAATGTATCGGCGCTGTGGTGCCGGCCTTCTTATCAAGTTCGGAGCAAAGGTGCCGGACTCGCTTTTCCAACTTTGGGGTCGATTTGTGACGGATGAGGGCGACCCGACGCTTCTGGATGACCGCCTCATTTATGGCCCCGCCGAGGGAGTCCAGTCCTCCGGAGAAGAGCACGACTTCTTCAGGAGGGGTTGAGTAGGCGTAATCCTCCGCGTTAAAGAGATACTGCTGAAATGACGGCCCTACGGTGAGCGGCAGGAACTCGAAATGATACTCATCCTCGGAAAGAAAGCTTAGCGTGTCGATGAGTGTCGTCATTACCGGATCGCTGGACCACAAATCCGGATTGCGAACCGGAACACGGAAGAGAAGCCGCCTGCGCCACTGCTCGCCCATTCCTTGGAGAGTATCGCCCCCTCGACTGATGACTTGGTCGGCGCAGTAGACATAGGCTGCGATCTCTACCAAATCCAAAAATTGCGTCGGTATTTCCCGGAGCAACGGTTTGCGGATGTCTTCGAAGGAGAGGTTTACGTTGGGACTCCGACCCCATAGGCGAAGACGAAGTGGGTTCTTCCCTCCGAACACAAGGGAGCTTGATGGAGCGCCGCCGCAGAGAATGGCACGTTCATTCGGCATCGGAACGCGCCCCCTCTTTCAACTCTGATACGATCTTTTTCATCGCCACATGGGCAAACCCTGCGGCGCTCTCTCTCGGGATTCCTTTCTGCTCCCAGTTGGTCTTGGAAAACCATCCGCCCGAGAACTCCTCGACAATCCGGGCGGCTTCTCGGCAATGGGTACCAAGAGCTTTGGTGAATTCAGACTGCTGGGCAAGTGTGGAGAAGCGGCGGCCTTCACCGACGTGATGCGACACAGCCCGGCTCAAGTAGTGGTTCAGGCACTTGTTGGTGAGCCGTGCGAAGAATTCCTTTGCGAAGAAGCTGAACTGCTTGTTCGTGGCTAGACTTGCGAACTGCCTACGCACATCGTCCGACGTCGGGGCGAACAAACTCGGCAACCGTCCGCCGATGACGCCAAATATTGTTTCCGATGCTGCCATCTGGGCCATTTCGCCCAGGTCGGTTCGGCCACCGTTATTAAAAAGACGTTTATCAATAGTCTCCGAAATCGCCCCGACGATCTCCATGAGACCCGGGCTGTCTGATACATTGAGGCCAGCGTCCCGTAATGCTGTTGAGAAATCCTGATGTCGCGCAGCCAAGGGAATCTGCGTCAAGAGCCAAACAGTCTCGACAAGGCCCTTGTCATCAGCCGAGAGGTTCAGATCTTTCTCGGCGGCTGTGATTGTGGCATTGGCAAGCTGCGCAGCCCCAGCACCGCCCTCGATGAGGGCAACGACTTGTTGCCATTTCCGAGTTCGGGGCAGTTTGCCTAATCTGACGTGTCCCATTTCGCGCCTAACTTGACATGATGAGACGATTTTCAAAGTTAGGCTTACTTATATGCAAAAGGCAAGCGGGTGGTCAACAGTATTGGGCACCTAATGATTGTTGATATGAGTCTTTCGAGTTTCAGCCCAGACCTTCCGCTGCCGATGCCAGTGTGGAATGGCGGCGATGGCTCGGACTTCCTTTTCCTTGATGGGATCGCGGCCTGCGGTTGTCGGGGGCAGGAACAGGATCTCCTCCTGAATATCGGGAGCCAAGAGGGTGAGGTCCATGATCTGGGTGATCCGGGCGCGGGTCACGTACCCGAGTCGGGCCAGGTCGGCGAAATCGCGCACATCGCCCCGGTCGATCATGTCCTGGAAGCGCATGGCCAGGGCCAGCAGCCGGGAGACCCGAGGAACCCGCCCCGGTGAGGTTTGTTGATCCTGCTGTTGGCCCGCTCCCTGGCGCGAGCCGTGTGTGGCCCGCCTGGGGGCCAGTATGAAGCGGACTTCAAGCTTCGTTTCATCCATTCGAAATAACCCTCCTCTTCGTTCAGGCGGCTGTTCTCTGGCACAGTTGCTTGAGACCCTCGCTCCTGAAGGTAACCGTCACCGACTGGTCACGGCCGTCGAACCCCACTCGTTCGACGAGAATATGGATGATCTTCGCCTGCTCCTTGGAGGACAGCGAGTTCCACACCTCGTCAAAATCCGCCAATGCCTGCGTCAGATCGTTCTCTTTGACGGTCGTCTTGCCCAGCACGATGATCTCTTCCTGGATGGCCGTCATGCGCTGCTCGGTGGTACGAATCCGCTCCTGCAAATCCGCCAGGCGGTCGGTCGCGATTTCAGAGGCTCCGGCCGGTAGTGCACCGCCCAGGAGCTTTCGGACCTGGGCGTGAAGCCGCTTAAGTTCCCGCTCCGCTGCTTTCCGCTCCATTTCAAGCTCATGAAGGCGGGCTTTGGCTTGCTCCGTGGCCTTGGTGAGGGTGGTCGACAGGACCGCCGGGTTGGTGCCCAACCCCTTGATGTGCTGCACAACCGCGCTCTCAATGTCGTAGGCGTTGACGGATTTCGTGGGGCATTTCGCCCACCCTCGCTGCTGGGCTGTCTGGCAGACGTAATATCGGTAACTCTTGCCGTTCTTTTTATTGGCGCAGGAGTGCGTCATCCCTGTGCCGCAGGGCGTGCAGAAGATCAGCCCCTTGAGCAGCGCGCCGTACTTGTTGCGGACCAAGGTGCCGCCGTTGAGGCGGTTGCGCCGCAGGATTGCCTGGACCTTCTTCCAGGTCTCCATGTCCACGATGGCTTCATGCTCGCCTTCGTAGGTGGTCCCCTGGAACACCACCTTGCCCGTGTAGATGGGATTGGTCAGCAGTCGGAAGAGCGTGCTCTTGTTGAACGGCTTCCCGCCGCGCTCCTTGCCCTTGCGGGTCACCCAGCGCTTGTTGTTCCAGCCTCGGCGCTCAAGCTCCTGAGCCGAGGGGAGTAGCGACTCCAGTTCCAGGTAGAGCTGGAAGATCGCCCTGACTCGAGCGGCCTCCTCGGGGTTGACTTCCAATCGGCCGCCGCCCTCGGCCACGTCGTAGCCCAGGACAGGCATGCCGCCGACCCATTTGCCTTTTCTGCGCGCGGCCCACATCTTGTCCTTGGTACGCTCGGCGATGATTTCGCGTTCGAACTGGGCGAAGGAGAGCAGGATATTCAGAGTCAGCCGACCCATGGAATGAGTCGTGTTGAATTGCTGGGTGACCGAGACGAAACTCACGCCGTGGCGATCGAAGATTTCCATGAGGCGCGAGAAGTCGAGCAGGGAGCGGCTGAGGCGGTCCACTTTGTAGACCACGACGCAATCAATGCCGCCGGCCTCGATGTCCGCCATGAGTCGCTTGAGCGCGGGGCGCTCCAGGTTGCCGCCGGAGAAGCCGCCATCATCGTATCGATCCGGCAGGCATGTCCAGCCCTCGTGGCGCTGACTGGCGATATAGGCCTCGGCCGACTCCCGCTGGGCGTCAAGAGTGTTGAACTCCTGCTCCAGTCCCTCGTCGGTGGACTTGCGGGTATAAATGGCGCAGCGGATTGCACCAGAGTCTGTTTTGGCGGAAGTGGTCATTTGCGCCCCTTGTTTTTCTTCGTGGAGGCCTTGTTCAGACCGAAAAAGACGAAGCCGTTCCATTTGCCGCCGGTCACCTCGCGGGCAATGGCCGTGAGCGACTTGTACCGGCGATCCTCGAACTCGAAACCCTCGTCCAGCACCCGGACCACGATGTCCCGCCCTTTGTATTCCCGGTGAAGGAGCACGCCGGGGAGGGGCACTCTGGGATCATGGGCTGAAGACAAGCGGCTTTTGACCGATCGCGCTCGGGCCTCGGCCGAGCCGGGCTTCACAGGATCGCGTGGGGCGCGCATTCTGAGGTCGGCGTCCCGGGCCAGCTCCTTGGCCCGCTTGCGAGCTCGCTCCGACAGGTCACCCCCGGCAAGAGCCTGAATGCGCCAGGCGATGCGCTTTTTCAGGAAAGGCTTGTTGTTGGAGCGGGTCTCCTCGCCGAAGACATCGAGGTACTTCTCCTTCAACTCGCCCACGGTCATTCGCTCGAGGCTTTGGACCTCCTTGTACGTCTCTGGGTTCATGTGTCCTCTCCTTGCTTGGATTCTCCTGCGGCGGAGGGAGGGGCGTGCCTCTGTCCGCCAGGAGCATGAACGCTCTGTTCCGGCTGAATAGCAAGCCCATCTGCGGAAGATTCGTCATTCAATTTAATGAGTTGAGAAGCTTCCTCACGCAGGAGGCGTTGATAGCCCCTCGCAAGCAACGTCGCGATCTCTGAGACGGCTTCCTCTGCGGGAAGGGTACGGGAGGTTGCGTCCGGCATCGGGTTCTCCTTGGCTGCGGCGAAAGGATGTGGAT
>CAYXEF010000096.1:0-8454 GCA_964463825.1 uncultured Candidatus Cloacimonadota bacterium | reverse complement strand
CCGAGGACGTCACCGCCTCCATTATAGCCTCCATCACGCATTTGCAGCAGGACGGGGTTTACGAAATGCATTTTCGCATCGTGGACGCTCTGGGGCGCTCGAGTCTGGAACAAATCTACCCCTTTACGGCGAACTTCACACCCCTGAACCTGATCATGACCTTCAACGATTCGCAGATAACCCTCTCCTGGGACGAAATCGTCGGCAGCGCCTATTACAAGGTATTGGTGAAAGAAGCGCCGACCGATCCCGGAACCCTACACACCGAGACAGATACAGACTACACAGAAGCGCTGGCCACAGCCAAGTTTTACGAGGTGCGAGCCGTCAGCGGACCCTGATCGAGGCATTGGCCGCCGGCACTGACAACGAAATTCCAGCAGCAGCTCTTATTCTTACCAAGTGGGTGGATCCACAGGGGAAGAGAGAGTACGTTAGTCACTTGATCCATTCTTTGTGGAGTTTCCTGATTCTGGTGTACACATTTAATTTTGGCATTGTTATCTACTTGTCGAGCCCGATTTTATTCACCTTGACTATCAATGACTTGGAGTATCTTCTTGCCCGCCGCCCGGGCGGCGGGCAAGAAGCTCGGTTTCCCCCGCGGGAACCATGATTTTTTCCCGTGTAACCTATTAATACTGAATAAGGTATGCGTTTGCCCAGCCGGCTGTGCCGATGCTCATGATTGTATTTCCTGATCTGGAGAGTTATCTTGAAACTCGCGGAGTCATCACATGCTCTCCAGATTAACACAGTCGGGATTATGGCAACTAATGATTTCTCTTCTTTTTCCGTAGTGCAGATTGCCATCCCATTCAGATCCTCAGATAATGCGCCTGACTCGTGGGAATAAAAAAAACGGGCATCCTTGCGGACACCCGTTTTTTAAGGACTGCGCTATCAGTAACTGGGTAAAGTAGTTTTACTTCGTTACTTATTTGACTGCAGCGGCAGCGTCTTTAACTGCGTCTGCGGCACCTTCGACCTTGTCGACCAGAGTGTCGACAACAGCTTCGGTATCGGTGGCTTCCTCGACCATGACGGAGTCAGCGGGAACCGCTTCTTCCTTGGCTTTGCAGGCGGCAAAGGCAAGCATGCCGATGAGCATGATAGCAATAAGGGCCAGTAGTGTAACTTTCTTCATTTGATTCCTCCATTTAGCGAAATCAGTATGTTTCGTTTTTGGTTTTTCTTTGATTTTGGGCGGCAGTTTATACCCTTGCCGGGGTTTTTTGTTTGAGTGGGCCAAAGGCCGCGAAGCCTTTAGCAACCTCTCACACAGTCCTTACTCACAACTATATACTGTCAGATTGGCGTCATCTTAGAGGGGCTCATTTTTTTGGCAAGAAATTTTTTTCAAAAACTCGTGTCGAGGCCGGCATGGATCATCCCCGCGCCGAAGTCTGCCAAGCCGTTCTCCCTCCATCCCAGGCCGTATTCGATGCTCAGCACGCCCAGCCGGGTCCGGAGCTTGAGTCCCACACCCGGAGCGAGGATATCGTAGCGGAATTCCCCCCCCTCCAAGCCCAGCAGGCCGTGGTCGTAAAAGAGATAGATCCTGGACCGGGGCGCGATTAGGTAGCGCAGTTCCAGATTGGACCAAGCCAGACGCCAGCTGCTGAACTCATCCTCACGATAGCCGCGCAGGGAATTGTAACCGCCCATACGGTAGAGGGCGTAATCCTGGGCCTTGCTATCGTCCAAACTGCGCAAATGCAGTCCCAGCGAGGCAGTCCAACGCCTGGCCAGGCCCAGGTATTGGGTATGGTCCAGTTCCAGCGCATTACTCCAGCGGCGGCCGGAATCCGCGTTGCGAAAGCGATATTTGATTTCTGTCTGCATCCCGCGGGCTGGATTGAAGGCCTGGTCGCGGTTGTCCAGACGCCAGAAGGCTCCCAGACTGCGTTCGGCGGTTCGCTGAACCAGTATGGGGCGCCGGGAACCGGGCGCGATGCCACCCGCGGCAAGTTCCAGACCGTATCTCTGGTGGGAGCGATAGGAATAGATCTCAGCGGCGATGGACGTCCGGATCCAGGTGGAATCCTGCACCACACGGCTCAGGGCCAGATCGCCCGCCAGAGGAAAGGCAACCGGACCGGACTCGTGGTAATTGAACTCCAACAACTGGCTGACCGGGCTTTGACGCCAATGCAGGCCCAGAGAGCGGTCGCTGCCATAGAGGTTGAGGAATTGCAGCCGCAATAATCCGGTCAATTCGGTCCTGCCCTGGTTTTGTCCCAAGCCCAGGATCCCTTCCAGATAGGTCATGCGGCCTTCCTGCACCCGGATTAGTACGCTGGCGGGATCCACCGGCTCGACCTGGCATTCCTCGATATAACTCTTGCGCAGGATGTTATCCTGCGCGGACTGGAGCAGGGCGGGAGTGACCAGGATCCCCGGACTGAGGCCGGAGAGTTTGCCCAAGGTCTTGTCCCGCGTATATTTATTGCCCTGAAAATAGAACCGCTCGAGACGCAGGGGCTTGCCCTCGCTCACGCCCACAAACGCGGTCAAGCCATCTTCCATAACCAGCGAGTCCAGACTCACCGCAGCAAAGAGATAGCCCCGATGCTGATAGAGATCCAAAACCCGTTCCAACAGAGTTGGCAAGCCGGACAGCGAAGGGTTGTGGTCCTCGCCAAGCAGGAGCAGATCGCGCAGTTTGGCCTCGCTGAAATAGCGCAAACCGCTGAAGCGGACGGCCACCTCGCCCGCGGGATAGACTTCCTCCAGGCGGAAAGCCAGTTCCATACCCGATTCCGAAAGCGGGATCAATTCCGGATAGGGGATCCGCACCCAGGGATGCCCGTTTTTCTGCAGCCAGGCCTGCATCTCGGCAATGGAGGCGTTGACGGTGGCGGGATCGTATGACTCTCCGGTCTGAAGTGCCGCAGCTGCCAGCAAGCCTTGTTCATCAAGCGCGAAGTCGGCCGCGATGCTGATCTTTTCCACTGTCAGGGCGTAGCCGGAGACGCAAAACAGCGCGGCCAGCAACGCCCAAAGGACGCATTTCATGGCCGGAGGCTACTCCCGGTCGGCCTTGAGCACGGCCAAAAAGGCCTCCTGCGGCACGGTGACCGAGCCGATCTCCTTCATCTTTTTCTTGCCTTCCTTCTGTTTTTCCAACAGTTTGCGCTTGCGGGTCACGTCGCCGCCATAGCATTTGGCCAACACGTCCTTGCGCATGGCGTTGATCGTGCTGCGGGCGATGATCTTGGCCCCGATGGCGGCCTGCAGCGCGATCTTGAACAGGTGCCGCGGGATCACTTCCTGCAGGGTGTCGGTGACGCTCTTACCCCAGTTGTGCGCCTTGTCCGCGTGGCAGATGAAGCTCATGGCGTCGACCTTTTCGCCGTTGATCAGGATATCCACCTTGACCACGTTGGAGTGGCGAAAATCCTTAAACGCGTAATCCAGCGAGGCATAGCCGCGGGAGACGGTCTTGAGCTTGTCATAGAAGTCGAAGATGATCTCGATCAGCGGCATCTCGTAGTGCAGGGCGACCCGCTTCTCATCGATGTATTGGATGTTTTTCTGGATGCCGCGGCGTTCCTGGGCCAGCTTCATGATATTGCCGATGTAGTCCGTGGGCACGATGATCTCCGTTTCCATGAAGGGTTCCAGGATGCTTTCGATCAGGTTGGGATCGGGAAAGTCGATGGGATTGTTGACCACCAGTTCCCCGCCGTTCTTGAGTTGGATCACAAAGCGCACACTGGGCGTGGTGGCGATGATGGGAATGTTATATTCGCGCAGTAGGCGTTCTTTCACGATCTCGAGGTGCAGCATGCCTAAAAAGCCGCAGCGGAAGCCGTAGCCGAGCGCGGCGGAATTCTCTTTTTCATAGACCAGCGCGGCGTCGTTAAGCTTGAGTTTGGCGATCGAATCCACCAGATTGGGATAATCCTCGCCGTTGATGGGAAAAATGCCGGAATAGACCATAGGCTTGGGCTCCATAAAGCCCGGCAGAGCCTCCTCGCAGCCGCCTTTGGCCAGGGTCACCGTGTCGCCGACCCGCGCGTCCGCCACTTCCTTGATGTTGGCGATGATGTAGCCCGCCTCGCCTGTAAAGAGCTCGTTCTGAGGCGAGAATTTGAGGCCCAGGTGCCCGAGTTCCTCGATGTCGTATTCCCGGTTGGTGGCAAAAAGCCGGATGCGGTCGCCCTTGCGCAAACTGCCTTCGAACAGGCGCACCAGCACCACCACGCCGCGGTACATATCAAAGTAGGAATCGAAAATCAGGGCTTTGGCCGGAGCGTCCGGATCCCCGTCCGGGGCTGGCAAACGGGTGACGACGGCGTCCAGCAGCTCGCTCACGCCGCTGCCTTCCTTGGCGCTCACACGCAAAATGTCCTCGGAAGAACAGCCCATGATCTCCATCAGGTCGTGTTCGGTGCCCTCGATATCGGCTTTGGGCAGATCGATCTTGTTCAGCGCGGGCAGGATCTCCAGATCGTTTTCCAGCGCCAGGTAGAGGTTGCTCATGGTTTGGGCCTCGATGCCCTGGGAGGCGTCCACCAGCAGGACGGCACCCTCGCAGGAGGCCAGCGCGCGGGAAACCTCGTAGGAAAAATCCACATGCCCCGGCGTGTCGATCAGGTTCAGGATATAGTCCTGATCCCGAAAGCGGTGGATCATGCGGATGGCGTGGCTCTTGATCGTGATGCCTTTTTCGCGCTCGAGATCCATGCTGTCCAGCACCTGCGCCATATCGACTTTGCCCACCACATGCGTGGCCTCCAGAAAGCGGTCGGCCAGAGTGGACTTGCCGTGGTCGATGTGGGCGATGATGCAGAAGTTGCGTATATGTTGTTGTTTCATTGAACTGCCGTGATGTTTGGCTCCTTGTCAAGCTCTTGGGGATTTTATTGGCTGTGGTAACCAGATTTGCCGGGACTGCCTTTTGTCAATCTTTTCGTGCCGCTCCGGTTATCATTGCGGACTCACTGCGGACTCATTACGGACTAAGTCCGCAGTGAGTCCGCAGTGAGTCCGCAATGATAACCGGGGCGATGAAAACTAGCAACAAGAATTAGCTTGACAGCATGCGGGTATTTGGGATAGCTGATACTCAGACATTAAACATCTGTCCCGCATGATGATCTGATTCCTAAGCAGAAAGGAGCCCGGTATGAGAACCTTGTTATTGGTGTGTCTGTGTATTCTGCTGTGCTGTCTGCTCGGGGCGGAGACCATCATATCTGCCAACCTTACAATTTCCCAGACCTGGACCCTTTCCGGCTCTCCTTATATCATTGCCGGAGACATCATCATCTTTGGCGGTGCCAGTCCAGTCGTGACGGTGCAGGCGGGGGTGCAGATCCGCTTTGGCGCAAATGCTTCCCTGCAGGTCGGCAGCACATCCTCCGGAGGCCTGATCGTGAACGGAACCGCGGAGAATCCTGTGTTGATAACTGCTGACAGCGACAATCCCATGCCCGGTTTCTGGAAGCAAATCCGCACCACCGCCAACAGCACGAACAACGTCAGTTTCAACTATGCCATCCTGGAATACGGTGGCGGCGCCAATATCGGGATTGTGGACATCAACGGCGGCAATCCGCAATTCGACAACTGCATCTTCCGTTACTCGGCCAATTACGGCATCCACCACACAGCCAACACCACCAGCGCCTTGGCACAGAACTGCAGTTTCCAGAACAACTCCGGCTATCCGCTCTACTGGAACGCCAGCCAGGTCCACAGATTGGGGTCGGGCAACAGTTTTACCGGCAACAACCCCGACCGCATCCTGCTGCGCGCCGTCCAGATCAACAACAGCGAGACCTGGATCAACCAGGGCGTCCCGCTGGAGGCCGAATCCGGGATAATTGTCCGCGCCAACGGCAATGAACCGCTGGTCATGTCCCCCGGCATCCAATTGCTCTTCCGGCCAGAGCACCTTATGGAGATCGGCTACACCAGTTCGGACGTGTTCTCCGCCTCGCTCTACGCGGACGGTGTGACCTTCGGAGCCGTGAATCCGGCGTTGGGCTGGAAAGGTATTGATTTTCAGTACTACACAGAGCCTTCCACACTGACCAACTGCACCATCCGTGACGTCAATAGCGCAGCCCAGGCCGGCATCTGGATCCGCGGCATCAGCCACTTAACGCTGCAAAACTGCCTCTTCGACAATATCGACACCTATGCCCTGCGCTGCGTGAGCTCTTCGCCCTTCAGCCTCAGCGGCAGCACCATCAGCAACTGCGTGCATACGGTGCAAATCTACGCCCGCGATCTGGCCAGTCTGGGCGCGGGCAATCAATACCTGAACAACACCGACAACCGCATTCACTGCCTGGGCGGAGCTATAAACAGCAGTTCGACCTGGACCACTCAGCCCATCCCGATCCTGGTGACGGTCAATATCACCGGCTTCGGAGTTCAGGCACCCATCACCGTTATTCCCGAAGGCACGGTGGTGGAATTCGCCGCCGGGGTCAGCTATAGCGTGGGTCATGTGATCTCGGGTTATGGAGGCATCCTGCAAGCCACGGGCGTGACTTTCCGGGGCTCAGAAACAACGCCCGGACACTGGGTCGGCCTGATCCTGAACCGTTACGGAGGTCCGCACACGCTCTCCGGCTGCACGATTTCGGACGCCGGCTACGGCAGCAGCCCCGGCCTGCATATTGCTTGTCCTGGAAGTACCATCAGCGATTGCAATATATCTAATTGCGCGGTTTCCGGCATCAGCGTCACCGGCAGCGCGGCCACCCCTGTCCTGCAACGCAATTTCATATCCAACAACCAGATCGGGATCATCTGCTCCACCGGGGCCAATCCCCTGATCGGAGGCAGTGCCGCCGACGCCAACAGCATCACGGGGAATTCGCTCTACGGAGTGCAAAACACCTTTGCCTCCACGATACTAAACGCCGAATGGAACTGGTGGGGCGCTGCCACAGGACCCTATCACCCCTCACTCAATCCCGGCGGCGGCGGCAACGCTGTCTCGGACTATGTGGATTTCAATCCCTGGCTCCCACAGGACATCGAGCTCCCGGCTCCCGACACGGTCAGCATCCAGGTCGTGGAGTCTGATATCCTGTTAAACTGGGAGGAGGTCCCTGGCGCCGCAACTTACACGGTTTACTATTCGAGCTCGGCCGATAGCGGTTTTAGCCTGCTGCAAGACGGGATCCAGACAGGGCAATATCTGCATGCGGGAGGCGCTTCCGGCCCGAGGGGTTTCTACTTTGTTACTGCGCAGGAAACGCAATAACGCAATCCTGTCCGGCATTTATCCTTGACAATATCCTCTGCTCCGGAAATCATGCCGATGAGATTAGGGATTTTAACTTGTTAATCTTCAAAGCCATAAGGAACTAACTATGAAGACACTCATGCTTTTCTTTGCGGTATTGATCTCTTGGAGTCTGCTCTCCGCCGACACCAACGTCACCAGTGTCACTTCCAACCAAACATGGAACCTGGCCGGCTCACCCTACATTGTAAGCGGCGAGCCCTACATTTACGGAAACGCCACCGTCACCATCGAGGCAGGGGTGCAAGTCCGCTTCAATGCCGGGGCCTCGCTGCGTTTGGGCAACTATAGCGGTGGCAACATCGTCGCCAATGGCACTGCGGATAACCCGGTGATATTCACCGCCAACACCGTGAGCCCCACTCCGGGTTATTGGAATTACATTTTGTCCACAGGCTGGTGCTGGGATACTGAATTTACCCACTGTATCTTCGAATATGGCGGCTCCAGTTACGGACACATCTATGTGGAGGGTGGGGATCCCGAATTCAGCAACTGCATCTTCCGCTATTCGCCCAACTATGGGCTATATGGTAATAACGGGCCGCAACAACAGCATTGCATAAACGACTGCAGTTTCACGAACAACGCCAAAACAGCTTCGCTCAGAACGCAGTATATCAGTGCTCTGGGATCAAACAACCAATACTTGGGCAACACCGACAACCGTGTTCATTGCCCAGGCGGCACCATTTCTGCGAGTTCCACCTGGACCGTACAAGACACACCGATCTTTTTTCTGGCAGACCTCAACGGCGGTTATGGCACGGCGCCGACCACCGTCATTCCCGGCGGCAGCGTTCTGGAGTTTGCCGCCGGCACCCGGATTTACCTGGCCAGCGGTGATGTCTTGCAGGCCACGGGAGTCACTTTCCGCGGCGCACAGCCCACTCCAGGTTTTTGGAAGGGGTTCTATTTTTACTACAATGCCGGCAACAGCCTGATATCCGGCTGCACCATCAGAGACGCCGGATACTCCGACCATGACGCTCTCCACTTTGAGAATCCGGCCAGCATCGTCACCGGCTGCACCATCACCAATTGCGCCGCCAAAGGCATCTGGATGACCTATAACTGCCTGCAGTCCATCTCCGCCAACATCATCACCAGTTGCGGTTCCTACCCACTGTCACTTATGGATGAATCGGTACGGGTGCTGGGCGAAGGCAACGATTTCAGCG
>CAYXEF010000095.1:0-8495 GCA_964463825.1 uncultured Candidatus Cloacimonadota bacterium | reverse complement strand
CGGGATCGTGTCCCGGCGAGAAATAGGCCGCTCGCCAACCGCGCTCACGGTAGGACGCGAGGATGCTAGGGAAATTGCACACGACGAGGTCGTAGGCGGAAAAGTCTGCCCCGGGAGAAGGTGCTGCCCGCCAGCACAGTGACTGGCGTACACAGCCTGGCAACCGGCGGATAAAATTGCTGCCATACCGCATGGGGTCGAGGTTATAGAAGACTTCTGTCCGGTGATCTTCTATTTGAGCCAGGAGGATTTCCTCGAGGCTTGTCCTGACGGATAGACCTCGGTCCTTGGCCCATAGGCGTTGCAGCCTCTCGTTGTCGCCATTGGTATAGAAGGCATCCTTGTCCCGGTCGAGCACCGGTAATAGGAGGTGTAGTGCGCCAAAGCGATCATCAAGGATGATTTCAATCCCTTTGTCGAAGCTGTCAGCATCACGCAAATGCTGCTCGAGTTGGGCATTATACAGAGGATATCCAGCTGAATTTTGAAACAATCTCATGCTATTTCATTTCCATTGAGCATACATTCCGGCTGCTTTTACGCAGGAAATTTTACTGCTGTGCCCCACTCATTCCTCCGAAAAGATAGACGAGATGGGGCATCGTTTCAACCACCGCACTCCGTAAGGGTGTCGGCCTAGCTTCCCGAGATTCCCAACATCTTGTCCGAACGACCGTAAACGTCCTCGAAGCGCACGATGTCGTCCTCCCCCAAGTAAACGCCGGTCTGAATCTCAATGATTTCCACCAGCACCTTACCGGGATTGGACAAGCGATGCACCGTGGCTTTGGGAATGTCTACAGATTGGTTTTCCGTAAGTAGACGTTCTTGGTCTCCGATCTGGACCAAAGCCGTACCTGCGATGATTACCCAGTGCTCACTGCGATGATGATGCATCTGCAGGGAAAGGCGTCCTCCAGGAGGGACATCGATGCGTTTAATCTTGTAGGTAAGTCTCTCTTCCAGGACGGTGTAGCTTCCCCAGGGCCGACGTACCGTGACATGGGCCTCCACCAGGGAACTGCCTTGAGCTTTGAGCGTGCTCACCACATCCTTGACTCGTTGAGTCTCGGCGACAGGACACACCAGAGTGGCGTCGCGTGTCTGGACAACAACCGTATCCTTGACTCCGGTCACGGCCAGAGTCCCGGATTGCGACAAAAAAAGGGAATCTGAGCAATCCAGGGCTACAACATCGCCCTTTACCACGCATCCACGCTCGTCCTTGCTTCCCAGGCGATACAGCGCTTCCCAGCTCCCCAGATCGTCACAGTCGAAGGAGGAGCGCACCATGGCGATTCGATCAAGCTTCTCAACCAGCCCGTAGTCCACAGAGAGATTAGGCAAGGCCGCGTAGCCATCGGTCAGGGGCTTGACCTCCCGCGACGCAAACCATTCGTGAAGTTCCGGAGCGTGAAGCTTCACCGCGTCCAGAAATATGTCGGCTCTGAACACGAACATGCCGCTGTTCCAGAAGTATTCCCCGCTCTCAAGAAACCGCTTGGCCGTAGCTGCATCCGGTTTTTCCGTAAACCCCTTGACGGTGTAGGCATCGGGGGAAAGCTCCCCGCCTCGACGGATGTAGCCATAGCCGGTCTCGGGTTTGTCCGGGGCAACCCCGAAGGTCACGAACCATCCATTTTCGGCCAACGTGGCAGCGGTATTAACGTTTTCGCGCCAACTCATTTTGTCGGTTACCAAATGATCGGCCGGAAATACCCCCACCACAGCTCGGGGATCCACTTTCACCACTGAGGCCAGACCGAGGAGGATGGCGGGCAGGGTGTTTCTGCCTATGGGCTCGGCAAGCGTCTGATGCTCCAGACCCGGCGAAATTTGCTTGAGCTGAGAACGAACCTCGAAGACGTGCTCCTCGTTAGTGACCACGTGGATGCGCTCCTGAGCGAAAGCCTCGACCACGCGTTCGGCTGTACCTTGAAGCAAGGTCTGGTTGCCATTGAGGGCGAGCAACTGCTTCGGGAGCAAGGTCCGGGACAGGGGCCACAGCCGGGTGCCTGATCCTCCGGCTAGAATTACGGCGTGGCACGGGACAGATGCGGTGCTTTCCGGAAAAGGGGGTGGCGTCATGGAAGCCTCTTTTGGCGTTTTCGCCCACTCAAACGATCACGAATGGGGAAAAAACAAAGCTGTAGCGGGCATGAGGAATGCACTTAATGCCTCCCGACAAGCGCAAAACATTCTCGAATGGTGACAAGCGACGAAGCATGCGGTCCGTATTTGTCATGGATAGCCGACCGACAGCAATTCCACCTAAAGCACGAAGCCACAGTCAACTTCAGGGCAATTTCTTAGGACACCACCCTTCCAGGCTCTGACTGAAGCAAACTTCTTTTATATATTTACTAAATACGTTTGCACGCGTCAACTTAAGGCACAAAACTGAGCGCAGTTACGCCCTATTTGGTGGACACTCATGCCGCCAAGGAAGCCGACTGGCCGTCCCGGTATATGTCCATAGGGCGGCGACCGGATGTCTCACTCCCCACGAGCACTTCATCGTCTTCTGATTGCGCGTCGTAAACCTTCATCCACGCTGATAGGAGGAGCCCATTGTAACAGATTAGTAGTCTTACTGATGTCAACCTGTAATGAACCGCAGAGACTACGATACATCTCCAGCCTGCCAATAGCTTTCGCACAAAACTCGAGAATTTTCGGCGAAACAGACAGAAACCGGGCTGGCCTTTCCAACAACCTGCAAAGACGAAGCATCAACTCCGGAGTGGACAGGTCGTCTCCATCGGCGACCAAAAACGTTTCGTTAGCGGCCTTTGAATGCATGATGCACGTCACAATAAGGTCCACAAGATTATCCAAAGAAACATAACTGCGCTTGTTGCAGACACTGCCGAACGGTAACGGCCAACCGTATTGCAGCAACCGGACGAGCATACCGAAGTTCCCGGGCGCATCTGGGCCATAGACCAGGGGAGGACGAATAATGACAACATCCAGGGAGGTTTGGTCGGCAATCTGTCGTAAACCAATTTCAGCCTCGAGCTTGGACTGGGCGTATGGAGAACTCGGTCTTGGCACATCATCCGGACCAAACGGAGAGTCAAAGGTCTGCGCACCATTGACACCAATGGAGCTAATGAAAACGAAACGCTTCACCCCGGCCTCGACCGCTTGGCGGGCAAGGTTCAACGTCCCGTCGACATTCACCTCCCTGAAGGCACGCAGCTTGTCCCTGGTTCTGTCGCGCAGCAGATGGACTCGCGAGGCAAGATGGACAAGTACGTCAACATCGCGAAGGACATTGTCGAAACGCGTGGTCCCTGACAGATCGCCCACGATGACCTGCTCGACGCCGTCCAGCAATGGGCAGCTTTTTCGCAGGCCAGCCCTGACCTCAAAACCGGATTGAACCATCTGGGCACAGCAGGCCCGGCCGATGAAGCCTGATGCTCCAGAAATGAAAACGTGCAGCCCCATGACGTTCTCGAGGCTCAGGGGTGCACGAGAAATTGACGGGCGCGGGCGGCCAACTTCCCGCCAAGGAACTGGAGGGGACGCGGGCGCAATCCATGCCGTCTTTGCGCACGAAGAATTTCTATGTTCTGCTTGATGATGTTTGACATAGAGCGATTCGTTGCACCCCCAAGCCGCATTTTTACCAGTAATTCTGGAAGATATTTGACGCGAATCCGGTGTACCGCCAGAAGCCGCATCATCAGTTCCGCATCAGCCGCCAGAGGGTACTCCAAGTTAAATAGGCCATAGCGCAAGTAGATTTTCCGTCGGACAAAGAAGGTCGGGTGCGGTGGACACCAGCCTGCTTGGAAAGCCCCCGGCACAAACTCGCAGGACCGCCAATACCGAACGATAGAATGGATGTCATCCTGTTTGACATAACACAGATCTCCGTAGCAGGCATCGGCGTTTTGATCGCTAAAGACATCGGCCATCTTAGCAAGAACGTCTGGCGAGGCATAAAAGTCGTCGGCGTTGATAAGGCCGATGACATCGCCGGTCGCCAGGGAAAGGCCCTTGTTCATGGCATCATAAATACCCCGATCCGGCTCGGATACGATGCGTGCTATGACCGAGGAATACTCCTTGAGACAATCTAATGTTCCATCCGTGGATTTCCCGTCGATGATAATGTATTCAACATTGGGGTAGGTCTGGGCAGCGACAGACCGCACCGTATCGAGAATGGTCGCGGAACTGTTATAACAAACTGTGATTACTGTTATTTTAGGCAAACTCATCATCAGACACCTGCTAAAAATTTTGTTATGAAGACCTCAATTGTTTCATCTTCATCGCGTTTCTCCATGACAGTGCTCCACACCAAAGCACGCGACGTGACTGCGATCAACGGCGTGAAGGAACAACCGTCAGAAGCCGTTTTACTTTTGATGCCAAGCTGTACCAGCGCGACGAATTAGGAAACTGGTCATGCTCAACTGGGGGCAGGTCGATCAAATCTTGCAGCTCATTGACGGTAAGTTGCAGCTTTTTTGCGACAAACTTTATATCACGCCGTGCCTGATCGGGACTACATATCGGTTCGTTCAATTGTCGCAACGCTTCTTCCCGGGTTATTTGCCCAGAAACAATTTGGCTGGAAAGGTGCAGGCGTCTTTTGTCAAACCCGTAGCGTCTAGGAAGATAAATTTCTTGATAAAACTTAGTAAACCGCGATTCGTGATGCTTTCCGCCGTAGTCCTTATAGCCGTACGCATCAATCAATTCTTGCTTGGCCTTAGTTTTGTCATAGTCAAAAAAATTGAGCGGACGATGAATCGTCAGCTGCCGGCGCACGCCGGTAAGCCAAAAATATTCAAAGAACCCCATAATTGGAAATGTATGAAGCCGTGCTTTGCCGAAGCGGTCGTAAATAGCCCGCACGTGTCTTCCGTCGATGGACGGGTATCCCCAGTTGGGAGGGACGATGCACTCGCCGCTGAAGTTAACGCCACTAAGAAAATGACGGACGCCAAAATTCTTGGCCGTTCGATAGAGCACGGAAAAAAAACAGTGGTCTTGTGGAATATCCTGGTTCAGGACTGACGAGCGCAAGAAGGCAAGCTGAACCTCGCGCATTTCAGGCCATTCGACGACGTAGGTATGGAGGTCGATATCGAGATTTCTGACAAGAAGTTCGATGTTGCGCGTCGCCGCTTCGGAATTCCAGCCTCCATCGACATGCACGGCCAGAAGTCTCAGGCCAAATTGCGTGCGCAACACATGAGCTAAATAGGCGCTGTCGACCCCCCCACTTAGCCCGATCATTGCATCGTAGGGCTTGCCCCGCCCTGCTTGCTTAAGTTGGGCAACGAGTTTTTCCAGATGGACCGGACCGGTGTCGGGAAACCATTCCCGTGACATTCGACGCCGCGCATCACGGCAACAATTGCACTCTCCAGCGGAGTCGAATTCGATGTGTGGATTCGAGCTATCCATCACACAGAAGGTACAGACTTGCGTTGCCATTAGGACCGCTTTTCTCCAGTCAAAGGCAGAATGTCGTATTCGATTTCTTCCGGAGTCGGATAGGTGATCAACACGGCGCGGAGTCTTCCGATGAAGACGAAAGTACTCCCGGAAGCGACGGCGGAGGCGCCTGCCTCTAAGCCCTGACGCAGATGTGCGCGTTCGCCTGCCCCACCTAGGGCAATAACCGGAATGTTTACCGAGTTCGATACCCTTTCGATCAAGTCGGTATCGTATCCAGTTCTACTGCCATCGCGATCGATGTCGTGCAAAATAACTTCACCAGCCCCAGCTTCTTCCAGGGCCTGCACGTACGCTATGGGATCCTGGGAAACGCACACCGTCCCGCGATGGGTTCGGATCTCGACCCCTTGTTGCGTCCTGGTGACATCCAGAGAGACCATGACGGATTGGGAACCGAAGTTCCCAGCCAAGTCATGAATGAATCGTCTATCGGTCGCGCGGCATCCGATTACCACCTTCTCGATACCGGCTTTGAAGAGGTCTCCACACTCCTGGACGGAAGAGATTCCTCCTCCGTACCCCATGGGCATGAAGCATTCCGAGGCAAGTTCCCGGATGAAACCAATATCCGGGGGGCGCTTGTCAACGCTGGCGGTGATGTCGAGAACACAAATTTCGTCAACTTCTTTTTCATTAAAGATACGGATAACATTGAAGGGGTCGCCAACATAGACCTCATCGGCAAACCCGCGTGTTTTGACAAGTCTATGCGAACGGTCCAGCAACAGGATAGGAATGATTCTGGGGCGCATTCAGATCATCTCAGCAAAAGATTGCAGCAAGGCCATGCCAAAGCGGTGGCTTTTTTCAGGATGAAATTGTACACCATGGATATTACCACGAGATATGGCACAGCAAAAATTGCCACCGTAATCGTATCGCGCCGCGACATCGGATTCATTGGCGCATTGAACGTGATAACTGTGGGTAAAATAGAACCTTGCATCAGGTCCCATATGGCGAAACAGGGGGGCACAAGGAGAAGGTTTCACTTCGCTCCATCCTACGTGTGGCACTTTCAATCCAGAACCCTGCGGAGGGCTTAGGCGGACGGTTACGGCATCAATCCAACCAAGACCTTGTACCTTCTGACCCTCTTCGCTGCCTTTGCCAAGTAGCTGCATCCCGAGGCAGACCCCCAGGACAGGAGCTTGGCGATCAAGCACCGCAGTGTTGAGGGGACCCACCAGGTCAAGATTCTCGAGACTCTTCATGGCACAGTCAAAGGCCCCTACACCGGGAAGGATTAATTGGGAAGCCCGTTCGATTACCCGAGGGTCAGAGCTGATTTCGGCCGCATAGCCTAAATACTCCAACATATTTATAATTGAAAAAAGATTCCCTATCCCGTAATCAACTACGACGATCACGATCAACTCCTTGGCATGGAATCGACGGCAATTCGTTGTCCCGGAGTGACGCTCAAAGGCAAAACCGGAACGGCCCAGTCTCCCTGGGAGACGGGCCGACCTCGCGTTTCTCCTTGGCCAGGAGCCCGAAAACCGCACAGCCTAGACTATTTTCAGCAATCGACTCTTCCCAGGCGGCAGCGCTTGGGGACAAAACGCAAGGGCACTTCCCGGCCGGTTTCAATGGATTCGTAGAAGGCGGAGATGAGTTCGACGCTACGCCGTCCTTCCAGGCCATCTACCAATTGATGCCTGCCGCTTCGCAGACAATCCAGCACGTGCTCGTAATAAGCCTGATGACCAAACCCGTAGACGTTCGGCGGATTTACGGAATATTTTTCCATGACTGCGGCATCGTCTGGTTCCGCGTGTTCGAAGGACCAAACCTTCATTTGATTCACCGCAAAACCACCAATCTCCACCGTGCCTTGTTCGCCAAGAATCGAAATGGACCCTTCGAGATCTTTGGGCCGGGTCGCCGTCGTCGCCTCAATGCAACCCAGCGCACCATTGTGAAATTTGAGAATGGCGATGGCCGTGTCCTCGGTCTCAATATCCGCTAAGGCGGTGATGCTTTTTGCGAAGACAGAGTCCACATCGCCCATCATCCATTCCAACAAGTCAATGTGGTGGCTCGCTTGGTTGGTCAACACCCCGCCATCAAAGGCCCAGGTTCCCCGCCAGGCATCCATGTCGTAGTAGGCCTGGGTGCGACACCAGCGGACACGAACCGTGCCCATAATGAGCTTGCCAAAACGATTTTGCTCTATGGCCTCGCGCAGCTTCAGAACTGGAACGTTAAAACGGTTTTGCTTTACAACGAACAACCTGCATCCATGGGCGTCGCAGGCGGCGATCATGGCGTCGGCATCGTCCAGGGTCAAAGCCATCGGCTTTTCCACGATGATGTGCTTGCCATAGGAGGCCAGATGGACGGTGTGCTCCTTGTGCAGCCCACTTGGCGTCAAGATGGACACGACATCAGGCTTAGCCTGTGTCATCATTTCATCCATATCCTGAAACGCAGGAACGTTATACTGTCGACCAAAAAACTCGGCTTTGCTTTTGTCGATGTCGCAAACAGCGCAAAGTCTGGCGCCATCAATCGCATGAGCAAGCAGTTCGGCATGGCGCTTAGCAATCCGTCCGCATCCCACCAAGGCAAATGTATAGGTCATGATTCCATCCTACGGTAGCGTCCTCTGTTTGACTAGGGGGCTAAGGCAATGGCGTGACCGCCGAACTCCCTGCCCGGAGGCCAATTTCAGGCCAGCGCAGAAACCATTGCGTTGTCATCAGAAGCGGCACAAGAACTAGGTACCAACCAAAGAGGGACAATACAAATTGCCCCCCTCAGACCTGACACATGTCAACTATCTCGAACTCTAAATACCAATTTTCCTTTACAAAGGCAACTGAGATCCTAGGAAAAAATGTGGGGGTGGTAGCGGGATCGACATACTTGAAGATGACATACTTGAAGATGGCTGGCGTTTTTTTCAGGCCCCAACAGATGGGGACTCGCCCGGTTTGCCCCGTCCGCCCCGCCGCGCCAGCCCGGCGAGGCCGGCCAGCTCCTCCCGGCTCACCACCCGCGCG
>CAYXEF010000094.1:7156-8720 GCA_964463825.1 uncultured Candidatus Cloacimonadota bacterium | reverse complement strand
TGCCAGTTGAGCTTTCCTCTTTCACGGTCACCCTCAGCACGACCAACCAGGCCTTGCTGACCTGGGTGACGCAGACGGAGACCAACGTTTCCGGCTTCAATATCTATCGCGGCAGCAGCGACGATCTGGCCCTGGCCTCGCAGCTGAGTGTCTTCATCGAAGCCACCAACACCTCGCAGCAGCAGACCTACATTTATATGGATGAAGACGTGTGGGAAAGCGGCACTTACTACTACTGGCTGGAAAGCCGCGACCTGGACGGTTCCAACCAGTTCTATGGCCCCGTCTCCATCATCATCGATCCCCAGGGTCAACAGACGCCGCCCCTGGAATTGGCGACCGGTATCGACGGCGTCTATCCCAATCCCTTCAACCCCGTCACCACCATCTCCTATTCCGTGAAAACTGCGGGTGAGGTGGAGCTCCTCATCTACAACGCCAAGGGCCAGCTGGTCCGCAATCTGCTCCACGAAACCAAGCAGCCCGGCAACCACCGCCTGCAGTGGGACAGCCGGGACAACAACGGCTCCCCCTGCGCCAGCGGACTCTACAATGTCGTGCTGCGCGCCGGAAACCGCAACTACTCGCGTAAAGCCGTGTTACTGAAATAAAGCTCGTCATTACTAATGATAAAACCCCCGAAGCATAAGCTTCGGGGGTTTTGTATATCCAGCTTGTCCACCATTTAACCTTGCGTCCATCTGCAACTGGATTGGCTGCTTCCCTTCTTCCTCACGGAGACCCCAGCCCTGATCCGGGAACCTGGCATCAACGCGTCATATAAAAGTCGGTCCCCATGTTCTTGATCAATGAAACTACGGATCACCGTCCAACCGTGGCATTTTGCAACCCGGATTGTGGATGGATTTCCACAGTGCGTTTTCTCAAGCCCGTCCTGAGGTCTCAAGCCCTGATTTCATCAACATCCGCGGCTTCGCAGGCACTGCCGCGCGGAGGGGAGGCCGACCGCACCCGGCCCAGATATCCAAACATAATTGTTTGAATTGTGATCACTTAAACAGGATCGGCTGAATATTTCCCGGACGGTCGCGCATTATGACCGTCTAATTTAAACAAATACAGTCAGTTAAGGCATACTATTTAATTCAAATTATGATTTCTAAGATGCCATATTTTTATGATTAACGATACGATATAGTTCATTTCCAGCTTGACAGGCTATCATGGTGAAAGCAGAATCGCTTCGTGAGAGATACAGAATTGAGAAAGAGTGGTTTGCCATATCCGGATTGGCTTTCGGTCCGCAAGCCCGGCAGCGTGCCAGCTTGGGCTATCCTGCAGAACGCCCCGCCTACACTGTATCCCCCTCCATAAATCACGAAGATACAGATTAGGAGGATCTTATGAATAAGATCGGTTTTATTCTATTACTGTTAGCACTTACTTTGGTATCTTGTTCCATATTTGCTGTAACGGTTTCAATTGGAACTGGGACCGCAACCACTGATCGGCTTCCAATACGCGGTAACGACTATGATTACTCATATTCGCAGCAACTCTATACCCAGGCGCAGATAAACACCGCAGGCACAATATCCAAACT
>CAYXEF010000094.1:3004-7056 GCA_964463825.1 uncultured Candidatus Cloacimonadota bacterium | reverse complement strand
CGATTGTCTATGGGGTAGTTTTACTTCAACAACAAATTGCAGCATCTATTATAGGGGTGACACGAATCCCAATCCCGCATCTCCCCCAACTGCCAGTAACCGATTTGACTTTAAGAATAGGATCCAATTGGAGATATCGACGGTTATTGATCCCTCCAGTTTTACCGCAACCGCAGCCAGCACCTCGCAGATAGACCTTTCCTGGGTACGTAACGCGACACCGGACAATGTCATGGTTGCCTGGAACAGCACAAACTCCTTCGGCACACCAGTAAATGGCACATCTTACAGTGTTGGCAACACCATCAGCGGGGGCGGTACAGTGATCTACAATGGCAGCGGCACCAGTTACAGCCACTCCCCTCTCTCAGCTGAAACGACTTACTATTACAGAGCGTGGTCGGTTTCCGGCACCACTCAGTACTCCACCGGAGTGAACGCGACCGCAACCACTCCCGCCCTGGCAACAGTGACGATCGGCTCCGGATCGGCGACAGCGAACATCTATCCCATCACCAGCGCCAGCGCCTATTCGTACACCCAACAGATCTATACTCAGGCGCAGATCAACCAGGCTGGCACGATCGAGAAACTCAGGTTCTACAAATCCTCCGCCAACGCGCCTGCCAACAGCAATTATTGGAGTATCCTGCTTGGCCATACGACCAAAACATCATTTACTTCGACCACTGATTGGATCCCGTATTTCAGCATGAGTTTGGTGTACGAAGGAACCGTAAGCATACCCTCGACAGCGGACTGGATGGAGATAACACTGCAAACCCCATTTGAGTATAACAACACGCAAAACCTGGTGGTGGCTATCGACGAGAATCTATCCGGGACGGGAACCGCCACATCCTGGTATACTTTCTCCAGCGGCTCCAACACCGGAATCAACGTCACCAGCACCAGCAACATCAATCCCACAGCCCCACCCACGGCCGGCAGCCGCAATGCGGATAGAAACCAGATCCAGATCAAATTCAGCTACTTCAGCATGCCGAGCGTCTATTGCATTGCACCCCAGAACTCCAACAACCAATGCGAGGACCTGACGCTCACCAATATTGGCAGCAACAACATGACGGTCAGCCAGATAACGGATAACGCCGGCTGGCTTACTTGTTCCGCAACATTGCCCCAGACCATTATTCCCGGGGGGACGATGTCTCTTTCCGGGGCGATAAACACAACGGGTTTGTCGGCCACAGCTCCCTATACTACATATACCGCAACTATTACGGTAACCAGCACCATCGGCGTATTATTGATTCCCGTCAGCCTCAAGGTCATTGCCTACACGCCGCCCACGCATCCACGTCACATTGCCCAGTACGAACCGGCCCGGGGCGCTATTATCCGTTATCCTTTTGGAATACCGAATTCAATGATCGATGACCTGATCGACGATGAAGAAGTTCTGTATGTCGTTACCTCGAGTCAAGCGGCAGCTTTGGACGTTCTCAACGACTTTCTTTCCTCGGCGCAACTTGCCAAAATCCAATATATTATTGACGATACCGACAGCTACTGGATCAGGGACTGGGGTCCCATCTCAATCTTTGAGGACGATGGAGCTGGCGGCAGGCGCCTAGCCATGATCGACTTCGATTACAACCGGGACAACCGACCCAACGACGAAGCCATGATCCCCACCATTGCCAACTATCTGGGAGTCCCCTACTACTTCATTCCCTTGTCCCTGACCGGCGGCAACATACTTACCGATGGCATGCACCGTGAGTTTGCAGATGACTGGGTGGTCTTCCAGAATGACGGCGATGCCCTTACCGGCGATGATGGTGGATCCACCACCTTTACGGAGAAGTATGCCTATACGCCGAACGAGTTCTATGAACTCGTCTCCCTTTATAGAGGAGATTTGTTAGTCAAGGGATTCGAAGCATTCCCGGATCCCCAAACCACTTATATTCACCACATGGACTGTTGGGCCAAACTGCTGTGGGTGGACAGGGTGCTGATCGCTGACGGTATGGGAGGAACCACGGAAGCCGCGCTGGACGCGATCGCCGCTTACTGGGGTACCCTGACCGCCAGCAACAACCAGCTCTTTCAGGTGTTCCGCGTGAACTGCCCCAATAATGAGCCCTACACCAATTCCTACATCCTGAACGATGAGATATTCATGCCGTATTGGGGCACCGGAGGAGGAGCCGGCTCCACGCCCAGCGCCAATGATACAGCTGCCATATCAGCCTATTACAGTGCTTTGAGCGGATTGAGCAGAGATTATACGGTGACCGGTTATTTCCGCCGGAGTGAAGGTACAGCCTGGCTTTCTACTGATGCCATCCATTGCCGTGTGCATACGATTTTTGCATTGGACGAGGAACCGCCCCTACCGGTCGAGCTTTCCACTTTCACCGTCACCCTCAGCGCCACCAACCAAGCCATGCTGACCTGGGTGACCCAGACGGAGACCGGCGTGGCCGGGTTCTACATCCACCGCGGCAGCACAGCTGAACTGGCCGACGCAGAGCAATTGAATACCTTCATCGAAGCCACCAATACCTCTCAGCAACAGAGCTATGTCTATGTCGACGAAGAGATCTGGCAAAGCGGCACCTATTACTACTGGCTGGAAAGCCGAGATATGGACGGAAGCAACCGTTTCTACGGCCCCATTTCCATCACAATCGATTTGATCGGCCAGCAGACACCGCCCCTGGAACTGGTGACCGGCATCGATGGCATATACCCCAATCCCTTCAATCCCGTAACCACTATCGCGTACACCCTCAAAAACCAATGCCAGGCTCAAATCCTCATCTACAACATCAAAGGCCAGCTGGTCCGCAAGCTGCTTAACGAAACCAAATCGCCCGGTAATTACCGCCTGGAGTGGGACAGCCGGGACAATAACGGCACCCCCTGCGCCAGCGGCCTCTACAGCGTGGTTTTGCGCGCCGGAAACAAGAGCTATCACCGCAAGGCGGTCCTGCTTAAATAGGATTATTCCCCTCCTAAGAAGATCTGAGACCCCGGATCAGCGTTTGGTCCGGGGTTTCTGAATACAGTGTTTCCCGTCTGATCCTTTCCGACTGCGATTTTATGTTATAGCTCAAACGAGGTTCCAATAGAGATGAACTCGGCTGTTAAGATGATGCACTGCAATGTGTATGCCAGTTAATGAAAAACATCCAAGCAAGATCGGTTCATCAAATTGTGCCGAATGAATCCGTTTTCTTAACCCATCTTGGATAAAGCCGATTTTTCTCTTGACATATATGAGAGGCAAGATAAAGTAACACCTTAGTGAAGTTAAGATATGTTCAACGTTATCAACAAGGTACACAAAATTGCGAAAAAAGGCCCTGCCAACCAATGGTAACACCATGTTCTGCAATCAATTAGCGGACCATCCCCGAAATACTCAATTGGGGTTTCATCGGTATAACCGCATCAAGATTGGATGTTTATCAGGAGTGTCACATGCATAAAATCACTCTCTTCGTGTTTGCTTTATTGCTTGGTTTTGGGTTCACCACCCAAGTTTTCGCGCAGACTCCGATCTATAGCCAGGATTTTACCTCCGGGACACCTAGCGGTTGGTTGATCACACATGGCTCGCAGAATTCCCCAGACTGGACATTCTTTTACTTTCCGAGTGGGGGGTTCAATGACGACTACTGCATGGGACTATCAAACAGTTTGTATACGGCAGATGCCTGGGCCATCCTGCAGGGGATATCGCTGACTGCCGGATATGAGTACCGGGTTGAGTTTTATCAGAAGAATTTGGTTTCAAGTAATTATCACAACTTGAAGGTTACAGTTGGTAGTGCCCAGAATATCGCGGCCCAAACTACAGAATTGTTGGATCTGAACGCCGTGACTAATAACAGCTACATAAACCGCGTCAGCGATACCTTTACCCCTGTAGTGTCGGGTACCTACTACTTTGCCATAATGTGCTATTCAACTCCCAATAATAACGTGCTGCTGGTAGACTTAGTGCGTGTGTACGAGACAATCCCCTCCGTCCCAAATCCTCTTACATTCACTGCCAGCGTGGTCGACAACACGCA
>CAYXEF010000094.1:0-2904 GCA_964463825.1 uncultured Candidatus Cloacimonadota bacterium | reverse complement strand
CGAACTCCCCTGGACATCACACAATTGGAAGGATTCGCAGAAAGCTTCGATGGCACCCAGTTCCCACCTGGAGACTGGTATACGACTGGAATAGCCAAGGCAAACGGAGACTGGGTGAGGTATGAAACGGGCATCAACCCCACCTGCTCAACGCATTCAGGAGCAGGCATGGCCGGGTATAAGAGCTATACCTACGGTTCAGGTGTAAAAGGGATTCTGGTCACCCCGCCTCTAAATCTTCCCTCCGAGGGTTTCCAGCTCGAGTTCTGGATGTACAGAGACAACATTCTTAGCAATCCTGATCGGCTCAATGTTTATTACAATACTGCGGACGACCTTGACGGGGCTTTTCGCATGGGCCAGATCTACCGATACACAGGCAGCGATCCTGAAGTCTCTACGCCTGGTTGGTATCAGTATTCATTCAACCTGCCATCCGGATCAGCCGGTGATTTCCGCTATATTATCTTTGAAGGCGTGAGCGGTTATGGAAACAACATCTTCGTCGACGATGTCACACTCAGCTACGAAGAGCCCCTGCCGGTAGAACTTTCCGCCTTCTTCGTCAACCTCAGCATCAGCAATCTGCCGCTTTTAACCTGGATCACCCAGACAGAGACCAATATGGCCGGATTCCGCCTCTATCGCGGACTGAACAACGATCTCGGCCAGGCCGAGCTGCTGAGCGCCTTCATCGCGGGCAGCAACACCACACAGCAGCAATCCTACGTGTATCACGACACCGAGCCCTATTACAACGCCACTTACTACTACTGGCTGGAAAGCGCCGATCTGGACGGCAGCAGCGAGTTTTTCGGCCCCGTCTCCATCGCCCTGGATTTCACTTACGTCAATCCTCCCACTATCCCGCTGGTCACGGAACTAAGCTCAGTCTACCCCAATCCCTTCAACCCCGAGACCACGATCTCCTACACAGTGGCCAAACGCAGCGAGGTCCAACTCTCCATCTACAACGTGAAAGGCCAGCTGGTCCGGCGCCTGGTGCAGGATTTCAGAAATCCCGGGCATTACCGCGTAAATTGGAACGGCAGGGACGAGCAGTCACGGCTCTGCAGCAGTGGCTCTTACCAGATAGTGATGCGGGTCGGCACCGATGTCTTCACACGCAAGGCCCTGCTGCTCAAATAACAAGCACGATTTTTCACTTACAACCCCGGAGCCCGCGCCCGGGGTTGTTTATAAGCGGAAGCGGGATGGCGGATCAAGCGAGCCCCAATCGTCCTGGATAAAGGCGCATCCCAGATCACGCACCCTTACTTATCTTTCCGTATTGGTTTGTCTGGCGCTGCTACCCGGCCTGATTGCGGCCCAGAGCCTCAATGACGAATTCATGTTTCCCGGCGACGAGAGCTGGCAAGACCCGCAATACGACATCCTGCGCCGCCCGGAGTATGGCCTCTCCGGCCTGTTGGGAACCTTGATGGCCGACGGGCACAGCTACACCCAGCTGCGCCTCAAGCCGGAATTCGCGATCTGGAAGCTGGGCCTGGGCCTGGATTTCGATCTGCTGGTGGACGGCGAAGGCAAGCTGCGTTCCGATGACTGGGACAGTTGGCGTGACTTGCTGGGCAAACTGCTCTACCTGCGTTTTGCCGACCGTAGCGATTCGCTCTACTTCAAGATCGGCAGCATTCCCGACTACACTCTCGGCCACGGCCTCATCTTCGATGACTTCTCAAACACGCTGCGCTACCCCAGCACCAAGCCCGTGGGCGGCTACCTGGGCACCAACACCACCAGCTACGGCTTCGGTTTTGAGGTCTACACCCACGACATCAGCCGCAACGAGATCATCGCCGCCCGCGCCTCCCTGATCCCGCTGCAGGCCTCGGCTCTGCCTCTGATCCGGAACATCAGGCTGGGGATCAATCTCGGCCTCGACCGCAATCCGTATGGCAAATACCCCGACACGGATAATGATGGCTATCCGGATATCTACGACAAGTTTCCCCAAAACGCCGGGTTTCATCTGGACAGCGACGACGACGGTGTGGCGGACGACATCGACCTCGACCTGAACGGAAACTCCGTCCTCGACCATCCAGACCACAATCCCTATGTAGCGGCTGTGTTCCCGGGTATTGACGAAATATATCCCAGCTACCCTTTCGACACTGCAGTCTATCCCGATTCCGCAGCCGCTCTGCCTGGCAAGCGGCCGCTGACCGTCTATAGCCTGGAATACGATCTGCCCCTGGTGCACGAAGGCAGATTCCGCCTCAGCCATTATGCCGAATACGCGATCATGAAGGGCCACGGCTCAGGCATGATCTGGCCTGGTTTCGTGGCCAAACTGGGCTTCCTGGAAGCCAAACTGGAACTGCGCAATTTCGGCGCGCGCTTTCTCCCTTCCTACTTCAACAACCTCTATGACGAACAGCGCTCGCAAATGCTGGTCACACCCGGCGAAGACGGCCAGAGCAGGATTTACGGTCTGACGACCAAGGACCGCCTACTGGCGGAGATCAAGCCCAGCTTCGGCTGGTTTGGCTATCTGCGCGGCAACCTGGGCAAGCTGGGGCATCTCAAAGTGGCTTATCAGGACATGTACGGAGACAGCCTGGCCACCGGCAAATCCCTCTGGGCCAAGTTCACCGTCATTCCCCAAAACCTGCCCCAACTCAAGGAAGCCTCTCTTTATTACGCACAGACGGACATCAACCGGGTCAGTTTCAGGCAAGCCCGCAATCCCAACGCCCGCATCAGCGGCAGATTGGTCTACGCCTTCAGCAAGGATTATGCCGTGGTCCTGCGCTACTCTGAGTACTACCGCGACCTGGACGGAAACGGTATCATCAAAGGCAGGAACGAGGTGATCGAAGCACTGAACCTGGGAGTGGAATTCCAGTTCTGAACTAGCTTGCGGAGAAAAGGCTAAGACTG
>CAYXEF010000093.1:0-8760 GCA_964463825.1 uncultured Candidatus Cloacimonadota bacterium | reverse complement strand
TTCCGCCCGTCACCAGCGACCAGAACGGCAACGGATTCAAGGAACTGGTGTTGGTGCACGGCAACGCGGTGGAACTGGTGGAATTCGCACAGGACACCTTGCACAGCGTGCACATCAACTATCCCCAGCCGGTCACCGCCGCGCCTCTCAACCTGAACGACACCCTCTTCGTCTGCACCGCTCAGAGCCTCAGCCAGATCCGCGACGACATGGTGCTCAACTACACGCCGCTGCAAGGCATCCAGCGTCTCGCCTCCTATGGGAACGAATTGGCGGCTTTGTGCTCAGACTTGCTCTACCTCGTTGATCCCGCCACTTTGGCCGTCAACGCCGAATTCGAACTGCCGGAGCCCTGCGGGGTTTACGAGCCGGTATCTTTCACCGCGTCAGGGGACAACGTCCGCATGCTGTTTGTGATGGCCAACAGCGGCAATGTCTACAAACTGCAGGACGGAAGCCTGCGCAAGATCTTCCACCACGCCTCCGCTAGCCGGCCGACGCAACTGGGATTGACCTCCTGGTTTTCCTACGACATGGTGGCGACCAATCCGGTGCTTTTCTGGGCCAGCGGCAGCCGGATCTACGCTGTCAAACACGACGGCACCCTGCTCAACGGCTATCCCCGGGACCTTGCCCCGCTTGAGTTTACGCCTTATGAGCATGTCTACGCCCTGCAATTCCACCCCGAAATGTATCTCTATCTGCCGGTGGCGGGCAGGGGCCATGTCGCTTGCAGCCTGATCGGGCAGCTCGAGTGGCAGAAGTCGCTGGTGGCAAACTCCGGGATCAAGTCTCCCTATCTCTTCTGGCAGCCCCGCGACGATATCTACAACAGCGACCTCTTCTGGTGTTTCGCCGACAGCCTGGGACGCCTGAACCTGCTCGGCGCGGAGGTCGACAACGGCTTCGGGCTGCCCTGGAACGGCTTCCGCAACGGCGGCAGCGGCTGTTTCGCTACCCAGAGCATGTACGACATGACCGATCCCGGCGCGCAGTTTTCCGCCGTGGTATTCCCCAATCCGGTGCGGGGATCGGGTTTCCGCCTCCGCCTGGATGGCTTCACCCAGGCTCTCCATTACGACATCTACGATATCAATGCCGCCCTGGTGCAAAGCGGCTATGTGCCCGCCGATGGCATCATCCGGCGGGATATCCTGATCGACAGCGCCAAACTGGCTTCCGGCGTCTACATCCTGCACGCGCGCAGCGGAGCCATGCACAAGACAGTCAAATTTGCCGTGGAAAAATAGCCTTTTCAGGGAGTTTCAGATGAAGAAACTAGTATTGGTCCTGCTGGGCATGTGCCTGCTCAGCATCGCTCTCGCCCAGGAAATCGACGACTTGATCTTCAAGATCCAGAACGATTCCCTGCGCAGCGACATCATCAAGGTCAATTTCGCCAAGAAAGACGCCCGCCGCGCCATGCTCTTCTCCGCCCTCCTGCCGGGAGCGGGGCAGTTTTACGCCGACAAGAGCCACTTCACCACCTACCTCTTTCCCGTGATCGAACTGGCCATGATCGGCGGCATCATCTACTTCGACCACCAAGGCGACCAAAAGACCGAGGACTACGAGTTTTACGCCACCGGCGAGGATATCACCCAGACTTTTAACTACATTGTCGACGGACAGGATTACAGCTATACCTACACCGGAACCCGCTACCGGCGGGACTTCCAGAACGCGGTGCAGGAAGTGCTCAAAAACATCAACGCCTTCGATATCTACGACGACAGCTTCTTCCGCCTGGACGCCCTCAATACGCAGCACTTCTACGAGGATATCGGCAAATACAACAAGTATATCTTCGGCTGGGCGGACTGGTATTACCGCTTCGCCACGGATCCCACCAGCGGGGACGGAGCCTTTATCCTGGACAATCCCGACTACACCGACGCCTGGATCTTCTCCGGCAGCGTCGATCCGCAATTGGTGCACAAGCGGCGCTGGGAACAGAACTACACCATCGAGGACTTCATAAACGGCGTGATCACCAACCCCATCGCCCCCAGCCGGCCTGAAGCCTCGCCGCTGAGGCGCAAATACATCGAGCTCCGCAACGCCGCCAACGCAGAGTATTCCAAATCCCGGCTCTTCGTGCTGGGACTGGCGCTCAACCACCTCAGCTCCGCCGTGCAGGCAGTGTTTCTCACCAACCAGGTCAACCGCACCGCCATCACCCAGAATCCGCTGCAGCCCTATTACTACGCCGATCTCAGCGGCGGACGGGTCACGCCACGGGTCGGCCTGAGCTACAGGTTCTGATGCGCCTGCTCCGCTTTGTGATCCTGGCGGCGGCTTTGTCGCTCTGCCTGCCCATGCTGGCGCTGCCGAAAATCGCCTATCTGGGGATGTCCGCAGCTTTGCCCGGCAGCGGCGAGATCGCTCTGGGCAAGACGACACGCGGCGCGCTGATGCTCGGGGTGGATATCCTGGCGCTCAACGCCTGGTGGGCCACCGACCGCCAGAAGGACAACCTGACACGCTCCTACCTCCAATACGCCAAACTTTACGCCGGCACGCCCGAGGGCATGGACGACCGCTATTACCAGCATCTGCAGGAATATGACAGCAGCGCCGAGTTCAACCAGTTCCAGGAATTGATGGCGCGCAACTATTACCTGATCTATACCTACGACCCGGAAGGCTACGCGGAATACATCGCAGCCAACACCTATGCCCCCCACGAATCCTGGGACTGGCAAGGCCCCGGACAGCAGGAGCATTACCGCTCGCTGCGCCGCCAGACCCAAACCACCAAGATGTATCAAAACCTCAGTTTGGGCGTCATCCTGCTCAACCGCGTGATCAGCGTGATCGACGTCGCCCTGCTGTCCCGGCAGCCGTCTGAAAGCGGCAGCGCGCTCTATTTCACGCCTCTGCAATCCGGAGGCCTGATGCTCAATTACCGGCGGGAGTTTTAACATGCCAATATCACGAAAATCATTGCTCTGCATCTTGCTGTTGGTGGCCAGCCTGGCCGGGCTGGCGGCTGAGAGCATGGGCCTGCAATTCCTCCAATCCCTGGCGGTGCCCGGACTCAGCCAGATCCGCAGCGGACGCGGCTACGGCTACGGGATGCTGGCCAGCGAACTCGGCATCATCTCCACCTTGCTCTACCTCGATGCCGAACAGGATCTGAAGACCCAGGACTACTTCGAATACGCCCTCAAATACGCCCACATCCAGAACCGCGACTACCCTGACCAGTATTACAGGGATCTCAGCCGCTACGACAGCAGCGGTTTCGAGGCCGGCGGCTACAACTCCCAGGTGCGGGCGGATGCGATGCAGCTGTATCCCAACGACCCTCTCGCGCAACAGCAATATATCGACTCCAACGCCTATCCGGACGACTATGCCTGGAGCTGGGACAGCACGCCCAACCGCAGCGCCTACAGCAAGATCCGGGTGCAAACCCAAAACCTGCGCGACTACGGTAAAATGGCCCTTGGCGTCCTGATCGTCAACCACCTCATCAGCGGCATCGACGTCCTGCGCTACAACGCGGCGGAACGCCGGCGTTCACAAGTCTATCTGGATATCCGGGGCAACACACCCCTGCTCAATCTCTGCGTGGAGTGGTAGCCGGAGTATCTGAGCCCTCTCTCAGACTCCATCTCCAGGCATCATCTGGCGCAGCGTCCGGCAGCGCCCTGATCAGTCTCTGCTCTGCCTCTGCTGAGCCTCCGCCGAGATCTTTCTGACCCCTAGCGGGATCGCGGCAGGGGATCAGAACAGGCATCAGGGGAAGGCGCAGGAAAGCGATCAGAGAAGGGTTTCGGAGTTGGATCTAGTCGGAAGCTGGAGTCGCGAGGACTTCTTCGAGGGCATTGAGGAGAAGATGGGGCGGCAGGGTGCGCATGCAGTTGAAATGCCCTCGGGGGCAGCGTTCCAAGCCATGCAGGGAGCAGGGCTGGCAATCCAGGTCAGTTGATAGCACCCGCGCCCGTGGATTGAGGGGCGCAAATCCCAGGCGGGGATGGGTGCCTCCGAAGATGGCGACCTGAGCCTTGCCCAGCGCCGCAGCCAGATGCATCGGCCCGCTGTCGCCGCTGAGGATGGCGTCGCAGTTGTCTATGGCCTGGGCCAGTTCCCGCAGTTCCAGTTTTCCGCAGAGGTTGGCGATGCCGGGGTTGTCGCGGGCGATGGCTTTGGCGAACACGGAATCTGTCTGATTGCCCAACAGCCAAATCTCATACCGCTCCCGGGTGAGGCGCACAAACTCCCGCCATTGATGCAGAGGATAGATTTTGGTGGCATGCGCCGCTCCGACGAAGATCCCCAGCAGCGGCCGGCTTGAGTCGCGTGGGGGCATATTTTGCGGCAGAGGCGCTGATTCCGGCACGCGCATTCTGGGCGATAAAAATGGCATCCGGGGGTTGCAACTATCCGGATCCAGCCGCTCCAGAGCGGAGTAATACAAACGCACTGTCGATTCGATGGCCGCGTTGCGCTTGCCTTTCACGATCGCCTGACGCAGCCTGCGCCGCTTATGGTAACAGATCTTGCGGGGCGAACGCACCAGCACGCGGATCAGCCAGGTGGAGAACTTGGCATGCAGATCCAGCACCAGCCCGTAGCGCTGGCCCAAAAGGCCCAGATGCCAGAACAGGCCGCGGGAATAGTTCACAACCGTGACCGGCGGATCGAAGAGCCGGGGCAGCTCGCTGTATTGCTTTTTGCAGAGAAAGTGGATCTCGGATTCCGGATAGAGGCGCTGTAATTCCGCCAGCACGGATTGGGTGAGGACGATATCGCCCAAAGAACTGAGGCGCAGGACCAGAATCCGCATCAGAGCGTGCTTTGGATGATTTGGGGGAATTGGTTCAGCAGGGGCTCGAGCGCATCGGAGGCTGCGGCGCCCGCCATGGCGGAATCCGGCCTGCCGCCGCCCTTGCCGCCCAAACGTCCGGCCACTTCGCCCACGATCCTGCCGGCGTGGTATTTGCCCTGTAATTGCGCTCCCACCACGCAGAGCAGGGTCACTTTGCCGCCGTTTACGGCGTAGAGCAGGGACACCGTTTGAGGCGCCTGCTCCTTGAGCCAATCGCCCATCTCGCGCAATTTGTCGGCGTTGCCCTGCACCGGAGCCACCAGCCAGCGCAAATCGCCTTCCACCCTCTCTTTATCGAGCAGGGAGGCGGCTTCGGCGTTGCTCAGTTGCGCGGCCAGCTGTCTGAGTTCCTTTTCCTGCGACGCGAGCTGGGCCGTCAGGGCTTCCGCCTTGTTTTCCAGCGCCGCTTCCGGCACATGCAAAAGCTCCGCCAGTTTGCTCAACCGCGCTTGTAGACCGAGCACGAACGCCTCGGCGCCCCGACCGGTCACGGCTTCGATGCGCCTGATCCCGGCAGCGGAGGAACTCTCGGAGCGGATCTTGAACAGCCCGATCTCGCCTGTGGCGCGGACATGCGTGCCACCGCAGAGCTCCCGGGAAAAGTCTTTGACGCTCACCACGCGCACGGTCTCGCCGTATTTTTCGCCGAAGAGGGCGATCGCTCCCTCCGCCCGCGCTTCCGCCAGGGGCTTGAGCTCCACGCTCAAAGGCCGGTTGTCGCGCACGGCGGTGTTGACGGCGGCTTCGATGGCCGAAATTTCCGCGGCGGTCAGGCTCTGCATGTGCGTGAAATCGAAGCGCAGGTGGTCGGGATGCACCAGCGAGCCTTTCTGCTGCACGTGTTCGCCCACCACGCTGCGCAAGGCCTTGTGCAGAAGGTGGGTGGCGGTGTGGTTGCGGGTGATGTCCCGGCGCCGCTCCGGATCTATCTCCGCGGTGACGCTGCCGCCGGTGATCGCGCCCCGTGTCAGGTGGCCGATATGGATAAAAAAGTCCTCATGCTTGATCACGTTCTGCACTTCCAGCTGGAACTCGTCGTTGTGGATCAGGCCGGTGTCGGCGACCTGGCCGCCGGACTCGGCGTAGAAAGGCGTCTGGTCCAATTGCAGGTGGATGAGTCCGTCCGCGCTGACGCGGTAACGCTGGATCCGCGCCTCGCAGCTGCTTTGTTCGTAGCCGACGAAGCGCGTCGGTGTGGGCGAGAGCAGTTCCACCCAGTCCAGAGTCTCGGCCACGAAGGCGAATTTGGAGCTCTGACGGGCCCGTTCCCGCTGCGCCGCCATCTCCTGTTCAAAGCCCTGCACGTCCACCTTGAGCAGCTTTTCGCCGGCCAGGATCAGAGTCAGATCCAACGGAAAGCCGTAGGTGTCGTAGAGCATGAAGGCGTCCTGTCCGGAGATGGTGTCTCCGTCCAGGCGTTTGCATATCTCTTCCAGCTTCTCCAGCCCGGTATCCAGGGATTGGTTGAAGCGTTCCTCCTCGGCTTTGACGACCATGCGGATGTAGGCTTCCTTGCCCGCCAATTCAGGAAAGTGGTGCCCCATGCCGGCGGTCACGACATCCACCAATTGAAACATGAAAGGCTCCGCAAAGCCAAGCAAACGCCCGTGGCGCGCGGCCCGGCGCAGGATGCGGCGCAGGACGTAACCGCGGCCTTCGTTGGAGGGAAAACCGCCGTCCGCCAGCGCGAAACACAGGCAGCGCACGTGATCCGCGATCACGCGGTGGGAAACGCCGCTGGCCGGGTCGTAGGGCACTCCGCTCAATTCCGCGATGCGCGCTATCAGAGGCATGAAGAGGTCGGTCTCGTAGTTGCTGTCAACCCCTTGCAGGACCTGGACGAGGCGCTCGAATCCGGCGCCGGTGTCCACATACTTGTGTGCCAAAGGGGTCAGCGACTGGTCGGATTCGCGTTTGTACTGGATGAAGACCAGGTTCCAGAGTTCGATGTATCTGGCGCAATCTCCGTTGAGTTGGCAGACATGGCCGTGAACGCCCTGTTTGTCGCAATGGCCGGCTCCGCGGTCGAAGTGGATCTCGCTGCAGGGTCCGCAGGGTCCGGTGTCGCCCATCTCCCAGAAGTTGTCTTTGTCGCCGTGGTAGGAGATGTGGCTGGGATCGATGTCGGTGCAGGCTTGCCAGAGCTCGAAGGCCTCGGAGTCCGTGTGGTGAACCGTGGCGTATAAACGGTCTTTGGGCAGTTGCCAGATCCCGGTCAGGAGTTCCCAGGCCCAGGCGATGGCTTCCTTTTTGTAGTAATCCCCAAAGGACCAATTGCCCAGCATTTCAAAGAACGTGTGATGATAGCCGTCCTTGCCCACCTCCTCCAGGTCGTTGTGTTTGCCGCCGGCGCGGATGCATTTCTGGCTGTTGACGGCGCGTTTGACCTCGGGCTCCCTGAGCCCCAGAAAGATGTTCTTGAACTGGTTCATCCCGGCGTTGGCAAAGAGCAGCGTGGGATCGTCCAGCGGCACCACGGGCGAGGAGGGGACAAAGTGGTGTCCTCGCTGGAGGAAGAAATCCAGGAAGGCTTGCCGGATCTCTTTACTGTCCGGCACCGGAGCCCTCTCCCAGACCCTCGATCTGGTCGTAATTTTCCATGATCCACTTCTCCGCGCTCCAGGCCGCGATCGCGCCGTCGCTGGTGGCGGTGACCACCTGTCGCAGCACGGTGTGGCGGATATCGCCGGCGGCGTAGATGCCCGGGCAGGTGGTGTGCATGAATTCGTCGGTGACGATGAAGCCGCCGCTGTCCAGTTCCAGGCGGGACTCGATCAGTTCGTTGTTGGGCAAGATGCCGACATAAATAAAGACACCGTCCACGGGGATGAAACTGATGGCCTGGGTCTTGCGGTTGACGAGTTCGAGCTTTTCCACCCGGGCCTCGCCATGAATTTCCTGCACCACGGTGTCCCAGATGAACTCCATTTTGGGATTGCGCAGCGCGCGTTCCTGGATGATCTTCTGGGCGCGGAGCTGGTCGCGGCGGTGGATGACGATCACCTTTTTGGCGAAGCGGGTGAGGAAGATGCCTTCCTCGATGGCGGAATCGCCGCCGCCGATCACGGCCACCACTTTATCGCGGTAGAGGGCGCCGTCGCAGGTGGCGCAGTAGGATACTCCGCGTCCTGTGAAGTGTTCTTCGCCGGGCACGTTGAGCAGCCGGGGATGCGCTCCGGTGCAGACGATCAGGGATTTGGCGCGGTAGATGTTCCCGGTGGTCTCCACGATCTTGCACAGGCCTTCCAGCCCGATGGCGGTTACCTCTTCGTCGATGAATTTGGCCTCAAAACGCTCGGCCTGTTGCCGCATGCGGTCCGTCAGATCGTATCCGGACAGGGATTCGGGAAAGCCGGGGTAGTTTTCCACCTCGTCCGTGACGTTGATCTGGCCGCCGACCAGGGCTTTTTCGAAGACTCCGGTCTTCAAGCCGCCGCGCGCGCTGTAGATCGCGGCGCTGAGGCCAGCGGGACCGGCTCCGATGATCATCACATCATATTTCATTTATACCTCTGCTTAATTCAAACTAAGATTTTAACTTCTCTTTCGCATGGCGCTTCCGCGTCAAGGATTTTGTGGCCTGAGCCGCTGTCCCGGAGTCACAATCCCCGGCTTGGACGATTCCCCGGGGTTTCGCCCCGGCTTCTGGCAGATCCGCATCCAGCCAGCTTCGCTTTGACTTCCCGTAGCTTCTACGGGAAGTCTTGGGGAAATCTCCATGAGGCAAATCAGCCAGGCGTCAGGGCGGAGGCGCCGGGGTCTGGGAGGGCATTGGCAAAGTGTTGTGCGAGAGACTCTAACGCGCTCGGAAAAGATGCGATTTGCCACAGAAATCGCTTGCCTTTTCCGGCGTTTCGCTTATATTATCATCAGTTCTTTCAGCCAGGCGGAATCCGCTCCCGGCACCGCCCAAAATCAAAGTC
>CAYXEF010000092.1:0-8797 GCA_964463825.1 uncultured Candidatus Cloacimonadota bacterium | reverse complement strand
GGAGCAAAGAGATGAAACCATGGATATTGACACACTCTACAACACACAGAGAATGGATACCATGGACAAGCATAAGCAGTCTGAGGCCCCAGAGAGGGCTCCGTTGAACATCGACACGATCCGGGACTTGTGGTCGCAGACCTACAACCGCGAGGGAAAACCGGATTGGTCGCATATCTTTCCGTACTATCACATGGACATCGTGTTTCAGGATACGATCCAGCGCATCGAAGGCAAGGCCAGATTCGTCGCCATGTGCACGCGCCTGACCCAGCGCAGCAAGCAGCTGAAGATGGAGATCCTGGACATCGCCCAAAACGGCAATGTGATCATCTTTGACTGGATCATGACCATGATGTTCAGGAAGTACCCCGATACGCCGATCTACGGCTCGACCAAGCTGTTGCTCGATGAAGAGGGCCTGATCATCGCCCAGCGCGATTACTACGACCTCTGGGGCGATATCTTCAACAACATCCCCCGCTTTGGGAAATCCTACCGCAAGTTCCTGGTGAAGAAGTTTGGCTGATCGGCAATCCATCCTGCGCTACGTCCGCGAGTACAAGTGGTCCAATATCTTCGCCATGATCCGGAACAACCGTCGGAATCCGCGGATCTGCCCGGACGCGTTCACCGGCAAACTCGTGGCCATCACCGGCGCGACCTCGGGAATCGGATATCATACCGCACGCAAATACGCCTCCCGGGGCGCGAACCTGCTCTGCATCAACCGGAATCCGGAAAAATCCGAGCGTCTGCGCCGTGAGCTCGAAAGCGAGTATGGGATCAGATGCGATTGCCTGATCGCCGATCTCAGCCGGCTGTCAGACATCTTCCGGGTGTCTGATGAACTGTCGCGGTTGGAAACGGACATCGACGTGCTGATCCACAACGCGGGCGTGTACCTGACCAGGCGCGAGTTGACTCCCGACGGCCTGGAAAAGGTCTTTGTGGTGCATTATCTGGCTTCCTTCATCATGAACAACGTCTTGCAGGACAAACTCCAAGCGCAGCCACAAGCCCGCATCATCATGGTGGGCTCCGAGGGACACCGTTTCGCGGCCTGGGGTTTGCGTTTCGATGACCTCAACTGGGATAAACGCCGCTATTCCGGTTTGGGGAGTTACGGCTCCGCCAAACTCGCCCAGCTCCTGGCGATGCTTGTTTTTGCCGAACGCTTCAGCAACACGGGAGTGACCATCAACACCATGCATCCGGGAGCGGTGAAAACCGGTACAGGGCAGGAAAACGGGCCGATATACCGCTGGTTCAAACAGAACCTGTTCGACAAAACCCTGCGGCCGCCCTCAATATCCGCGGAAGCGCTTTATTATCTCGGCGCAGCGCGTAATCTGGCGGGCGTCAGCGGCAAATTCTTCAACCTTACCACTCTGGAAGAACCAGCGCCGCCAGCTCTGGACCGGGAGGCTGCCCAACGCCTGTGGGCCGTTTCGCTGCGCCTGGCCGGCCTCACAGAGTGAGACACGGGTTTGGCAAGCATGACTGATACTTTTGAAACCATCGTAGTGGGCGGAGGGATCGCCGGAATGACCGCCGCCGCCTATCTGGCGCGCGCGGGGCAGAAAGTCCTGCTCATCGAAAAGAACAGGGAACCCGGGGGATTGGTAAGTTCCTTCAGCCGCGACGGATTCCATTTCGATGCCGGAGTCCGGGCCCTGGAAGACGCGGGCATCATCCTGCCCCTGCTCAAGGATCTGGGGATCCGGCTCGAAGTATTGCCCAGCCCGGTTTCTTTGGGCATCGAAGACCGGATCCTGCGCCTCGGCGGAGCGGACAGCCTGGCGGAGTACAGCGCTTTTCTCAAACGGTTCTATCCCGCCAGCGCGGCCGGGATCGACAAGCTGACAGCCATCATCGCAAGGATCATGCGTCACATGGATGTGCTTTACGGCATCGAAAACCCGGTCTTCAAGGATCTGTCTCGCGACCGTCAGTTCATCTTCCAGAGACTCCTGCCCTGGCTGCCCAGATTTCTGCTGACCATCGGCAAGATCAACCGCCTGCAAACCCCGGTCGAGGACTATCTGCCCGGCGTGATCCACGACCGCTCCTTGCGGGACATCATCTGCCAGCACTTTTTCAGGAACACGCCCAGTTTCTTCGCCCTGAGCTACTTTTCCCTCTATCTGGATTATTTCTACCCCAAGGGCGGCGTGGGCAAACTGGCCGCAGCGCTGGCCGGCAAGGTCCGCGAACTGGGCGCGGAGATCAGGACGGAAACGACGATCACCGGTGTGGCGGCTGCCACCCACACGCTCACGGACGCCGCCAATAACTGCTACAAATACCGCAGGCTGGTCTGGGCGGCGGATCTGAAAACGCTCTACCGGAGCGCGGATGTCAGCGGACTGCCCTCTGAAGCCCAGGCAAGATTTGCTGCCGCCAGGGACAGTTTGCTCAAACACCGGGGCGGGGAATCGGTGTTCACGCTGTTCCTGCAGGTCGACGAACCCCTGTCCAGTTTTGCGGCGACCGCCACCGGCCACTTCTTCTACACCCCGTCCCGCCAAGGTTTGGGCGACACCCATCGCGGCGACTTGCAGGCTTTGCTGAGCGACTTCGAGCGCGTCGGCCGTCAAGGGGTTTGGGGCTGGCTCGACAGGTTTATCGCCCTCAACACCTTCGAGATCTCGATTCCCGGGCTCAAGGATCCCGACCTGGCGCCGCCCGGCCAGACGGGTGTGATTGTCAGTTTCCTCGCCGACTATGAACTCTTTTGCAAGGTGCAGGAGGCGGGCTGGGCCGCTGAGTTCGTCGCCGGGATCGAGGACCGCCTGATCAGCGTTTTGGCGCAGTCGGTGTATCCCATGCTCCGGGACAAGGTGATCGGCAGATTCTCGTTTTCACCGCTGAGCATCTTTGACCGGATCGGCAGTTCCGAAGGCGCGATCGTGGGCTGGGAGTTTCAAAAAGATATGCCCGTGGTCAACCAGATTCAGAAGGCCGCGCGCGCCGTCCTGACACCCCTGCCGGGGGTATACCAGGCCGGACAATGGGCCTACAGCCCCGCCGGGGTGCCTATGTCCATCCTCACGGGCAAGCTCGCCGCGAACCGGATCCTCAAGGCCAGGCTTTAGATCCAACATAGACCGGAGGCCGGCAGCTCCCGCTGGGGAAGACGCCGGCCTGCCGGATTACAGCTATGATCCGCGGGGCGGATCAATATCTCGGTGTTTCAGAATCCGAGCGTGAAGGCAAACCTCAATTGCCGGAAGAAATCAGTGTTCCAAAGGTTGAGATCGGACGCCGCGAACATGTACATCAGTTCGATCTGCAGCTGGTCGCTCGCCTTGTAGCAGAGCCCGTAACTGAAGCTGGTGCCGGAGGACGAGGCTTTGCTGCTGTGGCTTTCCACCATATAGGTATTGTCGTCGATCGACACCGAGGGATTGTCCTGATCGTCGAAATCCACATCCTCGATCATGGTCGGCTCGACCAGGGTGGGCACGTAGTTCTCATTATGGGCCGAGGAGTACCAGCTGAAGGTCGATCCCACGCGCATCGCCCATTTGCGGGAGGCGGAGAACCAGTATTCGAGGCCGACCGGGACCCGGAAGCTTTTGGATACGTATTGCTCTTCATAATCGCCGGCAGAGTGCGAGGTCTCGGTGCGCCGGTGCACCCAGTCGGCCTTGTCGCCGCCGGTGTAGTATGTTGTGAGCTGCTCCCAGTAGGTATAGTCGTAGTCTCCGGTCAGCTTGTTGCTCTTCCAGCTGTAATACAATCCCGTGCCGAGGATGGTATGTTGGTTCAGGGGATAGTTCAGGCGCAGTTGGCTGAAGAAATCAAAGCCCAGGATGCTCCCATCCTCGGTCAGGAGGCCATCGATGTTTCTGGTTTCGTAATTGGGTTCGTTTTCCTCATACAGATACTGCTCGTCGTAGGTGGACGAGAGATTGCGCATACCCAGGCCGATCCCGAAGCTCCAATACCCCGCCCGGCGCAGATCGGGATCCGGTATCATAAAACGGCGGATCCGGGCGGAAAGCTGGTTGTAGACGCCTGATTCCAGGGTCTCGTAATCCCAGGATTCCATCTCGGTGTACTCATAGTAGTCCTGTCCGTCGACCGGCTGTTCGTAGTAGTCCCGTTCCGCATACCAGGCCTGGTCCAGGGTGGAGTCTTTTTCCCGCAGGAAATTGATCAGCCAGCGGGCGGAGTATTCCCAGGGGCCGCCGGTGCGCATGTAGCCCAGTTCGTTGTGGAACTTGCAGTCCAGGAACTCGCTGTGGAAATCGCCCTCTCCCTCGAACTCGCCTCTGAAGAACTCAGTGCCGGGATCCATATCCTCCAGATCGTATTCTTCCTCGAAGCATTCGGTGCTGGGATCGCCCCAGCCATAATCCAATACCGAGTTGTGCGCGAAGGTGTCGTCGCCCCAGGAGCGGCTGAAACCGATCTTGTCCCCCACCACGGCCTCGGGCGAAAGGGCGTAGTTCAGCACCAGATAGAAGTCTTTGCCCTTGTCGCGTTGGTAGTTCTCAAACTTCTGCCAGAGCCGGTGGTAGTGGTCGTAAAGGCCGTTGCCGTCGTTATCGAAATAGGATTGCCATTCATAGATCGCCTCGCCCCAGTCGTAGACGGGATACTCTTCGTAGGGGGAGGGATAGCACTGGAACTCCAAAGGCGATTTTTCGTCATGGCAGCGCCACAGTACGGCGGCTTTGAGGTTCTTGAGGAAGGCTTTGTCCGTGGCGGTTCCCAGGAGCAGGTAGTTGCCCCCGCTATTTGCCAGCAGCCTGTCTTCCGCGCCGAAGTTGTTCAAAGCGCTGTAGAACTTGAGCCCGTTGAAATAGTAGAGATCCAGCGGATCATAGACGAATTCGATCTCGTCGTCCAAACCGCCGCCGGTGGAGAGGAACCTGAAGGAATTGATGCCCTGGGCTCCGCAGAGGGCAAACACATAGACCAGCACGCAGCAGATGAAGAGTCGCTTCATTTCACACCTCCCGTGTAGAGATTCTGAACTGCGGGGGCCGGTCCTCCGAGATCCACGACGATCGGCGTGGTGATGCTTTGCGGAGTACTCATGCCGGGATTGTCCCAGGTTCCGCCGGATTCCGCCACGATCTCGCCGGTGTGGTCGAGGATGGCGTAATAGCATTCATAGGCCCAGCCTCCGGGCTCAAACAAGGTCGTGATCTCATCGCCATGCTGGACCGGGAAATCGAAGTACTGAGGTCCGGCGCCGGTGGCGAGGGTGACGTAGGAGATCACGGGATTGCCGTTCACATACAGGGTAATAAATCCGCCGTTCCAACCGTCGCCATAGGCATCCTTCAGGGCCAGCCGCCAGTTCACGGTGAATTCTTCCACCGGGGTGATGGTACGCGTGTTGGAGGGGCCCGTCTCGTTGACTGGCGAAGTGTCCGTGTCGATGCTCGTCACGTAGTATTCATAGGTGGTTCCGAGGTTGAGGTTGCCGGAATCGATATACTGGTTTTCGTTCATTCCGCTCACGGTCCCGATCTGCAAGAAGTCCACCGCGCCCTGGGTGCGGCGGTAGATCCTGAATCCGGTCTCGCTGTGGCAGCTGTCATTCCATTCAACCAACACCTTGGGATCGATGGACAGCTGCGTGAGCGGCAGCAGGTAGGGCGCGAAGAGATTGTACTTGACGAACACGTTCATCGCGGCGCTCAGGGGAGTCTCGTCCAGTGTGCCGGATTTGAGGATCTGGTAGTTGTAGTTGAAGTTTTCCTGGACAGAATTATCCTGATATGTGTACAGATGGTCGGGATCCTTGCCCAGGAATTCCGGCACTGTGGCGATGAGGTTGTTGTCGCGGTAGATCCTGAAGCTGCCGGGAATGTCGCTGAGGTCGTACCAGGATAAGATCACCATGTTGCTGCTGTTGACGCGGAAGCTCACCTCCGGCGGCAACAGCGAGGCGGTCTTGATGGTGAGCGTGTCCGCGCGGCTGAGGCCGGTGCGGACCTGCGTCGCCACGGAGTATTCGTACTGGGTGTTGTGGGTGAGGTTGGAATCGACCCAGGCGGTCACGTTCCGGTCAAATATGTCACTCACGAGTTGGGCGCCGCGGAAAAGTTTGTAGCGGACGAAGTTTTCATCTGTGCTCCCGGTCCAGGTCAGGCTGACGCGGCCGGGGCGGATGTTGAAGTTCCGGTAGCCGGGATAGCAGCTGCCCTGGGCGTCGACCAATCCCGTCCGGTTGAAGAGTGGCCTGGCGTCGGCGTTGTCCGGATCATAGGTTCCGGGCTCGAGCAGACCGGTGTCGCAGGCCGTGAGAAAAAACAAAAGCAAGAACAAAGCGAGCAGTACGACGCGTATATCTGTGTAACGCATCTTCCACCTCCATCATTTGATAGTTCTACGGAGACCGAGTAAATGATTCTGTCAAGCTTTTTCTTGCCAAGGTCGCCCACAATACATGAACCGTACTTCTAACCGCGGGCCTGGGGCAGGGATTTATTTGACCAGGATCAATCTTCGCGTGACCTGTGAGGAGCCGGACCGCAGACGGCAAAAATAGATCCCGGAGGGCAGCAAAGCGCCGTCATCGTCCCTGGCGTCCCACAGCGCCCGATAGTTCCCCGGGGCAAGATCCCGGTCCGCCAACACGCGGACCAGCCTGCCCCGGAGGTCATAGATCCCGAGCCAGACCCGGCCGCCTTCCTTAATAATGTAACCGATCGCCGCCGCGCCGCGGACGGGCTGGGGACTGGGCGGACCCAGCCAGATGGCCTCCGGCGGATCGGCCAGCCAGTCGGAAGCCGGGGTTTGGGCGTTGCTCCTGCCGATGAAGAGATCCCAATTCCCGTGGGAAGTGAACCCGAAAGGATCGAAGGTGGCCGTACCCGTGAATACGCCCGAGACGCAGACGCCGCCGTCCGGGCAGAGCGTGAGGCCCATGGCGCTGTCCCATTGCTGTCCTCCGGAACGCCGCGCCCAGAGCCAGTTTCCGGCGCTGTCCAGTTGGGCGCAGAAGACATCCGGACTGCCCCGGCTGGTGAGGATTGTGGCGCCGAAATCCGCCGTATCGTCGAAGTATCCGGTGAGGTAACATTCGCCGGCGGAGTTGACCGCGATGTCCTGGCCGCCGTCATGGTCGGTGGCGCAACCCGCGCGCCTGGCCCAGAGCCAGTTTCCAGCGGAGTCCAACCGGGCGGCGAAGATGTCATCCCGGGTGTTGGCGGAGAACAGGCTGTAAGGGCCGAAATCCGCCGTGCGCCTGAAGGAGCCGGTCAGCCAGGCGGAGCCGTCGCTGCCCGCGGCGATCGAGACGGCCGAGTCGGTATCGATACCTCCAGCCCGCGTGGCCCAGAGCCAGTTGCCGGCGGAGTCCAGTTTGGCGGCGAAGATGTCGCTGATCCCGCTGGCGGAGAGGCTCACGGCGCCGAAGTCCGCCGTGCCGAAGAAGTGTCCCGTGAGCAGGCAGTCGCCATCCGGGTCGAGCGCCAGATCCAGCGCCCTGTCGTCGAAGAAGGAACCGCCCGCGCGGCGTGCCCAGAGGCAGTTGCCCGTGGGATCGAGTTTGGCGATGAAGATGTCCGCCCCACCCACGCTGTTCAAGGTGTCTGGGCCGATCACGACACTGTTTTCGAAACTTCCGCAGACATAGACATTGCCCGCGGAATCAAGCCCGATGCCCTTGTGGCTGGCATCCGAGCCGGAGCCCCCGAGACGCGTCGCCCAGAGCCAGTTTCCGGCGGGGTCGAGTTTGGCGACGAAGATGTCCCCGCTGCCGGCGCCGGTCAGGGTGATGTCGCCGAAAGTCACGCTGGGAGTGAAACTGCCCACCACATAGCAATTCCCCGGAGGGTCGGCCGCGATGCCCGTACCCTGGCTGCTCACGGCTTGGGCGGACCTCACCCAGAGCCAGTTCCCGGCGCTGTCCAGTTTGGCCACAAAGCAGTTGTAACCGGAGGAGCCGGTCACGCTCAGATTGCCGAAATCCGCCGTCCCTTCGTAGATCCCGGTGGCAAAGACATTGCCGTCCGCGTCGCAGGCCAGATCCCAACAGTATTCCCAACCCAGTCCCCCGGCGCTTTCCACCCATTGCCAGTCCAGGGTCTGGGCTGAAACCGGCGGGAGTGAAAGCGCCAAAACACCAGCCAGGATCAGGCCGGGGAGCGTCAGGAAGCGGGGCTCTTTGCTATCTCGCGCAAACATGAAGAACCGTTTATACCGCCCGTGCCAAGCAGTCAAGGAAAATCGAATGCCGGGATCGTTTGCTTTCGGCTGGTCCAACTCCGCTATCCAGATTACGCATCTATGCGTAACGCAACTTTGCGTAATGCGCCGGGCCTCCGCTTGGACGGATCGTCTCTGTTAAGGCCAGCGGAGCGCGGAATATTGCTTGACAAGTCTCCGGGGAATGGAATTTATTGCAGGGGATAATGGAGACATGCAATCGATAACCAAAAGAGGTGAAGATATGCGCAAACACAGTTACATCACCATCGGACTGGGCGTTTTGCTGGTGGGCCTCAGCGTCATGTTCCTGTTCCGTTCGTCCGTTGCCAGCCCCTCCGGGATCATCGGCCTGGCCTTGATCTGGATCGGCTGGAAGCGGAACCGGACGGCGCTGGTGATCCTCGGCCACGCTTGTATCGTGGTGGGGGCTTATCTGATCGCCTGGGGGGAGTATTTGCTGCCCCAGAGTTCGCCCACCATGACGGGAATCCTGCTCCGGCCTCTGTTTTGGGGGATTTTCTGCCTTTTCGGCGGATTCTGCGCGATATTTCATGGTTTTTGTCATTGTATGATCAACTTCCGGACCAAGGGCTGAACTGGCTCTTGATGTCATCCCGGG
>CAYXEF010000091.1:0-8920 GCA_964463825.1 uncultured Candidatus Cloacimonadota bacterium | reverse complement strand
AATCCTACCCGAAATCTCTCTGCTTTACGAATCGAGACCATTTTTCAACGGTCTTCACCACCATGTCCGCGTCTCAGATCGATCTGTCTTGGAGCGATAACTCCCCCAACGAAACCGGTTTCTCGATTGAGCGCAGATTGGGCGATGGCGGTGTTTGGGAAGAGATCGGAACCGTGGAAGCGGATATCAGTTCCTTCAGCAGCCTGGACTTGCTCCCCTACACCACGTATTCTTTCCGGATCAGAGCCTTTAACGCTTACGGCTATTCGGACTATTCTGAAACAGCCTCCGCCACAACCCTGCTGGGTACTCCCGTCAATATCGTTGTAACGCGCTTTTTAACCAATACCATCATTATGTGGGATAATGTGAATGGAGCGCAATCCTATTATGTGTATCGTTCGCTGGATCCCTTTGCAGATAATTGGGGCTCTCCGGTCGCCCACACGGCCTCCGCGGTTTATATGGACACCAGCGCTCTGGTAAGATGTTTCTACAGGATCATCGCCTCTTCCCAGCCCTTGGGCGTAAAAAGTGAAGATCCGTTCTTCAAGATTCCTGAGGATTTAAGGGCAAGGATACAAAAGTAAAAAAACTGCTTATTCAGCCAACAGAGGCTCCGTGCGGGAGCCTCTTTTTTATTTCCTGCTCAGTAAGCGAAAACCACGCCGGACTGGGGAAAGACCCACTCGCCGGCCCGGGTGGAGACGCTGATGGAACCCGAGGTCCGGGTGAGTCGGGGATACTTGTTCTGGCCGGAAAACACTGTCACGCATTCGACCGGCGCCAGGTACTCCGGATGGGCGAAGCCGATCTTCACGCCCTGGGTCAGTTCGGTGACGAAGACGCTGAGTTGGTGGGAGTTTTTGGGGTAAAGCGTCGCGGTGTCGATGTGGAATCTGACCTCTTTGCCGACCAGTTCCTTCAGGTTCGGATGAAAGCAGCGGATCTCCATACAGCCGCTCTGGAAGCGGACTTCGGTCTCCAGCCGGAGGCCGTTGACGCGGACCGAACTGAGCCGGAAGGACTCCTCTCCGAACTGGAATTTGTCGTCCATGAGCCAGCGGTATTCGACGTCGCGGCGCTTGAAATAGGCTTTGAGCGCGGCTTCGGAGTTGGCGCAGGCGACCGTGAAATAGTCCGTGGCGAGGATCTTGTCAAAACTCAGGGTGGTGAAGGCGCGCCAGTAGCCCCTGATCCCGCTCTCTTCGAAGCGGATCCGGTGGTCGAAGTTGCGCCGGTAGTGGATTTCGCGGTCCTTGTTGTAGAAGAATTGGCGCAGGATCTCGCGGGAGATGAGTTCGCCGATCTCCGCGCTGTCCAGCCTTTGGGCGATGGCGGCCTGGATAATGTGGCTGAGTTTGGAATCGCTGTAGTCGCTGGAGACGAATTCCCGCCTGGCGATGGGGGCGCTGGTCACCAATTTGCCGGATTCGTAGTAATAGCGCCGGGCGCGGCGTCCCACCTGGCAGAGCAGTTCGTAGGCGGAACCGCCGTAGAGCGCGGCGAGGTTTTCAGCGCGGAGTTCGGGCTGGGTCCCGCCCAGGAGGGTGACCTCGTCGCCCAGGCGGGGAGCGGGCTTGAGGTCCGTCAGATCCACGCAGAGCAGATCCATGCTGACGCGTCCGATCACAGGGCAAAGAACCCCGCGGACCGAGACCATTCCACGGTTGGAGAGCAAAAAGTCATAGCCGTCAGCGTAGCCCACGGGGACGATCCCGCAGAGCGTGGGGCGATTGGCTTTCCAGGTCAGGTTGTAGCCGACTCCGGCGCCCCGGGGGACACTCTTGATCTGCGCGAGGGCGCTTCTGAAGGTCATCACGGGCTTGAGCTCGAGCCTGTCGTGCTGCGCGGGATGGGTGTAGACGCCGTAGCTGAGGATGCCCAGGCGGACGTAGCGGGCGCTGTGGCCGAGGCCGTTGACGAGGGCGGAACTGTTGGCCAGATGGACGAAGGGCGCCTCGATCCCGTGGCGTTCAAGCAGGCGGGCGAATTCAGATTCCTGCCGTTGGCTGAAGGCGGGGTCGCTTTCGCTGGCTGCGAAGTGGGAAAAGACTCCTTTCACCTCGAGGTGGGGCAGTCCGTGGCAAAGTTCCCAGAGGGCCAGAAACTCCCGTTCCGCCACGCCGCTGCGGTGCATTCCGCTGTCGTATTTGATCTGGACTGTCTGTTTGATCCCACACCGGGCAGCGAGTCTGTCCAGCGCTTCGGCCTGGGCGGGTTCGGAAAGCGTGGGGACGAGGCCGTGGTCGAGGATTGACGGCAATTCGTCCATCAGGGCGGGGGAGAGGATGAGGATGCGGGCTTTGACGCCCTGGACGCGCAGGAGTTTGCCCTCTTCCAGATTGGCCACGCCAAGCGCGGCGGCTCCTTCTTCCAGGGCCACGCGGGCGATTTCCGCGGCGCCGTGGCCGTAGGCATCCGCCTTGACGATCTGGATGAAGCCCTGACCTTCGCGCAGAAAGGATTTCAGGGCCTTGAGGTTGTCCCGGAAGGCGGAGAGGTCGATCTCCACCCAGCTGCGTTCCCGGCTCCGCGGTGAGCCCACTTTCGCCCTTTAGAAGAACTTGGCGGCGAGATCCGCCAGTTTGGAGCGTTCGCCCTTTTCCAGGGTCACATGGCCCACGATGTCCTCGTGTTTTAGTTTTTCCACGGCGACGGAAAGCCCGTTGCTCGTGGAATCGAGGTAGGGGATGTCGATCTGGTAGGGGTCGCCGGTGAGGACCAGTTTGGTGTTTTCGCCGGCGCGGGTGATGATGGTCTTCATCTCGTGCGGAGTGAGGTTTTGGGCTTCGTCGATGATGATGAACTGGTCCGGCAGGCTGCGTCCGCGGATGTAGGTCAGGGGCTCGAGTTCGAGGAAGCCGTAGTCGATGAAGTCTTCGATGCTGGGCTTGCGTTTGGCCTTGTTGTTTTCGGTGCGGATCTCCTCGTGAAGCGAGAGCAGGATGTCCATATTGTCGTAGATGGGCTGCATCCAGGGATTGAATTTTTCGCTCTTGGTCCCCGGGAGGTAGCCGAGATCCTTGCCCAGAGGCGAGATGGGGCGCGAGATCACGAGGCGGGTGTATTTGTTTTCCTCCATCACCTTGTTCAGCCCGGAGGCCATGGCGAGCAGGGTTTTGCCCGTTCCCGCCTTGCCGGAGAGGCTGACCAGTTTGACGGTGTCGTCCAAAAGCAGATCCAGCGCCATTTCCTGTTCGAAATTGCGCGGCTTGATCCCGAACACTTCCTGGCCATACCAGTTCTGCAGCGTGTGGAGCGAGTTTCCGGAGGCGATGTAGCGCATGGTCCGGGTCTGGGAGGTGTCGGCTTTGTTGATCAGGCGGACGAACTGGTTGGGGTGGAATTCGCCGAAAGAGTTGGGTATATATTTCTTGCCGTTGAGCTGGCCGAAGTCCTCCGCGCCAATCTCCACGGCCTCCCAGCCGGTGTACATTTCCTCGAATTTGACGGTGTCCGTCTCGAAGTTTTCCGCGTTGATGCCCACGCTGTCTGCCTTGATGCGGACATTGGCGTCCTTGGAGACCAGCGTGACCTCGTGGCCGGGGTATTTTTGCTTGCAGTAGAGGGCGGTTCCGATGATCAGGTTGTCGTTGCGGTCCAGGAAAAAGAGTTTGGCTGCGGTGTCCGTGACGTCCTTGTTGACGGTGATCTGGACGATCCCGCCGTTGTCCATGGTCACGCCTTCCTGCAAACTGCCGTGGGCGCGCAGGGAATCGAGGTAGCGTCCGATCTGGCGGGCGTTGCGGCTCTTCTCGTCCACGCCTTTCTTGAATTGGTCGATCTCCTCGATGACCACGATGGGGATCACCACGCGGTGTTCGGCGAAGGAGAAGAGTGCCTGGGGATTGTGGATGAGGACGTTGGTGTCGAGGATGAATATCTTTTTATCCAAGCCGAAGATCCTTATTGCGCATGGTTTTGGAGGCGCTGGATGAGATCTTTGTGGGCGGGAAAGTCATCGCAGAGGCTGGCGCTCTCAGCCATCTCGAAATCGGTGTAGGAAAAGGCCGGCCACAGAGTACAGCCGCAAAAGGCGAAGCCCTTGGACTCGGCCACTTCGGCGGCGAACCAGGTGTTGCGCGGGACGATGAATTGCGGGATCTGTCCCGCCTGGATGTCCGAGCCCAGAACCACCGTCTCCAGGCCCTTTTGCGAGGTAAGCAGGTACAGGTTCAGCGCCGTCCCGTCATAGTGGTGCCACATCTCGTCACACTTGCCCCGGTGCCATTTGCAGACCATGTCTTTGGGCAGAAGGTAGAGGATGGTCGAGCCGATCAGGCGGTTGGCGAAGACGATCTTGCCGGTGGCGTCCTTGAGGTCGCCGGTGATCAGCGATTGCCAGTTACGCCGGTAAAAGCCCCCCTGCGGATGGGGCATCAGGTTGAGTTTGTCCAGATACAAGCGATATTCTTCCATGTTACTCTCAAAAACAAATACTGAAAAACAAGGATTTGGGAGAGGGGGATTGGCGTCAATAACTTTATTTTCCGGGGGCATAAAAATGGTGCTGAAGGGGGGACTCGAACCCCCATGAGCTCATTGCTCACTAGTCCCTGAAACTAGCGTGTATACCAATTTCACCACTTCAGCACGGTGTAGGGGGACAAATCTTTGCCCGGCCCGTTCTTGTCAAGCGAATTTTGGCCGCCCGCTCGTTCCGCCCCGGCGCCTCTCCGCTCTGCCTCTGCTATACCCCCCGTATGCTTCCCCTGAGAGACAGGGGCAGCGTATGGGAAGCCGGCCGGAGGCGGGTTGGAGGACAGTAAGGGAGGAGTATGGGGGGATCGAAACTCAGGAACCAAGCCGCGTCAGGCGACGAGGTCGTAGATGATCCGGCCGAGGAGCAGGATCAGGGCGAGGACGAAGATGGGGCGGATGAGTTTGTTGCCGTTGCGGATCACCAGTTTCGAGCCGATCAGATTGCCGGCGATTCCGCAGGCGGCGGCGGGGATGGCGAGCGGAAAAAAGACTTTGCCGGCGACGAGGAAAGTGGCCAGCGCGGCGAGGTTGGAAGCCAGATTGACGACCTTGGTGTTGCCGTTGGCGACGACAAAATCGTAGTGTAAGAGCGCGGCGTAGACGAGGATGAGGAAGGTTCCCGTCCCGGGTCCGAAAAAGCCGTCGTAAAAGCCGATCACCAGCCCCGCCAGGGCTCCCAGCGCGAGTCGGACGCCCAGGCGGTGGTGGTGGGAATGGTTGACATGGCCGAAGTTTTTGCGGACGAGCGTGATCACCGCCACGACGGGGATCAGGACCACCAGCAGGTAGCGTAAAAAATCGCTGGAAAGCAATAACACGGTCCGCGTCCCCAGCCAGGAGCCGGTGAGGGCAAAAACCGCGCTGAGTCCGGCCACGGGGAGGTCGATGACTTTGGCGCGGAGATAGTTTGCCGTGCTGAACAGGGTTCCCCAGGCCGAGGAAAACTTGTTCGTGGCCAGTGCCGCGTGCATGGGCAATCCGGCCGCGACATAGGCGGGAAGCGAGATCAGGCCGCCTCCGCCGGCGATGGCGTCGATCAGCCCGGCCAGGAAGATGAAGGGCAGGACGATGGCGTAGTCCACGGCACCGATGCTGAACAGGTCAGGCATTTGGGCTCCTGGTCTGAGATCTGGTCACAGTTCCGCCTTGAATTCCAGTTTGAGCGTGTGGCGGACTTGCTCGCCGGGATAGGCCGTTCCGGAATAATCCAGGCTTGCGGTGCTGAAACTGTTGAGGCGATAGATTCCGGCGAGGGTCCAATTGAGCAGGGTTCCGCCGCGTTTCTCCGGGAGGAAGGAGAGGAAATCGCTGCCTTCGCGCTGATTGGCGCGCAAGCCGAAACTCGCGGCCAGACGGGCGGTTTTACCCCAGACGCCGCGGTAGCCGGGCTGGATTCCCAGGCCGCGCAGACGGTAGTCCTCGCCGCAGCCCTGCAGGTCGCCCCGTTCGGTGTAGGCGGAGAGATTGAGGGTGAGCAGGCTGGCCGTGTCCAGATTGCGTTGGATCAGGAGGTCGAGGGCGTGGCCGCGGATGTCCGACAGGTAGCGGGAATCGGTCTCGTGGCTGTTTTCGTATTTGAGGTTGTAGTTGTTGCCGAGGTAGCGCTTGAGGTCCAGTTCGCCGCCGCGAAGCAGTTCCGTGGCGCGGTTCTGGCTTTGGTAGCGGTTGTCCAGTGAGCGCTCGTATTGCCAGTTGAGGTTCCCGGTCAGGCGTCCGCTGACGATGTCCAGCCAGAGGGTCTGGGAGAGGCCCTGTTTGCCGAAGATCGTGCTTTGGTCGTTGAACACGGCTCCCGGCAGGAAGAGGTAGCCGCGCCAGCCGTCGAGGTCGTTACTCTGTTCGGTGGCGTTGAGGAGGAGGTCCATGTGGAGCCAGTTCCAGCGCGGGAGGATGTTTCCCGGCTTGAGGTAGAGGCTGAGTTGGGTGTTGATCTCGCTGCTCAGGATACCCTGGTCGCTGGTGATGTAGGTGTAGTCGTAGTCGCCGTTGGGGGTGTAGACTCCGGTGCTGTCGTAGAGGCCGAGACCCACGCCCACGTACTCCAGTTCGCGGATGCGGGGATAAAACTCCGTTTGGTTGAGTTGATAATTGCCCAGTAGCATGATGGCTTGTTTGAGGAAGTTGTGGGAGTTGCGGAAGTTGATCAGATCGTAGTTGCTGCGTTCTTCCTCGCCGGTCTGGCGCAGTTCGCGGTGGGTGAAGTCCAGATTGAGTGTGTGGTTGAGGGTGGTGGTGTTGTGTTTGAAGCCGTAGGTCCGGCTCTGGGAAAGGGTTTGCCAGTCCGGGGCCTGGAGGGCGGATGAATCCAGGATCAGGCTGAACTGGGTGAGGCTGGTTTTGGCATCGCCCAGAGCCAGTTGGGGATTGAATCTCAGGTAGCGGGAGCCGGGGTGGAGTTGCGAGGGGTCAGAGTAGGTCAGGGCGTTGTAGTTGGCCGCGAGTTTGGCCGCCAGCCAGCGATACTCCCAGGCCGCGCTGAGGTCGTGGTATTGCTGCAGGCTGTTGGGATCCCGGGCGGTGGCGGGGTCCTGGGCTGAGAAGGTGGAACGCAGTTGCAGCAAAGGCAGCAGGCCGCGGGCTGAAGACTGGGATGAGAAACGCAACGCCTTTTGTACGAAGGAGCCGGCCACATCGCGGTAACGCAAGGCCAGTTGGGGTTTCCAGCCTTCCCAGCGCGCCGTGGCGAGGGTGAGGTCAAGTTGATACTGGCTCAGCGAATCGGCGGGCTCGACCAAAGCGAGATCGATCTCCTGCAGGCTTGTCCCCGCCTGGGAAAAGAGATAACTGTCCGCCCAGCGTTTTTCGCCTTCCAGTCGCAGGGTCGTCTCCCGTCCGGCAGCTCCGCCCAGCCAGGCCGCGTAGGCGTGGAGCAGGCCGCTGCGGTTGTCGCCGTCGTTCAGGCTGGAAAAAGTGTTCTTGTCGTTAACCGTGTAAATGCCCTCCACGCCGAGTTTCCAGGCATCGCTGTCGTAACGCAGGGCGAGATCGGCGTTGCTCCGTTGCACTGCCGGAACCAGCCGTTTCTGGGGCAGCCAGGCGCCGAGGCCGGGTCCCAGATAGCGGTATTTGCCGCTGGAAAACTGCTCGTAGTCGCCGTTGCCGGAGCCGACGAAGCTGAAGGTGACGTTGTAACTGGCGCTGCTGTCGCTGGGGGCGTACTCGTAGTATTCCAGGCCGGTGTCGGTTAACTTGCGTATGTAGGTCCCCGCTCCGGGTTCGACCTCGGTGACGCCATTGCCCCAGGCGACGCGGTCTCCGGCCAGGCGCAGCGAGTCCAGATCCGATGGCGTGTAGGCGTAGAGCAGGGGATCGTCGCGGGCGTCGGACTGATAGATGAAGTGGTGGCTCAAAGCCAGGCCGGGTGCGAGTTCCAGCCGCGAGGAATTGAAGGCGGTGGACTGGCGGAAATAGTCGTCCGCGTATTGGAAATAGGCGTTGATCAGGTCGCTGGAGACCACCAGGTTGCGGAACATCACGGAGCCTTCGGAGTAGTCGATGTAGTAGTCGGTCCCGCGTTCCAGCAGGATTCCGTTGCGGTAGATCTTTTCGCTGCCTGCGATGAGCAGATAGCTGCTCTGGAAGCCTGTGGGGTTGAGGTAATAGGGGCCCTGCTTACCGTCGACCACGGCAATGGCGTTGAAGGCGGCTTTGCCTGCGGCTGCGGTGAATCCGGCCTGGGCGAAGTGGCGCTGGCGGTACCAGGCATTGATGCCCTCGATGTTGGTCCGGTAGTTGATATAGCGGGTGCCGTCAAACTGCCATTCCAGGTCGCCCATGGCGATCTCGTACTGGGTTCCGTAGACGCGGATGAAGACTTTGTCCAGGCTGCTCAGTTCCTTGGAATCGCCTTCTGGCGTTAGTTTGGACTGGCTGTCCGAGAGTTGGGCGCTGATGTTGACATTGCGGGAGAGTTCGCCGTCCAGGTTCACGTAAAGCGATTGTTTGAGGTCGAAGGCGGCGTCGTCGGAGAAGGTCACGGCGAAGGTCTTGGAGCCGGAGATCAGGAGCTGCCCTTCCTCCGCCAGCCAGGTTCGCCGGCGCGGGACCAGGCTCTGGAACAGGCTGTCCGAGGGGGCCAGGACCTCATACTGGTAGCGTGGTTCGACCAAATCCAGCGGGACAAGGAGAAAACTCAACTCGAGGAAGCGCGCTTCGGGAAGGTGCAGCAGGATAAGCAGCCCCGAGCGGTGGTCCAGCTTGTAATCGAGCCCGGGAAGCAGGTCAAGGCTGTCCGCCCGGATCACTTCCGAGCCTTTGACGATGGGGCTGGCGGCGATTTGGTAACTGGTCCGGTCAGGTTCCAACTCCAGCGTCCGGTTGACGGCCAGATTCTCCCCCGTCGCCGAGAGCGCGATGCCGGTCAGGAAGGCGAGGAGCAGGAAGCGGACGGCGCTGCGCAACTTCAGACTTTATGGATCACGAACGTGACCACACC
>CAYXEF010000090.1:0-8970 GCA_964463825.1 uncultured Candidatus Cloacimonadota bacterium | reverse complement strand
CCTCATTCCTGAAGTCCATGCTCGCTGGCTCGCTGGACTCCAGGAAAACTCCAAATTTCACTTGACAGTTTTATCCGTTTGACTGTCTTGGATATTCTGAGACAAAGAGCAGAAAAAGGAGCAATGATGCTGACCATAGACTGGAAAGATAGGCTGAAACGGGACACCCTCGACTACCTGGAACACAAGCTGCCCAACAACGATTATGATTTTGAAATAATCTACATCGCCTATCCGGAACGCGTGAACGGCAAGATCCCCGCCGAAGTCATCGTGCACGTCGCCCACACCATGGTCCAGCATCTGGGCAAGGCTCACGAAAAGTATCTGCCTTTCTACCGGCATCTCTGGGAGAAAAAGGGCGAGAACGGCAAGACTGCCTTCATCGCCTTCATGGCCAAGCTCGCCGCCAAGAAACCCGCCACCTACCTGCCTTTGATCGAGCAGGCGGTGAATTCCGCCAACGCCGCCCAATTGGCGACCCTGCTGGAGAAGGTGATGCTTCCGCTGTTGCGCAAGCAGACGGAGCAATACCTGCCCGCCGTCTATGCCTGGACGCGCTCGGCCAAGCCCGTGGTGCGCGATCAGGCCGTCAAACTCCTGATCAAGCTGCTCAAAAAAGATCCCCAACACAGCGCCGCGGTCCTCCACCACTTCGTCAACCTCTGGCTCCAACCCCTGGGCGAGCAGGCCGCCGAGCACCTCACCCTGCTCAAGGCCGTGGCCAAGCTGGATCCCGACCTCTATCTCGGCCTCTGGCGCCAGCATCTGCACAGCCGCGATCCCCAAAGCGCGGAATTGCTCTGCGGCTCCATCCAGTTTTACCATCCCGAGATCGGGGCTTTGGTCGAGAATTGGACCAAGAGCGGCAACGCCCGCCTTAAGAAGACGGCGCTCGCCGCCCAGAAACTCCTCCAAAAAAAGAAAGCCTGACATGGATCTCAGCCTCTACATCACGCAGGAAGGAATGGACAAACTCCAAAGGCGGATCAACCACCTGATGGCCTGTGAGCGGCCCGAGGTGATCAAAGCCATTGCCGTGGCCCGCGAATTCGGCGACCTCAGCGAAAACGCCGAGTACAAGGCCGCCCGCGAAAAACAGCGCCAGATCGATGGCGAGATCGACCGCCTGCGCCGCCGCGCCGCCCACCTCAAGGTGATCGACGCCAGCGCCTTTCCCAAGGACAAGATCCGCTTCGGCTCCTGCTGCCACACCCGCGACGAGGAAAACGGCGAGGAGATCGCCTTTCAGGTGGTGGGCGTGGATGAACTCAATTTCTACGACCGGCCGGACTTCCAGCCGGTTTCCGTGCTCTCGCCCATCGGCAAAGCGCTCCTGGGCAAACAGCGGGGCGAAACGGCGCTGGTCCGCGCCCCCATGGGCGAACGCCGCCTGCTGATCCTGGCCATACTGTAAATTCACATAGATACTGGAGATTTAATGCAACAAAAGAAAGACAAGAAGAAGAACCCTCTGGCTTACGAGCGACGCAACTTCTGGAAGGAAGCCCCGGCCCGCGAAGTGAAGCAGGCGCTCGCCTTCGCCGGACCCTACAGGGACTTCCTCAACCGGGCCAAGACCGTCCGCGAGGCCGTCGCCTGGACCGAGGCCCTGCTCAAACAACACCGCTTCACGACCCTGGACGCCGCAGCCAAAGGCGCCAAACGCGTCTACTCCGTCTTCCGCAACAAGACCCTCGCCATGGCCGTGCTCGGCTCCCAGCCGCTCAGCCAGGGCTTCAACATGGTCGCCGCCCACATCGACGCCCCGCGCATCGACCTCAAGCAGAATCCCCTTTATGAGGATACTCCCAGCGGCATGGCCTGCATGCGCACGCACTACTACGGCGGCATCAAAAAGTACCAGTGGGTCTCCACGCCCCTGGCTTTGCACGGTTTCCTCGTCAAAGCCGACGGCAAGAGCCTGGATGTCTGCCTGGGCGAGGATCCTGGCGATCCGGTCTTCGTCATTCCGGATCTTCTGCCGCATCTGGCGCGCAAGGAACAATACGGTAAAAACATCCTCGACGCCATCGACGCCTCGCGCCTGAACCTGGTCTTCTCCGGCATGCTGGAGCCTGGCAGCGAGGAAAAGGAAGCCGTCAAAGCCTACGCCCTCTATCTTCTGAACAAAAAATACGGCCTCCGGGAACAGGACTTCATCGCCGCCGAACTGGAATTGGTGCCCGCCACGCCTGCCCGGGACGCCGGCCTCGACGCCTCCATGGTCGTGGGTTACGGCCAGGACGACCGAATCTGCGCCTACACCGCGCTGCAGGCGCTTCTGGCCAATCTGGACGCCAAACCCCGACGCACCATGATCGTCTACTTCTCCGATAAAGAGGAGGTCGGCAGCCAGGGCAACACCGGCGCGCATTCCATCTTCATCCAGGATTTCGTCGCCCAATTGCTCCGCCACCAGAAGGAGGACGACGGCAGCGCCAATCTCCGCCGGACCTTCATCAATTCCCAGATCCTCTCCGGAGACGTCACCGCCGCCGTGGATCCTAACTATCCCACCGTGCACGAACGCCAGAACGCCGTGCTCTTCAACCACGGCATCGGCGTCTCCAAATTCACCGGCAGCGGTGGAAAATACGGCTGCAACGACGCCAACGCCGAATTCACCGCCCGCATCCTCCGCCTCTTCGACGCGCACCAGGTCTTCTGGCAAATGGGCGAACTGGGCAAAGTGGACGAAGGCGGCGGCGGCACCATCGCCTACATCATGGCCAATCTCGGCGCCGAAGTCATCGATTGCGGCACCGGGCTCATGGGCATGCACTCGTTATATGAACTGTGCAGCAAGGCGGATCTGTATTCCACCTACGCTGCCTACAAAGCCTTTTTAACCGCAAATGAGACCATGTAAGGAGTCAAAGATGAAAAGGTTGTTATGGGGGACCCTCGTATTCCTGCTCCTGCTGAGTGCCTGCGTGAGCAGCAAGAGTTTTTCGGAGCAAAAGGGGAAACTGAGGACCATGGAAGTACGGCAAAACTATCAGGAAGCCGTTCTGGAAATGGCCCAGAAAGACATTGTGAAAAACCGCCAGCGGCTGGATGACATCGTCCTCCGCCTCAACGGCGTCACCGACCGCCTGCAGGTCCTGGCCGCCATGCAGCAGGATATCGACACTTCCGCCCGTGAGATCGTCGCCCTGCAATCCGATCTGCAGTTACTGAGGCAGGATCTGGCCGCCACCAACGATTTCGGCGCTAGCATCGAACAGCGCCTCAGCGAATTCTCCCAGGATACCGACGAGATCCTCGACGTCTACGCCGAATATCTGGGCGAACTCAAACAGGCCGCCGCGACCTTCGCCACCCAGTCCGAACTCGCCAAGGTCGCCGAACGCAACGCCGAACTGGCCCTCAACCAACTCACCCTGGCCAGCAGGGAAGAAGTGGAGAAGCTCTCGCAGCAGAATTCCCAACTGGCCCTGGAAGTGATCGCCCGCGCCACCCGCGAGGAACTGGCCAGCCTGGCCGAGGATGTGGAAAGCCGCGCAACCTTCGATGAACTGGTCCAGGTCGCCACCGCCCTGGAAGACCGCCCCACCCGCGAGGAACTGGAGGAATTGGCGGAAGACGTGAAAACCCGCGCCACCTGGGTCGACCTTCTCGATCTCTCCGACCAGCTGGACGCCGTGGCGCAGCTTCGGGACGCGAACGAAAAAGCCGCCAACACCGCTTTCCTCAAGACCGAAGAACAACTCAACCAACTCGCCGCCAGCCTCAACGAACTGGCCGCCAAGGTGGATGACCGCGCCACCCGCGACGAAATCACCGCCCTCAGCGAGCAGCTGGAAAACCTCACCACCTGGGACGACCTCTTCGACCTCTATGAAGAACTGGACGCCCTCTCCGCCACTCAGGAGGATTCCGCCGAAGCCATACAGAGCGCCATGCTTTCCACGCAGGAGGAACTCAACCGCGTCGCCGGCAGCCTCACCGAACTGGCCGCCCAGATCGATAGCCGCGCCACCCGCGAAGATCTGGCCAAAACCGCCGACGGCCTCGCCCAACTCGCCAACAACCTGGCCAACTTCGCCACCTGGGACGAGATCTCAGCCCTCGCCGTCGCCACCGACCAATTGCTCCGCAATCAGGACAACTTTGTCACCAGGGAGGAACTCACCGGCCTCGCGACCTCCGATTCCACCCTCGCCCTGGACACATTCGCCACCCGCGAAGAACTGGCCCAGATGGCCGACGGCTTTGCCCAATTGGCGCAGGAACTCTCCCAATACGTCACCAAGGACGATCTCGCCAAACTCGGCCCCGACACCGGCTTCGTCCTGCCCGACCTCGCCGGCTACGCCACCAGGGATGAACTCAAAGAAACCGCCTCCCAAATCACAGGTCTGGCTCAGGACGTGAACCAACTGGCCGATGCCACCTCCGAAGCCCTGTTCAAACTGGAGGAGAAAAGCACCCGCCTCGCCCAGGCCCTGCCCGGCTACGCCACCCGCGAAGAATTGGCCAAACTCGCCGAACAAAGCGCCCTCGCCGCCAAAAACCTCTCCGGCTACGCCACCCGCGAAGAACTCTCCATCCTCGCCAGCGAACAGGCCAAACTCGCCCTCAACCAAAACAACTACGCCACTCGCGAGGAACTGACCAAGACCAACGAGCAGATCGCCAAGGTCTGCCTCGATCTGGCCAATGTCGCCACCCGCGAAGAACTCGGCCTCCTGGCGGATCAACACGCCAAACTCGCACTCCTCCAGCAAAACTACGCCACCCGCGAAGAACTGGACAAACTGGCCGCAGAGAGCGCCGGCATCGCCAAGAACCTGCAGGACATCGCCGCCCGCGCCGAACTGCCCGCCGCCAAGGAACTCACCGAGCCCCTGACGACCGAACTGGACACCGTCAAAGCCCGCATCGGCGAACTTGACGGCCAGCTCGCCGAGGTCAGAAACGAACTCTCCGACAAGGACAACTACTGGAAAAACGACTTCAAGGATCTGCAGGAACGCGTCTTCAACGTCAACCTCGAACTCGCCACCCTGAGCACCGACCTCCAGCGCCTGCTCAACCTCGGCCCGGACCAGGCCGCCCAGAAGCGCGACAACGAGATGAACCGCCTCTATCAATCCGCCTGGGGCCAATACAGCCGCGGCAATTACGAAAACTCCATCCGCCTCTTTGAGGAATTCCAGACCAAGTATCCGGATTCCCAGCTCGCCCCCAACGCCGCCTACTGGATCGGCGAAAACTACTATTCCGCCGGCAACTACACCAAGGCCCTGCGCGAATTCGAGTATGTGGCCAGCCGCTACCCCAATCACCCCAAAGGCTGGGACGCCCTGCTCAAGGTCGGCCTCACCTACTACAACCTCAACAACAAAAAAGCGGCCTACGCCACCCTGAGCAGACTCAAAAACGACTATCCGGCCTATCCGGAAATGAATCTGGTGGATCGCTATCTGCGCCTCTTGCAATAAACTGAAAACCGCCCTGCATTTGCTGATCGCGCTGGCCTGGACTGTGTGCCTGGCCGCGGCTGAGACCTACGAAGCGGCGGATCCGCAGCTCATCAGCGCCCGCATCGTCGGGCTGATCGACCTGGCAGTGCCCGTCCTCTTGGATATTCAGGCCGGAGATCTCACCTCCGGCCTGGAGTTCCACATCCGCCAGGGCTTGCTCGAACGCGGCGCCGACCTCCGCGAGTGGCCCGGCCAGGCTGACGCGGAATCCGCTCCGGAAGCCGATTCCCTGCCCCTCCCCCGCCTCGACGTTATGGCCCTGCAGGCGGCGAACCTGGTCCAGATCAGCCTGGAGATCGGCAGCGCCGCCCTCGAACGCAAAAATTTCCTCTCCTATTCCAGCGAACGCTATCCCCTCTACACCTTTCAGATCCGCCAACTCGCCCTCCCCGCCCGCCGCCTTACGCGCATCGACAGCCTCAGCTTCCTGGACCGCAGCCACGAACCCGAATCCGTCCGCCTTTCCGGCCTCAAATGGTTCGAACCCGTGCTCGCCTCAGCCGTCCTGGCCTCGATCGTCTATCTGCTCTGGACCACCGAATGACAAAGGAAATCCCATGAAGATCCGCTTCCTCCCCGCTCTGCTCCTGCTCCTGCTGGCCGCCTGCACCGCCAGCCAGACGATTTTGACCACCGAGGAAAAACTTGCCCGCGCCGACGCCCTCTACGCCGCCAAAAAATACGCCCGTGCCGCCGAACTCTACGGCGACGTCTATTTCGAACGCTCCTCCGCCAAAGCCGCCCACGCCCTCCTGCGCCAGGCCGATTCCTATTACCATATCAACCGCTTCGCCGACGCCCGCCTCGCCTATCAGGAATTCATCGACGCCTTCCCCAACCACGCCGAACTCAGCACCGCCTACCTCCGCACCGCCCAATGCCTGTTTGAGGAATCCCTGCCCCCGCAGTACGACCAGACCGAAACCCAGCACGCCATCGATGCCTTCCGCCGCTTTATCAACAAATTCCCCGCCGATCCCCGCTACGACCAGGCCCTGGAATACATCCGCCGCGCCCAGTACAAACTCCTGCAAAAAACCTTCCACACCGGCTACATCTATTACAAGATGAAGGATTACAGCGCCGCCCTGATGTATTTCAAGGAAATCACCGATCTCGGCAACACGGACACTCTCGACCGCCGCGCCCTCTACTACTCCGCCCTCCTGCTTCACCGGCAGGAACTGGCCACGCAGGCCCGCCAAGCCTACGACGCCCTGACCGCCAAGTACCCCGGTTCCAAGGAAGCCAAAAAACTCTCCCGCCACTTCAAATGAACCGCCTGGCCTTGCTCGGTGGCAGCTTCGATCCCATTCACTCCGGGCACCTCCACATCGCGCGCCGGATCCTCGCCCTCCGGGCCGCCCCATTGGTGGCCTTCCTCCCCAACGCCCGCCACAACTTCAAGCAGGACAAGGTCCTGCTGGATTTCACCCGTCGCTGCGAACTGGTCGCCGACGCCCTCGAACCGGGCATGGAACTCTGGGATGACGACGCCACCGGCAGCGGCTATACCGCGGACCTGCTCAGAAGGCTTTACCTCAAGTATCCGGGCCGCGAATTCCTCTGGGTCATCGGTGCGGATAACCTGGCCGCTCTGCCCGCATGGCATGATTATGATTGGCTTCGCCGCAACGTCCGCTTCCTGATCATCCCCCGCCCGGGTTACCTACCCGATCCCGCCGTGCTCAAACAGATCCGCCGCAAAACCCTCAAAATCGGGCACTGCGACATCTCCTCAACCCTGGTGCGAGAACGCATCGCCCGGGGCCAGTCCATCCGGGGCCTCGTCCCGGAACATCTGGAACAGCGTATCGTGAATCTCTACCGACCCCTGCTGGCCTGATCCGGGCATCGCAACCGGTTTTCCCCCCCAAAAAAAAATCCGGGGTTCAGTGAGGTTGGGCATCCCTTCTGAACCCCGGTCTCTTGAGGGAGACGTTATTTGCTTATGATCTGGCTTCCAGGTCCGAGACCTTTTCCAGGTTCAGCCTCTGCATGCGGTCGGGGGCGTTGAGTTCCACCCTCACTTTGCTTTGGCCGACATACATCCACTGGGCGTCCACCGCGCCGGGAATGCAGATGTTCGGGCCGCGGTCAGCCGAGCTTGCATCCGCCACCAGGGCTTGGGACGCGAGCACGAAGTCGTCGCCGGGCTTGAGGTTGACCTCAGCCAGCGGGATCACCTGGGTGGAGACCGTTTCGCAGCGGGTCAGCGGGCTCTGGTATTGGAAGAGGTCGGGCAGCAGGTTGCCATATTCGTCGCGGGGCAGTTGCTTGATGTTTCTGGCCACGCTGAGGCGGGTTTCGCTCAGCTGCCAGCCGTTAAAGAGGTAATAGGAAACATAGAGGTTTTGATTGTCGTTGGCGAGGAAAATGTAGCCGGCTTCCACGTTGCCGTTGGCCAGAAGCGGCTTGACCTGGGTGTTCTCCATGCCCGCGGGGAGGTAATTGAGCTGGGCCTGAACTTCACGGGCGGGTTGGTTGAGGTTCCTGGCATCGGGGTTGGTCAGCATCTGATCCGAATCGGAGCAGGCAACCAGTACGGCCATTGAGATGACCATCAGCAGTGAAATCTTTATGATCTGTATCATTGTAAACTCCTAGTTAATTGGTATGATACCCACATTATAACCGGACCCCGTCCCCACGCCAAACTTTTTTTTCATTTTTTTCAGCTTCCCGGCCGTTCACCCGCACCCGCTCCGCCCCTGCTCCTAGCTGGAACGCCTCTGCTGTACTGCCCCAATACAACCCGTGGGATGGAGGGGAAGTATTGGGGAAGCTAACTGGAAGCGGGGTAGCCAGGGGCAAGGGGGCAGAAAGCAATTGCTGGGGAAAACGCCGCCGTCTGCCGGTTTCGGGGCAGGATTAGATCCTGGCCGGATCTGGTGGATGGGAGCCTGGCGGCTAGTTTAGTTTCAGGATCTTTAGCTGGGCGGTATGTCTGGCCGAGGCGGCCCTGATAATGTAGATCCCGCTACCCGCGGGCTTTCCAGCGGCATCCCTGCCATCCCAGACGAACTCGGCGTTGCTTGGGGGCCGGCCTGTAAAGAGGTTTGCCAGCTTTTGACCCCTCAGGTTGTAGACATCCACGCTCAGCGGGCTGATGGTATCATCCGTTTCCACCCTGAACCCGGTTTGCGCCTTGAAGGGGTTGGGATGCGCGGAACTCAGCCTGATCCCGGGAACGGCAGGTACGGAAATGGAAGCCGCGGCGGTGTTTTCAGCGAACAGCTCGCCGAAGACATGTTCCACCAGGGTTTGCGAGGCAGCTTCCTGCATGTTGTAGAGAGGGAAGCTGAGGCAAAGGACCTGACCTGCCCCATACTGGTGATGCAGCCCGACGCAGCCGCCGTTGAGGACTCCCTGGCCTGAGTCTGGCTCGTAATCCGAGCCGTAACCGTAGACGCTGCCGCCCGGATCCACAGGCAACAGGGCTTCCACGCCGAAAATATGGCCTTGCCAGGCCGCCAGC
>CAYXEF010000089.1:0-9178 GCA_964463825.1 uncultured Candidatus Cloacimonadota bacterium | reverse complement strand
TTTCGGTCCAGGGAAAGTAAAAATGCTGGCCTTGCTGCCAGTAGGTGTATTCGGTGGGCCTGTCCAGCCAGTTGGCCTGTACCCGGGTGCTGCCGTGGGCAAAGTAGTAACCTGTGTTGTAGGTCACGCCGTTGCCGGGGATGATGATGTCGTCGGTGGTCTGGTCGTTCAGCCCGAGATTCACATGCAGGGGATGCAGGTCGTGATGGCCGGTGTTGCGCATTCTGAGGAAGAAGAGCTCCGAGTAGGTGATCAGATAAACGGTGTAGGAATCTCCGCTGATATCGCAATGGCGGTCCCATTCGATCACCAGCCCGATCTGGTCGCCGCTGGCGTCCTTGCCGCAGGTCACAGCCTGGTAATGGTAGGACTGGTCCGACCTGTCGATGTCGTAGGAGACGGTCTGTCCAGGCGCGATCACGCGGGAGCCGTAGCCATCCACTGAGAGATGAATATCGGTGTAGAGACTGTTGTGAAACCTGGCTTTGAAAGGCGGTTCGACCACGTATATCTGGCACGAGGCGATAAGCAGAGCCATCAACAAGCCCAGAGCAAAAAGCAGTGAGTTGCGCATAATAAACTCCTTGGCCGATGAAACAGGCATCCGCTTGCTTGGCATGCTTCCGTTTCCATCGCTGCCATGAGTATTACCAAGATGCCGGGAAAATCCCTTATCCGATTTTTGGTGCTTTTAAGTAGTGTTGTATTTTTGCAGGTAGACCAGGGCCGCTTCCCTGGCCAGATTGCGGATCCTGCCGATGTAGGCGGCGCGCTCGGTGACGCTGATCACGCCGCGGGCGTCGAGCAGGTTGAAGGTGTGGGAACAGCGCAGCAGATTGTCGTAAGCGGGATAGGGCAGGGTTTTGGCCAGCAACTCCTGGCACTCCTTTTCATAGTCGGCAAAGAGATCGAAAAGCAGCGCGGTGTCGGCCGCCTTGAAGTTATACTCGGAATACTCCACCTCGCGGGCGAAGTAAAGCTCGCCGTAGAGGGTGGAGTCATTCCAGCGCAAACGGCGGTAGTCGTCGCAGTCCTGAATGTACATGGCCAGGCGTTCCAGGCCGTAGGTGAGTTCCACGCTTACGGGAAAGACATCCAGGCCTGCCACCTGTTGGAAATACGTGAACTGGCTGATCTCCATGCCATCCAGCCAGACTTCCCAGCCCAAGCCCCAGGCGCCCAATGTCGGAGATTCCCAATCGTCTTCAACGAACCGGATATCGTGCTTGGCAATCTCGACGCCGATGGCCTCCAGGCTTCTCAGATAGAGGTTTTGGATGTCGGAGGGGCTGGGCTTGATGATGACCTGGAACTGATAATAATGCTGCAGACGGTTGGGATTCTCGCCATATCGGCCGTCCTTGGGCCGCCGGCAGGCCTGGGGATAGGCGATGGCGGAGGCTTGCGGACCCAACGCGCCGAAGAAAGTGGCGGGATGAAAGGTCCCGGCTCCCATTTCGATGTCGTAAGGCTGGACCAGGTTGCAGCCGCGGTCCGCCCAATAGCTTTGCAGCGTGAGAATGATCTCCTGGAAGTTCATTCCGCCTTTTCCTGCAGGCGTTGGCACTGGTCACGCAAGTTGGAAAGCTGGCGCCGGACTTCCAGCAGGATGGAGATCCACTTTTCCTGCGGCAACATATTGGATACAGGCGGGCCAGCCGTTTCCGCGTCTCCGTTGCGTTTCTTGGCACTGCGCTCGGCTTTGAGTTTTTGCCGCGCGCCTTCGATGGTGAAGCGCTGGTTGTGCAGCATATCCTGAATCTGCCTGAGCAACTGGATGTTATCCTCCGAATACTTGCGGATCCTACCCTCATCCTTGCGGGGCTTGAGAAAACTGAATTCGCTTTCCCAATACCTGATCACATAGGGCTTCTCGCCCAACAGCTTGCTAACTTCGCCAATGGTATAGAAGTACTTCTTCATAACAACTGTCTCCCGATCCTTTTGACATACGACAGCACAACGAGTAGGAGCGCCAGGGCCACGATGATCAGCGGGTAACGGTGGATTCGCCTGATCAACGGCTCCTTGGCGCTGGTAAAAAGTGGGGCAGTGATGTTTTTCGTTTCAAACAACTCGGTCCTAACCAAGATCCGGCCCAAGGGATCAACGACCAAAGAAATGCCAGTGTTGGCGCTGCGGTAGATCTGGACGCGGTTCTCCACAGCCCGGAAACGCGCCATGGCGGCATGCAGCCAGGGGCCGTAGGAGGTGCCGAACCAGGCGTCGTTGGTGATGTTAACCAGATAATCGCATTTCCTGTATCCGCCTTTCTCCACGTCCCGGGGCAAGGCCATGCGGTGAAAGATCTCCGGAAAGGCAAGCTCGTAGCAGATAGAGGGGGAAAAAGTGTAGCCCCCGCTTTCGTAGTAGCGCAATTCCTGCCCGAACTCCCAGTTGGCCTGGCCGAACTGCAACTTCCACATGAAGGGAAACTGGTCCAGCCAGAGCATGCGCTCGGCCACGGGCACGAGGATATTCTTGTGGTAGACCTCATGCGTGAATTGCTGTGGCTGAAACAGCGAGGCGGCATTGTAATACACGGAGTCGTTGGGATGGCCGGGCGGGGCAGGCTCCAGATCCGGAAAACCGGTGAAGATGTCCGCCTGCGCCGCATCCAGGATGTCCTTCAGATCTGCCTGCACGGCAGGAATACGCAGCAGGTAATTAGTAATGGCGCCTTCGGGATAGATGACCAGGCGGGCGCCTTCCGCTTTGGCCTGCAGGGTGAGATCCTTGAACACCCCCAGGGACTTGGCATACTGCTCGGTGTCCCATTTCACTTCCTGATCTATGGACGGCTGCATGACAAAGATACCGGCATCATGCTCCTCCAGCGGAGTCTTATACAGGCAGCGATAACCATAGCCCAGCCAGAGGGCAAAGATCGCCAGTAAAGCCAGGGCGGAGCCGACCTTCCTGCCCCTGAGCGGATGCAGCACGTTTCCGGCGGAGCTGCGGCGGCCCAACAGCCATTTATGGCTGGTGGGCAGCAGCTGGTGCAGCAGAACGCTGACTGAGAGAACAAGGGCGGAGAGGCCGACAATCCCGACCAAATCCGCCATCTGCACGAGAATGTTGTATTCCGCCAGAGAGTAGCCCAGATTGAACCAGGGAAAGCGTGTCTCGCCGAAGTTTTGCACATACTCGAAGGTCAATACCAGCGCCGTGAAGCCCAAATAGCGCCAGCGCGGCAGAGTCCGGTAGATGCGGTTGACGCAGGTAAAGAGCAGATACCAGACCAACGTGTAGAGCAGGATCATCCCCACCAATCCCGGCACCGTAACCAGAGAAAACCAGTAGAAGACGATCAGATTGTAGACCGCGGACGTGATGAAGCCCATCGCGAGTAACTGGCGGCCTTTGGGTACTCCGCGCTCAAAGATATACAGATAGGGCAGCCAGGCCAGGAAGACCAGCCAACCCAGATGCAGCGGCAGACGGGACAACGCCAGCATCAACACGCCGAGCAGAGTCAGGAGAAGGTCATTGCGCCGCACCGTCGCCCCTCCCATAAAGGATTTTGTGCAGTTGGATCTGATCCGGATACTGCACCACCAGCGTATCCCCATTGACGCTCAGCAATTTCGGCAGCCTGGATGAATGGACCGGAACCACATCGGCAGCGCGGACCGGATTGTTGAAGGCGTCGAAGATCACTTGCCCTGGCAACGTCTCCTTGAACTGACCGAGCAGGTAGAACACGGAACTGCTGTGCGTGGCCTCGCTGTAGGCATAGAGATAATCCCGGTTGCAGTCCAGGGTCACGGGCAGTTGCAGCTCGAACCGCCCGAAGCGATACAGTTCGGCGCCATCCAGCTGGGAGAAACAGACGATCTCGGAGCTGGCGGCATCGTAGAGGAAGAGATTCCCGTCACCGCCGATGCAGAACAGTTCGGGCTGGCGCAGCGTGGTAAACTCCAATTCCCCGGTCACTAAACCTTCCGGCGAAAACTTGCGCAACAGCTTCTGAGCCGAGTCCAGCGCCAGCAGGCCGCCGTCGGAATCCACCCCGATATCCGTGAGCCGTTGGAAATTGGAACGTTCGAAGCCCAGTCCGCCGATGCTGTTGATCTGCTGGCCGCGGCGGAAGATGTGGATCTCCTGAGCAGCTTTGTCCAGCACGAACACGGTGCCGGAACGGGAATCGGCGACCGCCTTGTCATAGCGTCCGGACATCGGAAATTCGCCCGCAAGTTGGAATCCCACAAGGCGACGGTAAGCGCTGAAACGGTTGGCGGCGCATCCTCCGATCCCCAACATACACAAAACAAGCAGACAACCAAGCACTCTGTTCATCGGCGCTCCTCAGTTGTAAATGCGCAGATCCCGCAACTTGCCCTGAATGCTTAGTTTGTTGCCGAAACGGTTATACTCCAGGGTGTAGGCGATGTCCAGGAGCGTGTTTTTCTTTACCAAAGGCAGGTAGTCGCCCAGGTTGTAGCCGATCAGATCAAGCTGCACGCCGTCTTTGACCACTTTCAGCTTCAGGTGGTTGCGGCCTACAGTATAGGGATAATTGGCGACGTTGACCTTGGCCGTCATGAGCACTGGGCGGTTGTTGTCCGGACCGAAGGGCGCGAAACGTTCCAGCCAGTCCAGCAGAAAGCCGTTGATGTCGTAGAGTTCGATCTCGCGGTCAATCTCCAGGGGCGGTCGGATTTGGTCCAGTTTGAGGTTTTCGGAAACATAGCGGGTGAGTTCGTTTTCGAAGCGATCTATGTATTCCTGCAGGATGGTAAAGCCCACAGCGTATTTGTGGCCGCCAAAGCTATGCAAGTTGTGCTCGTTCCGCTTGAGCGCGCTGAACAGGTCAAAGTCCGCCACGCTGCGTCCGGAGCCGCTGCCGAAGCCTTCCTTGAAGGAGATCATGATCACTGGACGGTAATATTTCTCAACCAACTTGGATGCTACGATGCCGATCACGCCGGGATGCCATTCGTCGGAGGAGATTACGATGCAGGAGCTGGAGTCAAGATCCTTGTATTTCTTTTCGATGATGTCGCAGGCTTCGTAAAAGGTTTTCTGATCTTCCTGCTGACGCAGCGAGTTTTGCTGTTCAATCAGTTCCGCCAGTTCCTGGCTGCGTTCGCCGTCCCGGGAAATGAGCAGTTCCACGGCCTGGGAAGCCGAGCCCATGCGTCCGGCTGCGTTGATGCGCGGTGCGATGCCGAACACGATGTCGGAACTGTCCAGGGTTTTGGAATTCATGCCGGAGATCTGGACCAAGGCGTTGAGCCCCTTGTTCTTCTTATCGATCAGATGCTGGAGGCCGATGGAGGCAAAGATACGGTTTTCGCCGGTCAGGGGAACGATATCTGCAATGGTGCCCACGGCAACGAGATCCATGTATTTGAGCGTGTTTTCCTCATCGGCGATACCCAACTTGCGGTAGATGGCCATCAGCAATTTGTAGGCCACACCAACCCCAGCCAGATGCGGATAGGGGTAGCCGCAACCGGTCAGTTTGGGATTGAGCGTGGCGTAGGCTTGGGGCAACTCTTCTTTGGGATTGTGGTGGTCTGTGATAATGATCTCGATCCCCATGGCGTTGATGGCTTCGATCTCTTCCAACGCGTTGACGCCGCAATCCACGCTGATGATTAATTGGGTGCCCTGCTCGCGGATCTGGTCCAGACTGCTCAGCGACAACCCATAGCCATCGATCATGCGGTGAGGGATGTAGAAGCCGATATTGGCACCGAGACGTTCCAGTCCGAGATAAAGCAGGGTGGTGGCCGTGGTGCCGTCCACGTCGTAATCTCCGTAGATGGTGATGCGTTGTTTCGCCTCCACGGCTCGCAGAATGCGCTCCACCGCCTTTTCCATGTCCTCGAAGAGGAAGGGGTCGTGCTGCTGCTCCAGGCGAGGATGGAAAAAGCCCTCGATCTCTTCGGGCGTATGCAGGTCTTTTCTGTAAAGCAGCTCCGCGACCAGACGCGGGCATTTCAGTTGTTCGGAAAGGTTCTTGATCTGCTGCCGGATTTCGGGGGCAATCTCCCCCGGAAGCAGCCACTGTTTCTGCATACGTTGTTTCCCGTTATTATAAAGTAATAAAATCACAGTCGAATGCGAGCTTTTACCTCAAGCACAGGATTCAAAACAATCTCCCAGCTGGTCTCGTATCCGTACATTCTCTCGTCTGAGTACCAGAATTGACAGTCTCCAAATCCTGTAAAGCGAAATTTTTGACCCCCTTCACATTTGTATGCTCAAGGCCGACACATCTCCCTGCCTGATTTATTTCATTTGGTCAAGCGTTTCCGGGCTCGGCCCGGTTTCTGTCTGCTCACCCTCCTGCCCGCCTCCTGAGTACATTCCGGGCATCACAGAGGAAGCATAGGAGAAGCATACAGGAGGGCCGCAGGCAGGGAGAAAGAGCCAATCAACGCCGGATACATCGAGGCGGAAAAAAATCCCTGCCGGGAAGCAGGGATCGGGATAATGGATGATCGTGCCAACTCAGGCTATTCTTGTTTCAGAAACACACGGGGCAAGTCAGACCGGTGCACCGGCACAGGCGGTTCCGGCTGCATGGCATGGTTTGTGGATGTTGCCTGACGTCCGTCCGTTCCTGCAACCGCTGTCACCTGGAAGAAATTGAAATCCCAATCGCCCAAAGCACCGAGCTCAAGGGCGATTGTGGAATCGAACAGCGCCCAGGGTTCAGGCAAACTGGGATCGGCTGAGGCATAGACATTGTAGTGGTCTGCGCCTGGCACGGCGGTCCATTGCAACACAGGACCTTCGGTGCTGTGGAAAATTGTCAACACCGGAGCGGAAATTACCGAGGTTGATTGTACTTGCACCCTTAACATCCAGGCTCCGTTGAAGCCGAGATCACCCAGATCCTGAAAGACGCCATCGCCCAGATCCATTCTGCACATGCCTGGATAATATCTCTGGTTGTCCGCTGCGAAGCCATTCCAGGCATCGATGCCGTCGTAAACCACCATGAAATAAGGCGCGTCGACCAGAAGCTCCGTCAGGGTGGTTTCCTGCCAGCCTCCCGAGCCGAAAAACAGAGATTGAGGAGCCATGAGGGGTGCAAAATTGGTGAATTCAAGATCTTCGAAGCTATAGAGTTTGAGGTCAACGGTATCATCCTGCATAAAGCAGCCTGTCACTTTGTTCACTTTTAGGGTTTGCCCGAGATCGTAGAGCGGATTGGCGAAGATCACTCCCAGGCCCCAATTGCCCTGATTCCAGCCTGCCCAGGAGTTTTGCGCCAAACTGTCGTAATAGAGCCAGACCGGGTCGTCCACCCAGAAAGTGAAGCCCTGGGTGTATAGTGTATTGGCTTGCGGCGAGGCGTCCACCGCCACGATGACGTAATCTATGCGCGTGCCGTGTTCCTGTGCCGGGATCTCTGCCAGGTAGCCAGATCCGTCGGGATTCATGGGCAGCAGAATCCACTCGCCCTCGTTGATTTTGTAATATAGCCAGACGGCTGAGATACCGCTGTTCCAGGTGGGGTCGTCTTCCACCTCGGCATAAACGGGATAGGGTATGTCGTCCCGGAGGGTGTTCAGCAATGGCCTGTGTGAAACGACCGGTGGCAAGATGTCAATGGCCAACACATCAACAAGGACATTATCCAGATACCATTCATGGTTGGCTCCCTGGAGCCGGAAGGCCAGATATACGTTTTGCCCGTTCCAAGCGGCGAGATCGATAGTCTCGTAAGTCCATTCCAGGTTTCCGGAACCGGCCGTCCAGATCTGCGTGTAGTCGCCGTCCAACGGATCCAAGGAAGCCGTGGAAAGCCAGACACCATTGCTGCCGAAACTACCATAAAGGATGTTCTTTTGCCAAAAGGAAAGTGATGCCGCCCCGTCCGCCGGCAGCCGCAACAAGGGCGAAACCAGCCACCCGTCCTGAGTGGGCTGGCCATCCTCGAACCAGTGGCTGGCGGAATTCACTCCACCGTCGTAGTAGGCGTCCCAATGTGCGAGGATCCAGCTACCACCTTGACTATCCTGATCAAAACTCTGCCAAAATGCTGGCGGAAACTGGGCAAACTCGAAATTCTGCATGTAAGGGAAACCCCATATGCCTTGATATTCCTCAATCAACACGTCATCCAGATACCAGTCGTGCCCGTCAAACCCCTCATAATGGAAAGCTAGGATGATGGTCTGTCCGGCGTAGGAGGAGAGATCAACGATATTGTAGTACCAGTCGTCTCCCAAAGGTACGGGATCGTAGGAGATCTCGTTAAACTGGCCATCCAGAGGATCGCCTGATCCCGTGGATAGGAGTACCGAGTTTACAGCCATCCCGGGAACGATGTTCTCATTGAAACTGCGCCAGGATAGCGCGTGCCTGCCCGTGGCGGGAATCAGGATCCGTGGCGAGATCAGCCAGCCCGATTCGTTCGTCCCGCCCAGATGTACCGCGGCGCAAGTCCCATCCTGTGAGAAGTTATGGTCCTGGGTCCAACTCCAGTAAACGCCGTCGCCGTCTTCGTTCAAGTGCCACCAGTAATAGGGCGCGAAAATCCCGCTTTCGAAGTTCTCCAGCCAGGGAAAGTCATGGATGCCGATATGCTCTTCGATTCGGACATCATCCAGGAACCAGTTGTGCGCGTCATAACCCTGGTAACGGAAACCGATATAGATGGACTGACCCTGCCAGGGGCTGAGATCCACCAAATTGAGAAACCAGTCGCCCGAGACTGTAATAGGCGACCAAATTGTGACATAGTCACCCATATCGGGATCGGGTGAGCCTGTCGAAACATAGACGCCGTTTGAACCGTACCACTGCGGATTCTCGTTGAGGGACCAAAAGGACAGTGTGGTGCCCGTGCCGGCTGGAATGTCCACCAACGGCGTGACCAGCCAGCCGTCTTCTTCGGGATTGGAGTATCCGAAGAGGTGCATCGCGGAGCGCCAGCCTCCAGGAGTGTGGTTGAAACTTTCATTGGCGCTCCACCCGGGAGCCTGGCCATCGTCATCGTAGACCAGCCAGTTCGTGGGTGGAAAGGCCACAGCTTCGAAATCCACATTGTAGGGCAGAGTGGTGATATGCCGGGACGGATCGGTGGTATGCGCTGCGGGCACGTTTGATTCGGGGCTGAAAGCGGACAACAAAGACGCCGCCAATAGCAGGAGCAGGGCGGTGGTAAGCTTGCTGATCATGATTCCTCCTCAGCTGGGATTAAATCGTGTGGAGA
>CAYXEF010000088.1:0-9234 GCA_964463825.1 uncultured Candidatus Cloacimonadota bacterium | reverse complement strand
GTGTGTAGATTGGGCGGAGCCGGAAGGCAACCACTTTCCCCGGCGTTTCCGCCCCACGCCTGCCGCCACCTCCTGACCCCATGGTTCCGTTCCCGGAGGGACGCCTCCGTGGTCATCGCGGACAAATCAGGATTTTCTCAACGGACTGTTGGACCGGAGAGGATATCAAGCGTCAACATCGCTATATAAGTTCTCTGTATTCTGAATTGCCCGGTAGGAATCCTCATTGAGAGGATAGTCCCATGAGCCACTCCGCAGTTCGATATGTCCACCAAATCCAGTTTTGAATTGAAATAATCCGCTGAAAGGGTGCGAGATATCGAATGTTGGTGAAATTGCCCCCATATCATATCTCAGGCAACCACGTTGACGCGCAATGCGGATTCCAGTCCAATGCATCAAAGCTGATGCCATGTAATTTCTTTTTATATTCGATGAAGCCCCGTATAGAAAATTTGCAGACTGCCCTGAAATGCCTATAATGGCGCCGGAGAGAATGTCTCCCTCGTGCCGTGATAGTAGAAAAACAATATCTACGTTGTCTTGCGCATCGAAACAATAATGAAACATGGATAGGAATTGTTCAATGTCGCAGGAGGGAAAGCCGTTCCGCGAGGCTGTTTGTTTATACAAGTCGTAAAAGTCCACAAGATTATCACGGGTAGCTTCCTGCACCCTCACGCCCTTGCGACGAGCCAACCCAATGTTGTAGCGAGTTTTTGGTTTCATTCTGCCAAGGATCTCGTCTTCACTGCCAGAAATGTCCACAACCAGTGAGCTTGCCACCGTCATATCAGTGGCAGCTTTTTTGAAATTCCAGAATTTGGTTCCAAGGTTCATTCGCATTTCTCTGACGCGAGCTTCTGGAAACGCCATCCATCCCTGTTCTTGCATCTCATTCGCATAGGGCGATTTCCAGGGTAAATCATAACGGATAAAGGCCACGTCAGGGTCAAGACGCTCCGCAAGTGCCAAGGAAAGATTCTCTAGATAGAGTCCATAGGTATCTTCCTGAGGCGCATGTTCAGGCCCCTGCGGCACGAGAGCAATTTTATATCCACCGTGATTCTTGATTAGTACCAGTACATCACCCCATGTCTCCGAAGAAAGGATGTCAAAGGCAATCGACTTTATACCAAGTCTTGATTTAACCTGAGCCCAATACGATGTCTGAAATAAAATGTCAGTAGGATAAAGCGCCGTTGTCGGTTTGGTTAGAACATCAACCATAAGTCATCCTTTCATTGTTTGCGGCAGTCCTGTTCCAGCCTTGCTGAGTGTGCATCAGTAGAGACGAGCGCCAATATCTTTGCTGTCGTTGGCGTGATGTCCTGGCTGTGCCAGGGGGGAGCTACGTCATTTTTCCGAGGTTTGCCTGACGTCCGTTCAAGGACAGAACTATCCCAAAACGACCAACCCGTTGTGCCTCATCTCCAACGCCGGAGCTGGCTATTCTCGGTCAGATCACAGACTGTTTTCAACAGGCTGCTATTGAATTGGTACGCATTGACCATGTATCGGCGAATAACCATAAGCTTCATAAGATGTAAAATTATCTGTGTTGCTTGGCTGACTACATGAGCTTTGATTGTAATCCAAAACATAAATACTAAATCGTGGATCTTTAACAAAGAGACGTGGCTTCAAAGTTGCTATTGCCTCTAAAACATCGATACGTTCACATTCGAAGCAGTACTCATTATTAATGCGCATGACATCGTTTAGTTCTTTGGGAAACAGAATATATCGTATGTGTGCCGAACAAATTGACGCTGGATCTAGGTTTTTTTTAAAATTTAACTTTAAATAAGAATCCCTGTCGAAGTATATAAAGAACGGATATCCGTCAAAATATGTAATTGATGAAGCGATCAACATCTTGTTTTCAGAATTGATTTTATTACACACCGAGTCTGCAACAAGTCTATAGAACGATATTTTTTTATGCAAAAAATCAAAACTGTTTGTGCTTGCCATATATACAATAAAGACTAGAGTGAGACCAAGAAAATACTTCTCGTGCCAAGAACCTGTCGCATGAATCATGACAAAACCAAATAAATATGCAATACAAAGACAAATCAATGGATCTAAGGGCAGCATGAACCGCGGTTCTGCCGCTGGGCTTAGAAAGCCCAGGACGACGATATTGATCAATAAATACAAAGTTACAATTGAAATCTGCGATAGACATCCAACGCAAAATATTTTTCTTCTGTCTGTACAAAGACGTATAAAAACAATAATTGCTGCTACTACAATTACACTACCAAGAATCATAAGTTCAGGAGACATGTAGTCTCCGGCATGCATAAGAGTAGCATTGAATTTGCCGATGAGGGTTTGCGCACCCTCGATGACCCTGCCCCGATGTTCTGTTAGTCTTTCATAGTAGCGCGGGAGGCCATCAAGGGGGGTATTGTAAATCAAATATGAAAAAAATATAAATACGCTAAAAAGTGAAGCAATATAAAAAATAAGTGCTGTAATAATCTTCCTATACCCTATAATTGAAAAATTTTTAATACAGATAAGTGCAAAAACTATTGATGTTGAAAGTATGCATGAAAATAATGTCGGATGAATCGTGGCAGAGAATGCTGCTGAAAACCCGCCAAACAGCATGCATAGAGGGCGGTGTTTCTCCAAAAAATACAAAACCATCAGCAGTGAAAAAAGAACGAATGGAGTTGAAGCGATATGCACTAGGCCTGTTTGTATGGAAATATTCGCATAGGGGATCGCTACATAAAGGGCTACACCGGACAATGCGTAGGAGAATGGTAGCGAGATGGCCCGACCCAGGAACAGCATTAAAACCATGGTGGCCAAGTTCATAAAGGCATTAAGGTATGTCGTTGTATAGTCATGATATCCTAAGACATTGACTGCCAACATCCCCAGCAAATGAGCGCCTGGCTTAGCCCACTGATTAGAAAAAAAACCGTCACTCCAATGCATTGCAAATTGCAAGTAAATCATTCCGTCAGATGAATCAAAAATTCCAACTTTATTCAATCTATAAAATTGCGATGCGGAACACAACAAAAGCACAAAGGTCGCAATAAAATATTTTATAACCTGCTTAACATTTTTACGATCGACGATACTCTCCACAAGTTTACTCCTTACTGGAATGCATTTTTATTTACTAAAGATGTGTTAGGACTTGTTTACAATAGCCCCATCATTGCACGTACCGTCAACTTGTGTACAGAGATATTACCGGGAGTCAAAAGTTTTTTAATCAGACGGCAGCCGCGTAGGCAACTCTTGGCCCTTCAAAATACTTTCTGCCTTTCCCCGGGCGACGCTGACCACCCGGCCGCCTTCGCGCTGCTTGAGGTAGGTCGCGTCCAGCCACAAATAGGGCCACTCTCCCGTCAACGGCCTGGAAAGAAAGGCATGGACCCGTTCATCGATGTCCTTGCACAGCTTGGAACCTGGGACTTGGAGATGCCGGAAAGGCCCATGGCCTGAACGAGATCGTCCACGCGCCGCGTCGATATGCCGCCGATCCAGGCCTCCTGGATGACGGCCACCAAGGCGCGCTCGCTGGTCTTGCGCGGCTCCAGGAAGGGCGGAAAGAGCTGCCCTGGCGCAGCTTGGGGATGCGTAGCTGCAGGGAGCCGACGCGGGTATCAAGGCTGCGGTCTCGGTAGCCGTTGCGGTAGCTGACCCGCTCGGGACTTCGCTCGTGGCGGCTGGCTCCGATCAGGCCGTCCACATCGGCTTCCATGAGAAGCTGCAAGACAGCTTCCGCCAGGGAACGGTGAAAATCACCGCCGTCGGCCTTTTGCATCAGCTCGATTAATGCCATGCTGTCCTCGGCCATCGTGGTCTCCTTTGGTTGCAGGTGCGGCTTCGCAACTTCGCCTTACAGCCAATCGGCCCGATGGCCACCTCGCCCATTCCGTCCAGGCTGGAGGTATCCCCCCCCCGGCCTGGACGACTCCAGAATTTACACCACCTCCATGAACTCTACCACGAGATTCCAGAAGTATGGCCAATGTGACCCACAGTTGCGCATGGGCGTACAGCGAGCCTGATACTTGAGCAGCCACAGCTGCTTGTATAAATAAAACTGGAATTAATGGACAACCAGCCAATAGTTGTAGCACAGCATTCTGTACACCACGAAGCAATAAAACAACTAACATCATGCCGCCAAATATTCCAATATTTTGAAACGATTCCAAAATTATATTGTGCGGGTAATTGCAAAACTGTGTTTCCCAATTAGAAATTCCGAAGAGTGGGTTATCTAATGTCGCCTTTAAAGATGACTGCAGTAATTTCAATCGTAACATGGCAGATTCATCTGAAAAAACAAGTCTATCCCTCTTCTCTTCATGAATAAGGTTCAAATTTTGTTTAGTGATATCATGCTTGGTGGTCACATCAGCTGTTGTGCATGTAGCACGATTCCCACGGAGCATTTGTCGTATATGATCGCTTTGAGTTATGATGCGGTCTATGGATAATGGACACCAAAAGAGTAAAGCCATCAATCCTAGAAGGGCTATGGGTAGAAAACGGCTAGAAAAATCATGATGCCATTTTTTAGGGGCCGTAACAACCAAAAAAGCCAATGATACAAAGCCAGCAATAAAAGGTCCTCTAGAGTTTGTCGTGGTCAAGCCGGCGAGGCCTAACGCGGCCAAAAACATGAGCAGCACGCTGTGCATAGCTGGGCAGTACCAAAACAGGACGACCACCGACAACAGTAAGGTTGCCGATATATGACCTAAAGTGATTGGATTTACAGTTGTCACGCCTAAGCGTCCAGTGAAAGTTAGGCTATTTGCACCAAACAATCCCAACAATTCTCCAGCAATAGCTATAACTAGAACTGCAGCGCTAAAGCAGGTAAGAGGCACGCAGGTTCGCCAGTCTATTTGCTTTATATCAGCTTTCAGAAATGCTCCCACGGGGATAACGGACATAAGTACAAAGAGGACCAATTCTCTTGTAGCAGCATCGTACCCTGCAACCACATTGTATATCAAGCGTACCAAATATAGCCCGAACCATGCTAGTAGCGTCCATGCCCAGCTTGTCAGCTGGCGCTCTCCCCAGGTCCCAACGGCTAATCCGAGCGCCAGCATAGCCACCCCCAATCGGAACGGTATGGAAGCCCAGAGACTCGGAAAATCCCAAGCGGCAGCAAGCAACCCGACCAACGGATAACCCGCCACGCACAGTACCAGCAGCCAAGCTGCCCCCTGATTTCGTAGGGCTTGTATCATCGTATAACCACCTATTCTCAAGAGAAAAAAGTATTATAACTCAACTTTCAAACTTGCTCATTAAGCCGCAATACTCTGAGTTACTTGACAAACAAGCGCATTGAGGCCCAAGAAGTCAACCGCTTGGCCAAGGATGCGCATCGGCCTTGACGTGATAGAAGTGCTCCGGCCAGCAGTTGTTTTGGCTCATCCTGCCCCGCGTCAGTTCCAGGCCCAGGATGCGCATGAGCCACGATGAGCGAGTCGAATTCTCTGGCATGGCATCCCTTTTCCAGTCCCAGGAATTGCTTGGCTGTGCGGAAGAAGATCACAATGTCCCAGCGCTTGCCGTAGATGCGCATCACATTCGCTTCGGGCAGGCACGGTGTCCGTGGACAAGTGGGCCAGCCCTCTTTGCGACGGTCCAGACGAAGACCAAGCGAGCGCTGTGACCGCCGTTGAGAGTGTTCGACGGCGGTGTCTCCACGAGGATAACACGACCTCGAAGTTCTGGGACAACGCATCAAGCATGGCCGTGGCCTGGAGGGCAAACTGGAGCAGGAAGCGCCGCCAACTGAACCGGCTGGAAGCGAGGAAGTCATACGCGACGTCCTTGCCAATTTCACAACGCTGGTTATTGACCACTGCACGATAAATATTCTGACCAAGAAAGGGCTAGAACACGAGATCATGAGCAAGGCCCCGGCTGGACACGCCTTTTGTTTTGGAGATACCGTACCGAGCAGCAAGATTCATTGCTTTGAATTTCCTGAAAAAAAGATACGATCTTGCTTTTGAGCAGTGTAATGTCGCCTTACAAACTCAAGGAGTTGCAATATCTCTCATGAAGGCACTTTTTTCTTACTGGTGTGTGGCAACATAGTTGGCAATACCGGGCTTCTTGGATGTACGTTCGCTCATAGTCGCCTCCTTCGTTTCGGATGGAGAAAACATACACTAGGCATATAAATTTACATTATTTTTATCGAATCTTACCGTGCGGTGGTTTCTCAACAGCAAACTCCTATTATTTTGTCGTGTTACAAAATGCTTGGACTGTTAAAGCATCCCCGAAATTCGAGTATTTTAACCATGCCACCGCACATGGCGATTTTGACAAGGACAGCGCCCCAAGATGGACGTCTTATTCCAGAGACCTATTCATTCGTGAGTTTGCCTCCAACCTGGCGCCCTGCCGTCATGAACAACAAGAAGCAGCAACATCGACAAAATATTTGGCAAAACGAATAACTCTTTGGTTATTATCTTTCCTTGCTGCATCAATACGCCGTTCGCGTTCAGGCTCGGTCAGAGGTACGAACGTTGCAAGAGCATCCGCCAGACTTTGAACGGAATGCCTGTCAAAATACAACGCATCTTCCAGCATTTGCTCATAATGTACAGAAAGATCAGAGAGCACCATCGGAGTACCCATGGCTTTTGCCTCTTCAACCGTCGTGCTCCAACCCTCGAACAGAGACGGGTTGAGCATGGCAACGCTTGCTCGCATCAAGGCTCTAAGGTCTGGATAGGGGATCAGGCCGAGAAGTTTAAATTCATCCTGTAGGCCGAGGCGGTCACGCATGGCGACAAGGCTCGAAAAATACCCGGGATCGCGCGTGTCAGTCTGCCTGCCCGATGCGGCGACGACAATGCGCCGACCGCGCTGTTTCAGCAAGGACAACGCTTCCAGAACCAGGGCGTGATTTTTGTGGCGCCAGAATTGGTTGGGCAAAAAAAAGAAGTCTTTTGGTAGACCATAAGCATCGGCCACCAGTCTTGCCTGAGAATAGGGGATTTGCGGACCGGAAGGCACGGCAAAGTGCACAGTGCAGCTTCTTCCGCGCGTGCTACGGTAGTAATGTTCGCAAGCAATACGGGCATCATCACTGCTCAGCATAATAGTCCTGTTGCCAAGCACCTGGGCACGGAACCCCAGTTCCCGTTTCCACCAAGCCTTCTTAGTAAATAACTCCGGAAGCACCTTATGCTGAAAGTCTGGAATCCAAGCGATGGCAGGAATGCCCAAGCGCCACCCATAAAAAGTTGCAGCTTCGAAGACTACATCAATGGAATGCCTCCGGAACAAGCTTTTCAAAGCGATATCCTGCCCCAAGAGGAGAGATTGCAGCAAAGATACAGTACGCCGATGTGGATTTAAAAGCTTCGTATAAACGATATCTATTTCTGGAATTGATGTGAAATTAGTGCACTGGGCCTTTGAGCATGCTTCGTCAACGAACAGAACGCACTTCAGACGATCTTTCTGGTAGCGTGCAAGCAAGCCCAGCAGGTTGAACAGGTAGTTATATCCGCCTGTCCAATCCTTGCCGCCGATGAGAGTGAAGGCAATACGTATCAAGAGCACACCTCCGACCGGCCAAGGTACCAGTCGACGTATGCCGCCAAAGCTTCCTCCATGGTCGCAGTTTCGCTCAGGCCGAGGGCGTGCATCTTGCGGACGTCAGCGACGAGACTGACAGGATCTCCAGCTCGCATTTGTCCACTGAAATTTAACGGTGGAGCCTCCCTCCCGGCCCGGGCCCAAGCGGCGATGACGAGTTCTGCGATCTTCCGAACCGATATACCCCTGCCTGTCGCCAGATTTATGGCCGGCGCATCTTCGCTGGCATGTTTGGCCACTATTTCAAGCCAGGGAACAACGGATCGCACGTCAATCCAATCCCGCAGTTCGTTTCCTGTTCCGCTAAGCCGCACTGGACCACCCGCTGCCAATTTTTCACACAGGTCCCAGAGGAGCTGTTTTTTTAGCCCTGGGCCAAAAACAGAAAACAGTCGGGGCAGGATAACCTTTAGTCCAAAATTCGAAGCATAGGAACGGCACAACGTTTCCATCATGAGCTTGTGCGAGCCATAGGGAGAAAACGGTGAAAGTCGTGCATCCTCAGCGATAGGAGTGGGGTGAATCGATCCATAGACAGCCGCACTGGAAATAGCCACAAGGCTGGTGCGAGTGGAGGACTGCCGCATCCATTCTAGCAGTTCCGCCGAACCCACCACCGTACGGCAAAAATCCTCGTGAGGATTGGCGATAGCCGCGCCCACGGATGATCCACCAGCCAAATGGAAGATTACCTGCGGCAACGCGGTGGCCTGTCGCAACTGCACCAAGTTGCTGGCGGTAATTTCGCCGTTGAACCAATGGGAAACTCCCCAACACATCGCTTCAGAATTTGTCCAGGCGCCATGGCCGATTCCGGCCACTTGGTAGCCTTTGCCGGACAGACCATGGGCGAGGTGACGCCCGATAAAGCCTCGGGCCCCGGTAATCCATGCCAGTTTCACGTATTTCCTCGTCGAGCGATAAAAGAATAAAGTCGCCCCGGCCGGTTGTCGATGCGTTCCAACACCCGACATATCACCGGCCAAAAAAACGGAGTGTCGAGTAAAGCGCGCGCCATCCTAGCGAACACGGTATTGCCCCTGCTCAATCTCCTGGCCAATTCGTCCTTGAGCGAGGAAACGGTATGGGGCGCAAAATTCATGGGACTACGCCAGGGCCCTATCACGGTGATCGTCTCGAATCCGGCCTTGGAAAGAGCGTCTATATAACGCTGCAGAACAAACGCGTTCTCACCGCCGTATAGATTGTGAAGCGGATGTCTTTCCAAAAATAGTGGCAGATCTTCCGGGCGGGACACGACATGCTCACGAATGGCGATGAATGTTCCGCCTGGCTTGATAGTCCGGAAGCATTGGCGGCAGGTGGCTTCGAGATCGCAGGTGTGGTGCAGCACCGCCCGGGAAAAAACCAGATCGAAGGAACCATCAGCAAAGGGCAGGCGCTCAGAAAAATCCTGGACAACCTCAATAGGCAAGGAGCTGGCCTGGGATAGGGCTCGGATGGCCTGAGTTCCTACAACGGCGCTCGGGTCGGGTTCGAGAGCCGTGACCGCATAGCCCTCACGCGCCAGGGCGTAACTGACAATGCCCCGCCCCGCGCCGATATCCAGGGCCAGATGGCGTCCGGGTGGCAGAACTTCCC
>CAYXEF010000087.1:0-9725 GCA_964463825.1 uncultured Candidatus Cloacimonadota bacterium | reverse complement strand
GCCACGCCGGATTCTCTTACCAAGATTAAAAGAGAGCCTCAAAAAAAACGTCAGCCCCGAAGAGCTGACGTTAGATGTATAGAGGAGATTTAGTCTAGCGGATCGCGGCCATGGCTGCTGCCAGACGCGCGATCGGAACCCGGTAGGGCGAGCAGCTGACGTAGTTCATGCCCACGCGGTGGCAAAATTCCACCGAGTGGGGTTCGCCGCCGTGTTCGCCGCAGATGCCGACCTTGAGGTCGGGCCGGGTCTGGCGTCCGCGCTCAGTGCCGAGTTGCACCAGTTGTCCCACGCCTTCCTGGTCCAGGATCTGGAAGGGATCGTGTTTGAGCAGGTTTTTGGCGATGTAAACGGGCAGAAAAACACCGGCGTCGTCGCGCGAATAACCGAAGGTCATCTGGGTGAGGTCGTTGGTGCCAAAGCTGAAGAACTCGGCGCGGATGGCGATCTTGTCCGCCACGAGGGCGGCGCGCGGGATCTCGATCATGGTGCCGACGAGGTATTCAACCCGGGCGTCGTGCTCCGCGAAGACTCGCTCCGCGGTGGCGCGGATGATCTCTTCCTGCAGGTTGAATTCAGCCTCGGTGCCGGTGAGCGGGACCATGATCTCGGGCAGCACTTTCACACCTCTGGCGGCCACGTTGAGCGCGGCCTCGATGATCGCCCGGGCTTGCATTTCCGTGATCTCGGGGTAGGTGTTGCCCAAACGGCAGCCGCGGTGGCCGAGCATGGGATTGAACTCATGCAGCGCAGCGACGCGGTCCTTGACTTTTTGCAAGGGGACGCCGAGCTCCGCGGCCAGCTCCTTTTGCTGGGCTTCCTCATGCGGCACGAACTCGTGCAGCGGGGGATCAAGCAGGCGGATGGTGACCGGGAAGCCGTCCATGGCGGTGAAAATGCCTTCAAAATCGGAGCGTTGCATGGGCAGGAGTTTATCCAAACCCTTGCGGCGTCCGGCTTCGTCGTCGGCCAGGATCATCTCCCGCATGGCCTTGATACGGTCGCCTTCGAAAAACATGTGCTCGGTGCGGCAGAGGCCGATGCCCTGAGCGCCGAAGCTGCGGGCCACGGAGGCGTCTTTGGGCGTGTCGGCGTTGGTGCGCACATACATGCGGGTGTGCTTGTCTGCCAATTCCATGAGCGAGCCGAAATCGCCGCTCAGTTCGGGATCCACGGTGTCGAGTTTGCCTTCCAGCACCTGGCCGGTGCTCCCGTTGAGGGAGATCCAGTCCCCTTCCTTATATACTTTGCCGTCCACAGTCATGGTGCGGGCTTTGTAATCGATGACGATGGCTCCGGCGCCGGAAACGCAGCATTTGCCCATGCCGCGGGCGACCACGGCAGCGTGGGAAGTCATACCGCCCCGGGCGGTGAGGATGCCCTTGGCGACGTTCATGCCGCGCAGATCCTCAGGTGAGGTTTCCACACGGCAGAGGATGACCTGTTTCTTTTGCGCCGCCCAGGCTTCGGCGTCGTCGGCGAAGAAGACGATCTGGCCGGATGCGGCTCCCGGAGAGGCGGGCAGGCCCTTGGCGATGACTTTTGCCCGGGCCAGGGCTTCACGGGAGAAGACAGGATGCAGTAGCTCGTCCAGCTTGTTCGGCTCCATGCGCAGCAGAGCGGCCTTTTCGTCGATCAAGCCTTCGCGCAGCATGTCCATGGCCACTTTGACCATGGCGAAGCCGGTGCGTTTGCCGTTGCGTGTCTGCAATAACCACAGTTTGCCTTCCTGGATCGTGAACTCGATGTCCTGCATGTCTTTGGCGTGTTGTTCCAACTTGCGCTGGGTGTCGTGCAACTGCCGGTAGACCTCGGGCATCGCCTCTTCCAGCGAGGGATACTGCCTGCCGCGGTCAGCTTCGGAGACACCGGCCAGAGCGGCCCAGCGCTGCGATCCGAGCTTGGTCACCTGCTGCGGAGTGCGGATGCCGGCGACCACATCCTCACCCTGCGCGTTGATCAGGTACTCGCCGTTGAAGACATTTTCGCCTGTGGCGGCGTCACGGGTGAAGGCCACGCCGGTGGCGCTGGTCTCGCCCATATTGCCGAAGACCATGGCCTGGACGTTGACGGCGGTGCCCCAGTCGTCCGGGATACCGTGGAGTTGGCGGTAAAAGATGGCACGATCGTTGTTCCAGCTATTGAAGACGGCAAAAACCGCGCCCCAGAGCTGTTCCCAGGGGTCATCCGGAAAATCGTGGCCGGTGTTGTCCTTGACGGCTTTTTTGAAGCGGACTACCAGTTCCTTGAGATCGTCGGCGCTCAGTTCCAGGTCGTTTGTGACTCTTTTTTCCTCTTTCATGGCGTCGATGATCACCTCGAAGGGGTCGTGTTCCTCTTTGCTGGCGGGCTTGAGGCCCAGGACCACGTCGCCGTACATCTGCACGAAGCGGCGATAGGAGTCCCACACAAAGCGGGAATTGCCGGTCTTGGCGATCAGACCTTGCACGGCGGCTTCGTTGAGGCCGAGGTTCAAAATGGTGTCCATCATGCCCGGCATGGAAGCGCGGGCGCCGCTGCGGACAGAGACCAAAAGCGGATTATCGGCTGAGCCGAACTGCATCTTCATCAGACCTTCGATGTACTGGACCGCAGCCTTGACTTCCTTGGCAAGCAGCTCGCGTACAGCATCTTCTCCGAGCTTGGTGTATTCGTTGCAGGTATCAGTGGTGATGGTGAATCCCGGGGGCACGGGCACGCCGATAAGGTTCATTTCGGCCAGATTGGCGCCTTTGCCGCCCAGCAGGTTTTTCATTTCAGCCTTACCTTCGGCGCTTCCGTTGCCGAACAGGTAAACGCGTTTAATATCGGGCATTTATCCTCCATTGATAAACGGATTTCTTTCTTTTATCCCACACTTCAGAGAGGGCGATTTTGTCAATAGCAAAGTGGCGAGAGGTTGCGTACTTGCGGCGTGACGGGGATTGCAGCCGTGTTTGGGATCGCGGGTGGTTTGGTCAGGCCTTGAGAATCGCGATGATGTCCGCCAGGGGCTCCAGGGGCAGGCTGCGCTGCTCGCCGGACTGCAGGTCCTTGAGGATGCAGCTCTGAGTGGCGAGTTCGTCCTCGCCGATGATGAGGGCAAAGCGCGCTTTCTGGCTGTCGGCGGACTTAAGCTGGGATTTCAGCGACACGCGGTCGGGTTCGAACTCGGCATAAAGACCGGCCAGGCGCAGAGCGTTGATCAGCGCGAAAGCCCTCTGTTGGGCAGTTTCGCCGATCGCGGCCAGATAGACATCGGGGACTGGAACCGCAGGCATTGGTGCTTGATCTGCTTCCAGCATCAGGAGCAGACGTTCAAATCCGCCGGCAAAGCCGACCGCGGGGATGCTTCTTCCTCCGACCTGTTCCAAAAGCCCGTTGTAGCGGCCGCCCCCGGCCAGGGAGTTCTGCGCGCCGAGTTGACCACCCACGATCTCGAACGCCGTATTGGTGTAGTAATCCAGCCCGCGCACGATACCGGGATTGACCTGATAAGGGATCTGCATCTGGGCCAGGATGCCCTGCACGCCGGCAAAATGCTCCCTACAAGTCTGATCGAGGTAGTCCAGCTGTATGGGAGCCTTGACGGCGATCTCCTTGCAGGTGGGCACTTTGCAATCCAGCAAACGCCGGGGCTTGAGCTCGAAGCGCTGGCGGCAATCGGTGCAGAGTGACTGCAAATGCGGGCGATAGTACTCCCGCAGGGCCGCATCGTAGGCCTGGCCGCAGTTGGGGCAGCCGACGCTGTTGAGTTCAAGGCGCAGATCCTTCAGGCCCAGGCCAAAGAGATAGTGCCAGAGGATGGAGATCACTTCGGCATCGTAATAGGGGTGGTTGCTGCCGATGAATTCGATGCCGTATTGGTAGAATTGGCGGTAACGTCCTGCCTGGGGTCGGTCATAACGGAACATGGGACCCAAGTAATAAAGCTTGGCGTGGTTGGAGACCAGGTCCAGCCGGTTTTCCACATAACTGCGGGCCACCGGGGCGGTTCCCTCCGGCCGTAGCGCAAATTCTCGGCCTTTGCGGTCGTGGAAGCGGTACATCTCTTTTTTGACCACATCCGAGCTCTCTCCGGAACTGCGTTCAAACAGCCCGGCCTGCTCAAATATGGGGGTCGTGATCTCGCGGTAGCCGTAAGATCCGGCCAGTTCGCGAAAGGCGGAGATGATCCGCTGCCACTTGTGGCTGTCGGCGGGCAGAATGTCGTAGGTCCCGCGTGGAATCTGATATTGCATGTCAACCTCTATTGCCGGTTACCAAAGCTCCGCCGGCCCGGATTCGTCAAGCTGCAGTTCGGGATAGCAGACGCCGGTGAGGTACAAACCCTCTGCCGGAGCGGTCAAAACCAGAGTCTGCCGGGGATTGCGTTCTTCCAGGATGCGCTGCAGTACTTCCGGTCCCAGATCCTGCTGGGCCAGATTGGCCAGGGTGCCGACGATGCGGCGCACCATGTGGTGCAAAAAGCGGTCGGCCAGAACGTCGAAGCGGATGTGGACATCGCAGTCGGTGATCTCAAGTTGCCTCAGTTCGCAGATGCGATTGCGGACAGACGGATTTTCCTTGCTAAGCGAGCTGAAATCATGGCTGCCGAGCAGCACCGGAACCAGCTCATGCATGCGCTTGGGGAAAAGCCGTACTTTGGGCAGAAAGCCTGTGTAATTGCGGGACAGCGGCAGATATTTGCGGGCCAGGAGGTAGCGGTAGCTGCGCGCGGTGGCGCGGTAACGGGCATGAAAGTCGTCCGGAGCGGTCCAGACCGTGAGAACGCGGAGATCGTTGGGCAGCTTGGCGTTCAAAGCTCGATGGACAATCTCCGGCGTGAGTCCTGTATCGGTGTCGAAATGCGCGTATTGCGCGATGGCGTGCACTCCGGAATCGGTGCGGCCGGAGCCGGTCACCGGAGTCGGGTGTCCCGTGAGTTCGGCCAGCGCCTGTTCCAATACGCCCTGCACGCTGCGCCGCTCTTTCTGCCGCTGCCAACCGCAAAACTCGGTGCCGTCATACATCAGGCGCAGCAAATATCGGGCCATCTCAACTCACAGAGCACTGATCAGCACGATCAGCGCCATCAGGATCAATGCCGCCAAATTGGAGGCAGGACAAGTGACCTCTTCCCGGCCGCGGTCCAAAACCCTCTGCAGCAGGGAATCCACGGTCCGCGTAGCGCCATAAACCTTGGCCCCGGCTTGTATCATTCCGTCCAGCGCGCCGCCGACGCTGCTGCCGGCACGGGGTTTGTGGCTCTTGAAATGTCGCGCGTAAGCCCTCAGGTAGAGACCCGTGGCCATGATGTAAGAAAACAGGCGGCGTCCCGCCGGATGGCGGCGCAGAGCGCGGGTGTCATAGAGAACGCGGTCCAGGGACAAGTTGCCAAAGCAATACACGGTGACCAGGATCAACAACAGGAGTTTGAGCGTGAACAGCGCCAAGGACGGAAATCCGGCCTGAAACAGGGTGCCGAAGATCCAGTAGGCGGCCAGAAACGGCAGGCTCAGCCGCAAGCCACGCAGCAAAGGGATAAACAGTCTGATATCCAGCAACATGTATGCCAGAAACAGGGCGATCAGTGCTCCGACCTGCCGCCAGGAGGCTGACAGAGCGCTGAGCAGGGCGATGAGCAGGATCAACAGGCGCAGATAGAGATTCTGCCCCGCCAGGACCGACACTTTTACTGCGCTCACCTGCCACCTGAGCTTATTGAGTAGTTTGGGATTCCGTATCTGGCGGCGGCGTCGATTCCCCGGGCTCAGTCTCCACCGGAGGCAAAGGTATTGCTTCAGGCTCGATCAGAATCTCTTCTTTTTTCTCAGGCTGTTCCATGTGCGTTTCCGGAGCCGGTTCCGGGGCAGGTGTTTCCAGCTCTGGATCAGGCAGTTCCTCCGTTTCCGGTGGTTCCAGCTCCGCTGGTAACGAGTCTGCCGGGGCGGACAAACTGTCTGCCGCGTCTACTGCAGCCAGGGAATCGACCAAAGCATCGAAGGTATTGAGCCGGAAACGGTCTCCCGTATAGAAACGGCCTATCAGATCGGCGTATTCGCCGCTGGGCTGGAGTTTGAGGGTTTCGTCCAGATATGCCTTGGCCTGGGTGGTGTCCGGACGCTGGAAGGTATAGAACCAGCCAAGGCGGAAGTTGGAACGCAGGCGGATTCCGCTGAAGTCGGAATCCTTCAATTCGGTTAACAGCACCAGCATGGAGTCCGGCTCGGTCTCGTACAGCCCCAAAGCCTGATCCAGCCTTTTTTCCTGGGCTTCCTCAACCGGATCGATCAGGCGGACTGTCTCACCGTTAAGCATATCGGTGAGTGCGTTGGTGTATTTATTGCCGGGAAACTCCGCCAGCATCCGCTGATGGATGGCCAGCAAATCTACATTATCCAGGCCGGCATGGCTGTGGATACTGGCTTGGGAAAACAAGGCCAGAGGCAGGATCTCGCTGTCATAACCGGGCAGCAGATCCCCGATCTGTGTCTGTCGTACGATATCGGCGTCGAGTTGCGCCTGCAGGTTGCTCAGTTGTTGTTCCAATTCGTTGCGGCGCGTGTCCTCCCCTGGGGGAGTTTCTTGCTCCGGTAGATCCAGACTGTCTGCTGCCGCCGCCACAGCTAGAGAATCGGTGACGAGAGATTCGCTCTGCTCGGGAATTTCCAACAGATCCAGGCTGTCCGGCTCCGTAACAAAGTCAGGAGCCTCACCCGCAAGGGAGTCCGGTCCGACAGTACCGTCATGCACCTGAGCTTCCGGAAGATAGGGGATTTCGGGCATGGGCGCCGGAGCTGGCGGCAGGAGGGCGAGCTCGGCTTCCAGCGAATCCACCGTGGCCTGCTGCGCTGCGATCCTCACGCTGAGTTCGCTGTGCCAGGCCTGCAGGCTGTCGCGGTAGTCGATCACCCGCTGGTACATCGAGAGGGCGGAATCCGGCAGGGCGAAGCTGTTGAGATAGTTTTCCGCCGCGGTGATGTGGTAATCCACAAACTGCTGCAGATTGACCAGCGGATCGAGTCCTGTATTTGTTTTCAATTGGGCGATGGCGGCGGCTTTGCGCTGTGCCGGTTCGGCCAGCTCGGAGCCGGGAAACTCGACCCGCACCGCGTTGTAGGCGGCAGCGGCTTGATCGGGATCGTGTGCCTGCAAGAAGTAATGCTCGCCCAGATAGTATTTGGCCTCGGCCGAACTCTGCGTGCGGGGATAGGATTTGCTGATGTCCCCGATCTCGGCCACGCCGCCTTCCAAGTCGCCCCGGGCGAACTGCAGCCGGGCTTTGAGCACCCGGATCCGGGACAGCTGCTCCGGCCTGGCTTCGTCATTGAGCAAGCGCTGAACGTTTTTCCAACTGTCATTGTAAGCGCCCAACTGGAACTGGTTCAGCGCCACATAGTACAAGGCCTCCAGACGCTGCAATTTGGGGATCAGGCGGTTTTCGGCGATTTTCTCATACTCACGCAGCGAGGCCTGATAGTCCTTTTGGATGTAATAGTTTTTGCCGAACAGCGAATAGGCTTCCCGGAATTCCCTGGATTTGGGGTAGTTGTCGATGATCCTTTGCAGCCAGAATTGCGCCTTGGCGTAGTCCAGATCGGCGATGTCGAACTCCGCCAGGGTGAGCAGCGCGCGGGGATGCAGATCGAACTGGTCAGGATCGAGGATAAATTGCTCCAGCAGCCTGCGCGCGTCGTCCGGGCGGTTGATCTCGCGGTAGACCCGGGCCAGATAGATATGTGATTCGCCGTAGAAGCGGCTGTCCGCGAAACCCTTGATCAGGGCTTCAAACTGGTCCTTGGCCTGAAAGGCGCTGTTGCCCTTATAATAGAGCGCGCGGGCCATGAGGAAGAGCGCGTCGTCGGTGATACGGGAGCGGTTTTTGCGGCTGAGGATGATGCCGCATTTTTGGATCGCCTTGGTGTATTCCTGCACGGCCTGGTTGTTGGGCCGGCCGTTGGCGTTCAGCGGGCGCTCCTGAGCTGCCTTGAAGTACTTGCGGGCGTTGTACATCGTGTTGTTCAGCCCGCAGGCCGCGGCCAGCAGCAGGACCAGCGGCAGGGTCAGACGGAATAGCTTCATTGTTTCAGATTGAGGGGACGGCGTGAATCTGTCAATACAATTCTACGCCCGAGTCCGCTACGGCGTCGAGCAGGACCCCGGAACGCAGCAGTTCGATCGCCGCATTGACGTCCGGATAGGAAATCCGGTCTTCCTCCAGGGCGGGCACCCGCTCCCGGAAGAGCCGGCGCACCCGTTCCAAAGCCGGCGAGGAAGGAACACCCCGCAATTCCAGCCCCTGCAGCCCGATCAGCAGCTCGATCGCCAGCACCGCGCGCACGTTCTCCACCACCTGCGTGAGCTTCTGCGCCGAGACCGAACCCATACTTACGTGGTCTTCCTGGTTGGCGGAGGTGGGAATGCTGTCCACGCTGGCGGGATGGGCCAAAACCTTGTTTTCCGAGATCAGGGCCGCGGCGGTGAGTTGTACGATCATATAGCCGGAGTCGATGCCCGGACGTTTGGCCAGAAAAGGCGGCAGGCCGCGGTTCAGCGCCGGGTTGAGCAGTTGCTCCACGCGTCGTTCGGAGATCGCGGCCAGCTCCGAAATGGCGATGGCGAGCGTGTCCAGTGCGAGGGCGAGCGGTTCGCCGTGAAAGTTGCCGCCCGAGATCACTTTCTGCTCCCGGGCGAAGATCAGCGGATTGTCCGTGGCGGAATTGATCTCGATTTCCAGCACCCGGCGCGCGTAGGCCAGGGCGTCGCGCGCGGTGCCGTGTACCTGAGGCGTGCAGCGCAAACTGTAGGCATCCTGGATATTGCCGCAATTGCGGTGGGATTCCCTCAGCCGGCTGTTTTCCAGCAGCGCGCGCAGATTGGCGGCGACGGCTTGCTGCCCGGGATGCGGGCGCAATTCGTGCACCAGGGGATCGAAGGCCCGGGGTGTCCCTTTGAGCGTGTCGATGCTGATCGCCGCCCCGATATCCGCCTGCCGGCAGAGGCGTTCGGCCTCCAGCAGGCTGAGGACGCCCAAGGCGCACATGACCTGGGTGCCGTTGTTCAAAGCCAGGCCTTCCTTGGCCTCCAGGCGTACGGGCTGGATCCCCGCGCGGCGCATCGCCTCGGCTCCTGGCAAAATCTCGCCCCGCCATTCGGCCTCGCCTTCCCCGATCAGGGGCAAAGCCAAGTGGGATAAGGGAGACAGGTCGCCGCTGGCACCAACCGAGCCGCGGGCCGGGATCACGGGATGCACACCGGCGTTCAGCATTTCTACGAGGGTTTCCAAAGTCTCGGACCGGATGCCGGAATAGCCTTTGGCCAGTACGTTGACGCGCAGCAGCATGACGGCGCGCGTCTGTTCGCGGCTGAGCGCGGGGCCGACATTGGTGGCGTGGCTGCGGATCAGGTTGAGTTGCAGTTCGGCAATGTGCTCCGCGGGGATGGTGACCGTGCTGAATTTGCCAAATCCGGTGGTCAGGCCGTACACGATGTCGCCGCGGGAGATGATCTCGTCCACGTAATCGCGGCATTCCTTCACCCTGGCGCGGCAGGCGTCCGTGAGCTCGATGGCGGCATCAAAGCGGGCTACGGTTTCGACATCCTCCAACCGGAGGCTGTTTCCGTCTATGTTTATGCTTGTCATGCTGTTCCTTTGGCCGTGTCAGCGCCTGCTTGCCACCGGGGCGGCAGATGGCGCAACGGCTGGGATTTGGGGGCAAAGTATTCGTCCGGGGGTTTTTGTCAAATCCCTTCTGGCGGCAGGC
>CAYXEF010000086.1:0-10104 GCA_964463825.1 uncultured Candidatus Cloacimonadota bacterium | reverse complement strand
CGGGCGGACGATTTTCCTTGACACCAAAGAAAAATCTAAAATGAAGGGATAAAACGAAATTGGTGGTAACGCTCCAGCATGATCTCGATCTTCATCGACTATAAGCTGACCCGCTTTCAGCACGAGATAAAACACGCTCTGAACTTCATCTTTCAGACGCTGGGCTACGGGTATTGCTATATCGCGGACACGGGACAGCTGAAAGACAACGACATCCTGCTGATCTACGGTTACACCGAACCCACCAGCGAAGAGCTGAAAAGCATCGCGCGGCGCTACATCACCATCTTCATCCAGAGCGATCCCAACCTCTTCGATCCCAAGGGATTCAGCCTGGAAAAGCTGCGCTCCTCGCTCAAGGTGATCAAGTTGCTTTCGCCGACGCCGGTGATTTCCGCGCGCCAGTTTCAGCATCCGGCGGAGAATTTTTCGGACAGTTCGATCCACGCCGGCAAGATCAATTTCGATATCGTGGGCAATGTTTTTTTCCATTTGGCCTCGCTGGAACCGCTGATCGACGGCAACCGCACGCCGGAAGGCTGGTTCAACGAGTCTGCCAGCCTCTTTGCCGCGCACCGCGACACGCCCTATGTGGACAACCTGCTTTGGCTGCTGGACAGCATGATCAAGGAACACACGCGCGCCAAGGGTGTCTATATCACGCAAAAGCACTACTGGCCGCAAGCTCAGCAGGCGGCGGCGACACTTTCGCACAGTGTGGACAGCTTGCAGAAGTGGAACTATTCCTCGCTGCTGCTGTCCTTCGGCACCGATCTGCTGCTTCTCTTCAGCCTCAATTTCCGCGCCCTGTTGCACGATCTGGCCGGTAAATTCCGCTATCTCTTCACCAATTACGAGCTATATTGGAACTTCGAGGAATTCCGCAACCTGGAACAGGACTCCGGCTGCCTCAGCACCTTTTTCCTGGCCACGGACAAAGACGATTACATCAATTACAGCCTGGACGATCCGGATCTGCAGGAAGAGATCCGGCACCTGACCCACGCCGGCCACGATGCCGGGCTCCTGCTCAGTCCCGCCAAGCCCAACCGCGACGACTTCATCGCCCAAAAACAGATCATGCTGCACCAACTGCACCGCGAGCAGCTGGGCATCCGGCAATTGAACTACCAGCTCAACGAAGCGCTGCTGGATCTGCATCAGACTTTGGCGCCCTCCTACAGCCAAAGCACGGCCCGGCCCGGCGAACCGGGTTACCCGCGCGGCATTTCCGTGCCCTATCAGTCCTGGATCGCGGGTTTGAAAGCCAGTTTCTGGGAACTGCCCACCGTGCTCTACGACGGCCAGCTGCGCCTGGGGCGCTTCAAGTTCCTGCAGCTCGACGCCGCCAAGCATCTGGTGAAAAAATCGCTGCAAAACACGCTGCGCTCGCGCGGTGTCTTCGGCGTCGATTTCAGCCTCGCCAGCTATGCCGACATCCGTTATTGCCACAAGCTTTATGCCTATATCCTGGCCCTGGTCAAGGCCAACAAAACCTGGGTGACCACCGCGCGGGAATTGGTGCTCTGGTGGGAAAAACGCGGCCGGGTCACGATCGAGGAAGGCGAGTTCGAGATCAGCGTCTACTTTCCGGATGACCTGCCACACTTCTGCCTGCAGCTTTACAACGACGCCCGGATCAAAGAAATCGACGGCGTTCCGGCCAGGATCGAGGACAATCTGATCCGCTTCAGCAATATCAAAGCCGGCTCTATCGCCGTGCTGCGGCTGAACAAAGACGAGTGAAAAAGTTACTGCATCTGCAGCTGCTGCCGCTTTTGACCGGAGTCCAGAACTTTAGCCTGCACCTCCTGGACGGGCTGCCGCGCGAAGAATTCGAAATCTGGGTGGCATGCCAGCCCGAGGGCGATTTCGTGGATGCGGTGCGCGCCCGCGGTTACCGCTACATCCCGCTGCGCTGGTTGCGGCATCCGATCTCGCTGCTGGACATTCCCGCCTTCATTGAGCTGCTCTGGCAGCTTAAGCGCCACAGCTTTGACATCGTGCACACCAATTCCTCCAAGCCGGGCCTGCTGGGCCGTCTGGCCGCCACCCTGTTGCGCGTGCCGCTCATCCTGCACACGGTGCACGGCACGTCTTTCCAGGCCGGTCAGAGCGCGCCGCTGCAATGGCTGTACCGGCAGTTAGAAGGCCTGGCCAACCGCTGGTGCCATAAGGTGGTGTTCGTCAATCACTCCGACCGCCGCAACTGCCTGCGCTTGGGGCTGCTGCCGGAATCCCGGGCCCTGACCATCTACAACGCGCTGCCCGCGCCGCTGGCGGAGAAACTGGCGGAAGTGGCCCTGCAAAGGCGTTTCAAGCCGGAGAAGCCGGATTTCGTGATTGGCTCCACGCTGCGTTTTTCGCAGCAGAAGAATGTGGTAAACTTGGTCGGCGCCGCTTGCCTGGCCTGCAAAAGGGAGCCGCGCCTGCGCTGCATTCTTTTGGGCGAGGGAGAGTATCTGCGGCTCTGTCGCCGGATCGTGAGCTCGCACGGACTCAGCGAGCGGGTGCTGCTGCCGGGCTGGGATCCGGACGTGACGGCCTGGCTGGCGCGCTTTGACGCCTACATCCTGTATTCGCGCTGGGAAGCCCAGCCTTTCGCCATCATCGAGGCCATGCACGCTGCTCTGCCGGTCATCGGCTCGGACATCCCTGCCATCGCGGAATTGGTGGATGCCGAAAGCGGCTGGCTGGTGCCGCTGGACGAGCAAACGGCGCTGGTGGAACGCCTGGTCGGCATAGCCCGGGAGCCTTATGTCGCCTTTGCTTTGGGCTTGAACGCCCAACGCCGCGTGCGCGCGCTTTGCGATTATCAGGCCATGCTGGAAGGATATCTTGCCCTTTATCGACAGGCCGAGGGAGGCGGGGCGTGAGTTCCAGCCTGGTCCTGAACATCCTGGTTCTGGCCGCCGGAGTGCATCTGCTCACGCATTTGCTGGTACCGCTCAATATCCACCTTTCCCGGCGCTGGGGACTGCTCGCGCAGCCCAGCGAACGCAAGATCCATGCCGACGCGCGGCCGGAGGCGGGCGGCCTGTCCTTCGCGCTGCCGCTGCTTCTGGCGCAGACCGCGCTGGGGCTGTTCCTGCTGCCGGACGGCTCCGGCCGGATGCTTTTGGAACTTGCCGGAGTGGGGCTGTGCACACTGGCTTTGGGCGTGTTCGACGACCGCTACGAGAGCGGCGCGAGATTCAAACTGGTGTGGCAATTGGCGCTGGGCGTGGCGATGTATTTCATCGGCTTCAAGGTGGAGACGCTGACCAATCCTTTCGGCGCGGACTTCGTTCTGGGCTGGCTGTCCTTTCCGCTGACCCTGGCCTGGTATCTGGCCGTGCTCAATGCCATCAACCTGATCGACGGCATCGACGGCCTGGCCAGCGGCGTCAGTGTAATCGTCTGCGGCGTGCTGTTGAGCGTGGGCATCAAGGAAGGCAATGTCCTGGTTTCGGCGCTGTCGGCCTTTCTGCTGGCGGGCAATCTGGCCTTTCTGCGCTTCAACTTCTATCCCGCTAAAATCTTTCTCGGCGATACCGGCGCCATGTTCAACGGCCTGATCATCGCGGCCATCGCCACCGCCGGCACCACGCAGTTCAAAGGCATCACTTCGATGACGCTGCTGATCCCGCTGGCCGTGCTGGCCATACCCCTGATCGATATGGCGCTCGCGGTGTTCCGCCGCCTGCGCATGGGCAACATCTTTTCCGCCGATAAGGCGCATCTGCATCATGCCATGCTGGCACTGGGGCTGTCGCAGAAAGCGATCGCGCTGATCGTGTATGTGGTCACGCTGCTCTTTGGGCTGATCGCCATCGGCTTTTCCTTTTCCTCGAAGAAACTGTTGTTCGTGGTGCTGCTGGGCTTGCTGATCCTGATGGTGGTGATCGCCTACATCCTGATGCGGCAAGGGAGAAAAAAATGAAGAGATCGGTTTTTGTCCTGGCCTGTTTACTGGCCTGGGCTCTTTTGGGCGCTGCGAGATGGCAGACGGTGACCAATACCAGCCATGTTTTTGACCTGCTCATCACCCCCGAAGGCAAGATCTATTACTCCAGCTGGGGCGGGGTGGCGGAGATCGGCCCGCCGGCATATAATCCTGCCGATCCGGCCTGGATGGAGCAAAAGAGAATCTGGACCACGGCCGACGGCCTGGCCTCCAACGACGTGCGCGATCTGGAATACATCCAGTCCTCCCAGAGTTTGTGGCTGGGCACCGGCGCTGAAGGCATCAGCATCGTCAGCCCCCTCGGTGTGCAGCAACTTAATGAAGAGCTGGGCTTGCTTTCCAACCGCGTGGTCCGCATCGTCGAGCACGGTTCCGAGATCCTGGTGGCCACCAAGAGCGGCCTGGCCTCCTACTACTATCTGCCGGGAGTGAACTTTCCGCTGCAACTGCGCCAATACACGGTGCAAAGCACCAACGGCGGCCTGCTCTCCAACCAGATCGACGATATGGTCCTGGCTGCCAACAACTATCTCTTCGTAAGCAGCATCGCCGGGGTGAACTTCGTGCATCTGGATTCCCTGGAGGTGGACGCTGCGTGGCACAATTTCAACGGGGGGCCGCTTCCCATTGGCTCGCAAAATAAACTTAGCGTCAACGCGCAAAAACTGCTGGTGGCCGGCCAGACAGCCGTATACCTGCATGATTTGGATCCCTGGCTGGCAGGCTGGCAGGTCTATTCGGCATCCGAAGGCCTGCTCAGCGAGCCGATCGCCAGTGCCTGTATCGATTACTGGAACAGCATCTGGGTCTCCTACGGCCTCTGGAACGAGGATTTCCTCAGCTATTCCCGCGAGTCGGACACACTGCTCACGCACATCGAATATATGACCGGATCGCCCTACATCCGTCACTGGGCCGAGCATGAATCAGGCCTGGGTGACAGGACCATCGGCAAGCTGGTGCCCTCGATCAACGGCAGGACGGTGTTTCTCTGCAGCTGGGGCGACGGGATCTATTCGTCTCAGGACGTTTGGGCTGGCGGACGCGGCTCCGCTGTGTTGGACTTCTGGCGGCATTATCAGCCCAACGCCATCGGTTTTCCCAAGATCCAGCATATCACCACCGACGCCAACCATGCCGCCTGGTTCTCCAGCGGTAATCTCAACCATTTACCCCTGCGCAAGAGCAATCTGGGCGCCAGCCGCTATCTGGACGGCGAGTGGCAGACCTTCTCGATCGCCAACAGCCCCATTCACACGGACAACATCCTCTGCGTGGCCGTTGACGGGCAGAACCGCAAATGGTTCGGCACCTACGACGTTTCCACCGGCAGCCCTGAAGGCTGGGAAAAGGGCGTCAGCGTTTATGACGACAACACCGGGGAGTGGCGTCTGATCAAAGACACCGGCACGCAGATCTGGGACGCGGAGGCGCAGGCTTGGGGCGATGTGGTGCCCGGCCTGGCGGCTCTGCTTGGCGGCACCGCGGTCCACATATCCCGCGATCAGCACGGCAACATACTGGTCGCCTGCTATGACGACGGTTTCAGCGTGATCGGGCCGGACGACCGGCTGCTCGGCACTTTCACCATTCCCAACAGCGTGTTCCAGCGCTCCATCTTCAGTTTTCACAACGGCCGCCAGTATTTTATCGGCACGGAAAGCGACCGTGGACTGGTGATCTGGAACGACGACTCCATCCCGGTCACGGGCGGCGAGCATTGGCTGCTGCCTCCGCTGACGGAGCTCAACGACTGCAAGATCTTCGGCGTGGTGACTGTGGAAAGCCCCTACGAGGGGACGCAACACTGGATCGCGGCCAGCACGGGCCTTTTTATGTGGGACGAAACTTACTGGTACAAGTGGGACACCTCGGTCAAACGCTTCCGTTACAATACCACGACCGGCCTCTGGAACAACGATCTGCTCTACTATGTGGACGAAGAGCGGCTCTACGGCTCCGTGCGCACCACTCCCACCGCTATCATGCTGGATCCCTTCAACCGGATCTGGATCGGCAGCCTGGAACACGGCATCAGCATGTACGATCCCCAGACGGAGCGCTTCACCAACTACTTTCAGGAAAACTCGCCCCTGCTCTCCAATTATGTCACTGCCCTGGGCTACCAACCCACGGAGGGGCTGCTGCTGATCGGCACACCGGACGGTTTGAACACTTTGGAGATCGGCCGCTCGATCAAACCGGAGACCAAGCTGGAGAGGCTGAAACTGTATCCCAACCCCTTCCGCCCGGGCGGCGGAGTCCAAGCCGTGATCAGTAATTTCCCCAGCCAGATCCTGCCCCGGGGAACCAACAAATGCCGGATCTATGACGCTTCCGGCGCGCTGGTGATCGATCTCGAAGAAAACGAGTTTTCGAGCTTTGCCTGGGACGGACAGAATGCCAAAGGCTCAAAGTGCGCCAGTGGCGTGTACTATGTGGTGGTGACCGATGCCAAAGGCAACCGGCGCGCGGGGAAACTGGCCCTGATCCGCTGATTTCAGTTCAAAGCCAGCTGCGTGAAGATCCGTACTCCCACACCGATGCAGGCGTCATCAGGGAGGAATCTATCCGAGTGCAGCGGCGCCTCGCAGCCTGATCCCAGCCAGAACAGCAGACCCGGATAGAGCGTGGTAAAAAAGCCGAAATCCTCGCCGGTGAGAGCGATTTCCGCCTCCCGGTAGTCCAGCTTCAGTCCGCGGCAGACCTCCTGCAATTCCAGCACCAGGGCGGGGTCATTGACCACGGGATCGTAGGTGCCCAGAAACTCCACCGAATATTGCGTTCCGGTATTGCGGGCGACCTTGGCGCAATTCTCCAGGATGAGGCGGTTGACCTGATCCCGGACTGCTTGGGACAGCGTACGTTGCGTTCCCTCGAGCACGCAGTGGTCGGGAACCACGTTGCGGACCGTGCCCGCCTGCAGCTTGCCCACATGGAAGATCACCCGCTCGGTCTGGGCCAGACGGGCAATGCAGCTATCCATCAGATTCAGGAACTGCCGGGCCGCGGCCAAGGCGTTCACGCCCTGTTCCGGAAAGGCCGCGTGTGCTGATCGCCCGGTGAATGTCACGTCAAACTCCTGCGGGATGCCGAAGAAGATCCCCGCCCGGCTGGATACCGTAGCTACCGGCAAAGCGCTGGCCACATGCAGCGCGAAGGCCTGGCGCACGGGGAAGGACTGGATCAGCTTTTCCGCCAGCACCGCCTCTGCCCCGCCCTGGCCTTCCTCCGCCGGCTGAAAGAGAAAGAGCAGGTTACGCTGGATCCGGCGCTCGCAGACAGCCTCGATCAAGCCCAGCAGCACGGTCATATGGACATCGTGGCCGCAGGCGTGCATGAAGCCCGGACGCGTGGAAACGAAGTCGCAGCCGGTGTTTTCGGTCACCGGCAGGGCGTCCATGTCCGCCCGGAACAGCCGGTAATCGCCTTCGCCGCAGCTGTATTCAGCCAGCAGGCCGTTGCTATTTTTGAACTCATGGATCTTCAGCGCGGGCCACTGCCCTAAAATCTCCAGCAGCAGGGCCTTGGTGCTCTTTTCCCTGTAAGCCGGCTCCGGGATACGGTGCAGAGCGCGGCGGATTTGGATCAGATCCAAACTCATAGCTTGCCGGCCTCCCGGGCATGGCGGATCAGGATGCGCACCGCGTTGGTGGCCGCTCCGAGGCGCACGTTGTGCCCCACGCACCAGAAACAAAGCGAGTTTTCCCCCAGGCCGCGGCGCAGGCGGGAGACATGGCTGGAATCCGAGTTGCCCAGATTCCGGGGCGTCATATAAGTGTTTTCCTCATAAACGATGGATTCACCTGCAGCCAGGGCCGATGCCGCTTCTGACAGCACCACAGGCCGCGCAAACCCGGCAAAGACGCTCTCCGAGTGGCCGTAAAGCACCGGCACGCGTACCGTGGTGGCGCTGATCTCCAGCTCCGGCAGGGCCAGGATCCTACGCGTTTCCTGATGGATCTTTTCCTCTTCCTCGCAGTAACCGTTATCCTGGAAAGCGCCGATTTGCGGGATCACATTGAGGTCGATCAGATCAGGATAGATGCCGCATTCAGTGTCTCCGTCCCGCTGGGCCTGCAGGGCGGCGATGCCCTTGTGGCCGCTGCCGGAGACCGATTGGTAGCTGCTGACGATCACGCGGCGCAGGCCGAAAAGCCTGTCCAGCACTGCCAGCGGCAGCACCAGCTGAATGGTCGTGCAGTTGGGATTGGCAATGATACCCTGGTAGCCGGAAAGCAGGCCGCCATTGATCTCCGGCACGATCAGGGGAATGCCGTCTTCGCGGCGCCAGGCGGAGGAATTGTCTATCACCACTGCTCCGGCTGCGGCCGCGATGGGCGCGAAAGTGCGCGACACTCCCGAACCGGCGGAGAACAAAACATAGTCGTAAGGCTGGCGCAGGGACTCTTCCTCAAGTTTTTGCACCGTAAGCTGCCTGTCTCCGCAATAGAGGATCGTTCCGGCGGAGCGTTCCGAGGCATACAGGTCGAGCTGTTCGGCGGGGACGCGGAACTCGCTCAAGCAATTGAGCATCATTCTGCCGACTTCGCCGCTGGCGCCGACAATGGCTAATCTCATTCGATGACCTTCTTTGTTGAAATGAATTGTCCTGTTTCTGCGCACAGCGGGCTTTTGTCAATGCAAAACTTGACAAAAAGGCCCGGCGGGGATTTTTAACCCGCGTGGTCGCGCCCCAGTAGCTCAGGGGATAGAGCAGCGGTTTCCTAAACCGTTGGTCGGATGTTCGATTCATCTCTGGGGCGCCACTTCTAAAGGATGACATGACACTCTGCGCGCCGGGCACGATCGTGCTCTTCTATGAGCAAGGCAGGCTGGAAGGCGGCCTGGTCACAGAGGCCGCGGAGCGGAATTGCGTCGTTACCGACATCCGGGGAAGACCCTTCTCGCTGCCCCTTGAGCGTTTTGTGCTGAGCTCGGAGCAAACCTATGCGCCGCTGGAATCCGGGACCTTGGCAGATTTCCTGCAGCAAGTGGCGAACGAGCGATCCAGTTGGCCTGATACGGCCGTGATCCAGCGCCTGAGTGAGTTGCCGTCCCCCTTCGAGCTGGAGGACGCCTGCCGGAAACTGGCCTGTACTAACGATATCCGGCGTTTCGCCCTGTTCTTTTTTATGCTCGCACACGAAGCCGGGATCTCCCACAAAAAGGGCCTCTATCGCATCCGCAGCGCTCCTGAACGCGAGCATTTCCTGCTGCAGCGCCAATTGGCGGATCAACGTGCGCGCTATTTGCGGGATATCGCCGCCTGGCTGCAGAGTCTGGCGGACCAAGGGCAGAAAACCTTGCCCCCTGATCTGCACCGGCAGTTCCTGGCCGAGCTGCGGCAATTGCAGATGGAGCATGAGCCCCGGGACTTGGCGCGTTTGCTGCTCGCGGGCCGGCAGGAACAGGATCTGGGGGCGCGGATTCTCACTCTGCGCCTGCTTTTGGGCGATCTTGCCCCGGACAGCGATCCCGTTGCCGCCCGCAGCGGCATTCCCGTCCGTTTTTCCAGCGGGCTGTGGAAACAGGCGCGCCTGTCGTCTGTGCCGGATAATCTAACAGTCCAGGCTTTCTGCATCGATGCGGCGGACTCACCCGACCATGATGACGCCATCTCCTGGCGGCAGAGCGGATCAGGATACATTTTGGGGATCCACATCAGCGCTGTTGCCGCCCAGCTGACACTGGATTCCGGATTGTTCGCCGAGGCGCGCGAACGCGTCTCTTCGCTCTATCTCCCCGGCGAAACCATTCCCCTGCTGCCGGAACGCCTGTCCCAGGACTCGTTCAGCCTGCTGGCCGGAACCACGCGTCCGGCGCTGTCCCTGTATCTGGACTTGGATAGTGAACTGCGCATCCTGTCCAGCGAGTTCCGTACAGATTTTGTCAATATCGTGAGCAATCTCAGCTACGAAGAGGCGGACGCGCGTCAGGCCACAGAACCCTTTGTCTCGCTGCTACGGCTTTGCCGAAGCCTGCAGCAGGAACGAGGCGGCACTGATCCCGCTACGGAAGCCCGCTACGCCTGGAATCTCAAGGTCCAGCACGGCGGGATACAAATGCGGCGGATCGACCGGCTCAGCCCCTCGCGCTGCGTGGTGGAGGAACTGATGATCCTCTACAATCGCCTGCTCGCAGAACAAACCAGCCGT
>CAYXEF010000085.1:0-10244 GCA_964463825.1 uncultured Candidatus Cloacimonadota bacterium | reverse complement strand
GTTCGGCCAGGTAGGCCCCATCCTGACCGGTGACCCCGGTAATGAGCGCGACTTTATTTCTCATGACTAAATGTATCCTTTATCTATCATTATGACGATGTAAAACGGCTGCTACAACTTATCATCAACAGTGACGAGCACGACAAAACCAAATCATGCCGAAGACACAGGGGATCGCTCCGCGCAAAGCGCATTATGTCCAGACCACGTGCAACAATCCGAAGACCGTGGCCAAAATAGCGAGAAACAGAACCAAAATTTTGAGCAGAAACAGCTTCCGGTAACCAGCATATCGGTACGCCAGATAGATAAATACGATGTAGTTAACGGATAAAAGCGCGGCCTGGACTTGGGTTGCGACTAGCAATGATGCGCCCAGGGCCATGGCTAACAGCAATCCACCTATGGAGGTGACGCTGCTGACGATCTCCGTGATCAAGTTGATATTTTGTCTGCTAAGAGAGTCCAGCAGCCGGTCCATCCAGCTACTCAAGGAGAAAATAAACGCCGGGAAGGCCATGGCGGCAGCCAGCGGACCGATCTCGCGCCAGCGATTGCCCAGAGCGAAGGCGCAAACATCGTTTGGCCGATAGATCACCAGGGCCAGGAGGGGGGTGCCAACCAGCACGATGAGGAGAATAATTCTATTGAGATGAGACTCGTACTCGGCAGCGCCCTTTTCGGCCACGGCGTAGAACAGGACCGGCCGGATCGCACTGCCGAACAGCCCCGCAGGGACATTGGATAAGCGCCAAGCCTGACTGTATAGGCCAAGGTCCTTTGGGCTAGCTAGGGAGCCCAGTAACAGAATCACAGCTCGGTCCCGAATGGCATTGAATACGGAAAAGGGAAAGGAATAGATCACGAAGCGCTTGTGTGCCGAGGCAACCTCCCTCAACTGCCCGTAACAAGTGAACAGGGAGGCCGGGGGGCTGGAGCTCTTCAAACAGGCCCACACGATGATCGTCAGGCTGATCATCTGTCCCGTAATGCTGCCGAACAGCAGCCAGCAGCCATCGTGGCTGACAAGGAGAAAGCCGGAAAACTGCATGAGGTTCGTGGCCAGAGCGTTGCCAATCTGGCTCATGGAAATGGACAGGAAAGCTCCCTGGCGTAACATCCAAGCGACAAAAGTTTGGTTTATGATGAAAAAAAAAAGCCAAACAACGATTAGGTATTCGAATCCGGGGACGTTTTCCTCGAAAAACAACCAGTGCCTGGAAGCCATCAGCAGGATTCCCGCCGCCGCGCACAAGAAGAATCCCAAGGAGACAAGCAAGGTTATCCAGAACAGGGCACTGCCTTTGGTGTGGTCTCTTTCGACCACGATGGCTAAGTCATAGCGGAGTGTGGCAATAGAACCTATGAACATCACGGCGGCCAAGCCGATGGCCCAGGGCGCAAAATCGGCCGGCGAATACATTCGTGTGAGAACGGGCAGGCAAAGCAGGGAAATGCCCTGGGCCCCTGCCGTACCGATGCCGGCGCGTACAAATGCCCAGGGCGTCATCTTATCAGCCTGCCCTGCAAGGATAATAACAGGGGGGTAACCTCCAAGCTCATGACGTGTGGCTTCCTTGACCGTAGAACTCCCGGATACACGCCACCACGTGGGTCTGTTGTTCAGGACGCATTTCGGGAAAAATCGGCAGAGAAAGAACGCGGCGAGACTTGGCTAATGCTACGGGGAAGTCGCTCTCGGACAGCCCCAACTTGGCGTAGGCGGGCTGAAACGGGAGGGGCACGGGATAATGAATGCCAGTGGCAATGCCCTTCTCCGTGAGAAAGGCCTGTAAGGCGTCGCGCCGCGCGGTCTCCACAACAAACAGATGATACACGGCCCGTCGCGCGGGATCTTCCGGCGGCAGAAGGAGGTCCCCGACCCCCGTGAGCTCGTGGACATACCGTCGGGCCAGGGCTGTCCTGGTGTCATGCCAAGCCTCAAGCCTCTTGAGCTTCACCCGCAAGACGGCTGCCTGGATTTCATCCAGACGCATGTTTACCCCTTCGAATTCGTGGAGGTATTTCTCCTTGCGACCGTGATTGCGCATCATTGACACGGTCTCGGCCAGGGTCTCATCGTCGGTGGCCAGGGCCCCTGCATCCCCGATGGCACCGAGATTCTTCCCAGGATAGAAGCTGTAGCAGCTCACGTCTGAGAGCTGGGCCACGTCGCGGCCTTCGATGCGAGCCCCGTGGGCCTGGGCGGCATCGGAAACAAGCTTCAGATGGTGGGCGTCAGCCAGTTGGCGCAGTCCCGCTAGGTCGGCCGGGAAACCATAGAGATGGACCGGCACAAGGGCTTTGGTGCGACTGGTAATCCGCCCCCTGGCCTCTTGAGGGCGCATGGTCCCGGTGCGCGGATCCACGTCGCAAAAGACCACCTCGGCTCCAGTCATGGAGACAGCTTCGGCTGTGGCAATGAAGGTATTGGCCGGGACCACGACTTCGTCCCCCCGACCAATCCCCAGTCCTCGCAGAGCGAGGTAGAGGGCGTCGGTGCCGTTGGCGCAGCCCACGACTCGGGCGACACCGAGATAAGCTGCGAACTCGCGTTCAAAGGCGGCCGCTCGGTTGCCTTGGATAAAAGCTGAATTTTCTAGACAATCGGTGATAGCCGCATCCATTTCGGCTTTCAAGGCCAAATGCTGGGCCCGGAGGTCCATAAAAGGTACCTGCATAGAAATTTCCTTTTCTTTGGCTGCGCCCGGAGTCATCGCCCTGGGCCGTTCTAATCTTGAGGGAGAACGGAATGAGCTGGGTTCGGGGTAAGCATTCCTGTTTGGTCGAGACTGTACTGGGCGCCGCATTCTCCGCAAATGCCCAGCGTCACGTCAGACATCTCCAGCTGTGTGCCGCAAGCGCACACCCAGCCGACGCGACGTGCCGGCACCCCCATCATCAGGGCATAGGCCGGCACGTCCGAGGTTACAACCGCTCCGGCGGCGATAAGGGCGTACGCCCCAATCTCGTGGCCGCACACGATGGTGCAGTTAGCCCCTAAGGAGGCGCCACGACGGACCACGGTAGACCTATAAGCATGTTTGCGTTCAATAAATGAACGCGGATTGATTACGTTGGTGAACACGCAGGAGGGGCCGCAAAACACCCCATCCTCCAAGACCACAGCGTCGTACACGGATACGTTATTTTGTATCTTGACGTTGTTACCGATCCTTGCCGTACCCAGCACACAGACATTCTGGCCAAGGATGCAACATTCACCAATGACAGCCCCGGACAGGACGTGGCAGAAATGCCAGATCTTGGTATTCTTACCAATGCTGGCGCCGGGGTCTACATAGGACGACTCGTGAACGAAGTAGTTTTTCTCAGATTTCCGAGTGAGGTCGGGCTGTTTTGTATCGGCGGGCATTGTCAGTGCTACTCGAAATTTTGGCGGAGTTACAGAAAAAGTTTAGGGGCGTGGCCAACGATGGATTGTTGCGCATTCGGGCATATGTCCAAATGGCATGGAGCATGCAAAATTGTATTTTAAAGCTGTATCAACTAATTTGTCAAGATAATAGTGACCTGCCCGGGACTTTTCGGACCATCTGAAACTTGAGAAGGCGAGCGCTATCCAGACTCTTCGGTTGCTCATTGCCATGGCCATCGCGCAACACCTACCACGATGCCGTATGTTACGGCCGGGGGTGAACGTCGCACGCAATACTTTATGACACAGTAAGGTCAAGGGGGCGGGCCATCCCATCATTGACGGACGTGTCCCCCGCGTCTAGCAGTGGCTTACGGCAGGTAATGTAGAAATTGGTGCGTTTCCCCGTAATGTCGTGCATCAGGTAGATCGCTTTCATGACAATTTTTTCAACCAGAGAAGCGCCGGCCTTTTCCGGACTGTAGTTTTCGTGTCCGATGTCTTCTATTTCCAGACCGACCTGGGCCAAATACCGTTCCAGGATGGATCGGGTGAAGTAAAAGAGATGGTAGGGTGGATGCAGCTTGGCTATCGGGCCAGAGAAGCCCAGGGACAAGAGCAGGCGGCCGACCAGATCCAGCAGATTGTCCACGTTGACCGTGCTGAAGATCAGCGTTCCACCTGGGGTCAGTACCCTCTGGGCTTCCTGAAGCCAAACCAGAGGATCTCGGACGTGTTCCAACAAGTCGAAGGCAACAAGGGCATCGTAGCAGTTTGCCGGCAAGGTGCAGGCTTCGAAGGATTCCTTCAGGACAAGGCAACCAAACCGTTTGCGGAGGGCTCCGGCCAGGGGAGCGGACAATTCGATCGCGTCAAAGGTGAGGCCGCGATCTCGGCACAGCCCGAGAAATGGTCCCTGTCCCGGCCCTATTTCCAGGATTCGTCCCCGCTCGCCCAAGCGTTCGGCTAGTAGATCCGCCGCTCGAACCATGCGCCTGAAATGCGGCGAACGGTCCTCATGCTCTTGCGCAAAGTAGTCGGCAGACAGATAGTCCGGGCGGGCGTAGAGTCGACGCAACTCCTCCTCACTCGGAAGTGGGGAATACCAGCGCAAGCCGCAGGTGCCGCAGCGCATTAAATTTTTCCCGTGCAAGAAGGCGAGGCAGTTCGTCGTCCGGGTATGGCAGAGATTACAGGCGTCGGGCGATGCGTTCAAGGCTTTGTCCGGGATTGCAGGGTATAGGTGGCGATCAGACTCAGAGACAACAGGGGTACAGCGAAGGGGAAAAGCGTCCGTTCGCGAATTGTGAAATGCCGACGGAAACTTTTTTCCAACTGTCCAATCATGTTGACGTGTTCGAGATCGCTGACTCTGTCGTAATCGAGGTCGTTTGACTGAAACTGGCGGCGGCTGCTGAACCAGCGGGCCAGACGCGCCGCTGGGCTATCCACACTGGGCACGCTGACAAGTATCAAGCCACCGGGGGCGAGCACCCGTTCCATCTCCTCTAGGGCCAAATCCAGGAAGACCATGTGCTCCAGGTTATAGACATTGATGATGCAATCGAAACTTCCGTCCTGGAAGGGGAGGTTGAAGCCGTCGGCCCGCAAGGCACAGGTGTCTGGAAAGCGTTTCCCTAGCTTGACAAGACTTGGCTGATCAATGTCCAAGCCGCAGTAACGCCGCCGGTCGCGAACAAAGGGGAGATGCGCTCCGTCACCGCAGCCAATATCGAGCACGGCCTCAGGCCGGATCTTCTCGACGATGGCCCGAATTCGGCGGTGTCCGGCGTTTTGCACCCAGGCAACAAGTGGATGTTGGTAGAAATAGTCCTGGGCATCGGCCAGCATAGTTCGCCACTTTTGGTAGTGCGGATCCTCGTACATGCGCAACGGGGGCAGCGAAACACCGCGAGCTAGGTCGAGGACCCCGTCGACGCGTGGAAAAGTGACGTGGCAGGCTTGGCAGGCAAGCCCGACTTCCCTGGGAGCCAAGGCCGGTTCCCGACAGCTCGGGCAGCGCAGCCGCTGCCGTATGGCTTCGGCCAGGGGGAGGGCATGAAACGATTTCGCCGACATGATCACTCCAGGCTAGGATGCGGGACAAACTTTCCTAAAGACCCAGTTAGGCTGGGTTTGGTTGCTGATTCGAGGGACGACACAGCCTACTCTCCCCTGAAACAAAAATCGAAAATCTTTGTAGCGGCGATGCTTACGCGTTTTAGATCATTTCCACTTCGTAACCTGGGCAGCCAACTCAGTATGTAGTTAGGGCGAACGTAAAAACGCCGATAGGCCCGTCGAACTGCTTGGACAAGTTCTTCAGGCTGAAGGCTTGTATAAAATTGGTTGTAGAATCCGTCGAGGTGTAAATTGTCCAGGTTTATCGCTGTTCCATCCTGGATGTTTGGGTGGATCTTGCGCACCTCATTGAATAGTGGGGTACCGGGATATGGCGTACAGATCCCGAAGGTAGCCGTTGTGGGCTGCAACTCATTGACGATATAGTCAATAGTGCGTTCCACGGTTTCTGGAGTGTCGCCGGGCATACCGAGCATCACATGTGCGTGGGTATCCATTCCTTGGCGTCTGGCAGCCGCAAAGGTGGCCACGGCCTGAGAAACCTTGTATCCTTTATGGCTTCTGTCGAGTATCTCCTGCACACCGGATTCGATGCCAAATTTGACGAGATGGCAACCGGCAGCCCTCGCGTCGGCTAACATTGACTCGTCTATCATGTTTACTCGGGCGTTGGCCAGCCAAGTCAAATTGAGTCCCCGCTCCCGCATACCCTGAAAGATGGCCCGTTCACGCTTCGGGTTGACAAAAAAGGTGTCGTCTCGAAAATAGATCTCTTTATATCCGTTGGCCTGATAATAGGCTAACTCGCGGAGGACATAGTCGGGACTTTTGAAACGGACGCGGGGGCCGTCAAAGGCCGGGGCTGTGCAAAAGGTACACTTACCCGGACACCCCCAGGTGGTGGTGGTGGTGATGTAGGGCAAGTGGCGGATAATGGGGTTAAAGTAATCGATCCCTTTGGGCAGGAGGCCTACGTCCGGGAAAGGCAGGCTGTCCAGATTGGTCTCGAAGACTTCGTGTGTGGACACCACAGTCCCGTCCTCTCCGCGTCGACTCAGATTCGGAACATCCTCCAAGGGCTGCCCCGAGAACAAGGCCGTGGCCAAACTCACGGCGGCGAAATAGGGCTCATGCCGAATGGCAAAATCCACGGCTGGTTCAGCCAGCACAGCTTCCGGCAGGAAGGTCGGCTGGGAGCCGAAGACAGCCGTGCGCAGATCCGGAACATGGGATTTTATCTGATAGATATATTCAACGTCATCAGTGAAGCTCATTGTTGAAGTTGAAAGTATCATAAGCCGCACGCCTTTTAACTTGTCGGCGTAGTCATCAACCGTTAGCTGCTCTGCCTGAGCATCCAGGAACACCACGTCAAAGCCAGATGCCTTGAGTGAAGAAGCAACCTGAAGCAAGGCAAAAGGCGGAACAGAAGCACCACCAATGCGCTTGCCCTTGCACCAACAACCGTACACTACATCGCGGATAACATTCTTCGTGCGCAAGGTCAGGGGGTTGACTACGAGAATTTTATTCATAGGAATTTCGCCTTTTGCTGGCAGAAAGTTCGGTCCAGTCGAAGAAGCCGCCAGAGGCGGCATAGGCGTCGCGCCCCTGCCCCTTGACCACCAACCTGACCAGGATGTGTCGAAGTAGCCGCGACCCCCAGGGGAGACGGCATATTGTCAAACAGCAAACGCGTAGGATCATGAGTTGTAACGTCGTCATGTTCTGGCCTCGCCGGCACCGGATACATGGGAGCCACCCCGGCAGCACAACAGATAGTCAGACATCAAGGGAATCATGTAACGGTCGTCGAGCCACAAGGGTGTCAGGGCTACGCCTGCCGCCGCACCTTGGGCCACACGGTCTAGGATGGTTTCGTATCCTGGCGTGGCCAAGGAGGACGGATACACGAACTGCGTCCCCCGGCTCCACGCCTCAGGACGGATGCGGCCCGAAGCGTCGAGATTCCTATCAAAAGCCGCCATGCCCTGTGCCAGCAGCGCCACCGCCTCTGACCAGTCGGGACGCCGCCGGACCAGTTGGGACAGTAGGGACATGCTGATGGTATGGTATCCCATATCCTCGCCTCCGTATTCCAACAAACAGCCCCTGGGGCCGAAGAGACCAGCTAGTCCAGAAAGCATGTCACGTGCCCGGGCGGCGAACTGGGCATAGCCCGCAAGATCGGCAAAATTGACCAAGGCCAGAGCGGCCGCCAGCCGCTGGTTGGGATTGGCTTGGTAGCTTGTGCCAGCTAACCATTCAGCAGTAGACAATACGTTCGGGGAATAGAGGGACCGGTCCCAAAGCATGACCTCGGTGGCCGCATGGGCAGAAAAAGCTGTAGCGCAGCCGCTGCGTTCGAATGGGTACACCTCGTCCAAGCTGCCATCTGCATGCCGGTTTGCGAGCCAAAATCGTAGGCAAGCCGCGATGAGATGACGCAGAAGGGGTTGGCGATGCCAGAGGTTTTCTGGCCGGTCGAGGTCGTGAAGCAGAACCAATGTAAACATCGCTTCCTGATATCGGGCGTTTGCGATGTCATGGAGTTTGTAGCGCCAGAAGGCGCGATCAACACAACCGTAGGTCTTCGAGTCTGGATCCCGATCCATCAGCCCGAGAAGTCGGGGGGCGAGCATACAGGGCACAATCCAAAACACATGCCTGTTGCTTTCCTGGAGTCTATGAAAAAAATTGATCATACCATTCCAAAAAGCAGACTAGGCATGTCAGCTGTTTTTCCCTGAGTAACGAAAAATGTCCGTCCTGTTTCAGCGCCTTTACGAAGTCCCATTGTATAAGCCCCGTGCGCTCGACCCGTTCCCGCGTGAGTATTGTATCCATCCAGCAACGGTAGACGGTCGGAAACATGGAGGCTACAGAAAAATAAAAAGCATTTTTGCCCTTGCTGATAAGTCCTGGCAACATTTTTTCGGCTGTTTCGCGCAGCACGAACTTGTTGCGTCCTTGCGCGAGTTTCAAAGTCCGGGGGAGGCCCAGGCTGAACTGAGCGAGGTCGTTGTCCAGATAGGGAAAGCGTCCCTCCAAACCGCAGGCCATGGAAAGCTTGTCAACCTTAAACAGGATGTTATCAGGCAACCAACTCGTCAGTTCGGCTATAACCAGACGCTGAAAGAAATCATATTCTTGTTGGTCCAGCTTGGCGGCGGTCCGGGCCCTGTCCCGCGACTCCCTGGCTGCCTTGGCCATGGACGGCTTGTAGAGTCTGGCCCTTTCCTCCTCGGTGAACAGGCTGACAAAGGCGAAGTAGCGATCCAGGTCATTTCCGGCCGCGAGCAGACGCCCCAGCCGGTCCCGGCCGTCCTTGCCCATGGAGGCAGGGTACTCGAAGAGCGTGTCGAGCCAGGCCACGGGCATTTCCCTGACCGTCCGTCCCAGCAGCCGACCGAGGAGCCCGCGGGCGAACGGCATCCGGGAAATGCGCCACAGGGCTTTTTGATGGATGTAGCCGCCCAGGGTCTCGTCGGCCCCTTCACCGGTGAGGGCCACCGTCACGTGGCGACGCGCCTCCCGGGCCAGGGCGTAGGTGGGCAAAATGATGGCGTCGCCGAAAGGACTGTCCAGGTGCCACTGAAGCCGGGGCAGCATGCCCAGATCGGCCAGGGTCACAGAAAAGGCTGTATGTTCCGCGCCCGTGCGGGCGGCAATGCGTCCGGCCGGACCACGCTCGTCAATTTGGTTCTCGAAGCCGATAGTGAAGGTCCGGGGGGGGGCATCCTGCTGACTCATGGCCGCGCAGATGAGGCCGGAGTCAGCTCCGCCGGATAAGAACAATCCCAGGGGGACATCGGAAACCAGCTGGCGCCGTACCGCCTGTCGCAACAGGCGTTCGTATTCTGCGACAGCCTCGTCCGCATCCATCCTCGGGGATGACGACACCGACCAGGCATCCCAGAATATGTCCCGCCTGAGTTGCCCATCCTCCCAGAGGAGGAGCTGTCCTGGAGGCAGGCTCATCACCCCAGCAAAGGCTGTTTCCGGCCCTTTGACGAATCGGTGGGTAAAATAGCTATCCAGAGCCGTCATGGCGAGCCTTGGTCTTACCGCCCCGGCGGCGAACAGGGCTTTGCATTCGGAGGCCAGGGCCACCCCGTCGCCAACCTGGGTTATGTACAATGGCTTGACGCCGAAGCGGTCGCGGGCTGCCAGTAGGCGTCGCCGCTTCGCATCCCAAAGGGCAAACGCAAACATTCCGTTGAGACGCGGCAGGAAATCGGCCCCTTGTTCCTCATAGAGGTGTACGAGCACCTCCGTGTCGCTGTTGGTGGCAAACCGGTGGCCTTTGGCCTCGAGGTCGGTCCGTAATTCCTGGAAGTTGTAAATTTCGCCGTTGAAGACCACCGTGACGCTGCCATCCTCGTTGGCCAGGGGTTGCCGGCCGCCTGCAATGTCGATGACTGCTAGGCGAGTATGTAGCAACACCACACTCGGAGCGATGAACGTCCCATGGTCATCCGGGCCCCGGTGGGCAAGCGCGGTCAGGGTGGGCTCGATGAAGTCATGGGGGGGGCTGTCGCATCCAGCCCAGGCGAATATCCCGCACATATCAGGATGGATCTCGAGGGGAGCGGTTGCGGTAGGGAAGGCGCCAGGTCGTGCCGGGCAGGCGCAACAAGCTGTTCTGCTCGGACAGCATCGCCACCACAAAGGTTAGGACCCCGGTCTGGAGCAGAAAAAGGGAAATACTCTGGATGCCGCCCGTAAAGATCAGCTGAAACACGGTGGAAAGCAGGCCGAGACCGAAAATGGCGCTGGCCAG
>CAYXEF010000084.1:0-10343 GCA_964463825.1 uncultured Candidatus Cloacimonadota bacterium | reverse complement strand
TTGGTTGCGGTTATGGCAGACAATCAGGGCAGTATGGCTGTCACCCGGTAGAAATAGCGTGTTCCCGTGACCAGTTCGGTCCAATAGTTGTTTGTTGTCGTGTCGCGCAGGATAAAGACGCCGTAGGGATCGCTGCTGCGGTAGATCTTGTAAGCAGTGGCAACGCAGGGATACACCCAATCCAGGCGGACGCGGTTTTGGGACGGCAGATAGCTGATCGTAATGTCTGACAGGGGCGGGACTCCCGAGCCTTCCCAGTAGATGCGGTTATAGATATCCCATTCGTAGCCGGGGCCGCCAAAGGCTCCGCTCCAGTCCTCAAAGTAGACCACGCCGCTCTCGACGGTCTTGGCCACATTGACCGATCCGGGGCCTGCATTGGTGGGGAAATGGGCGCCTGTGACGGTGAATGACTGGTCCGTGTTGAGGCGGAGTAAGTAGCCGCCGGTAACTCCGTTGCGGAACGTGCAGTAGTCGAAATCGAACTGTGGATCCACCGTGGCTCCACTGTAGACGAAGATGCCGCTGGAGCCCAAATACTCGAAAATGGCGTACTTGGCTGCACAGGTGCCGCCGCTGTCGACGATGAGTGAGTAATACCCCGTGCTGTGGCGTGTGACTGTGGCATATTCGGCCGGGACGCCGATGGCGTTGAAGATTCCCCCGGATCCGACCAGGATCGAGCGCGCGCCCCCCATCTGCAGAACCGCTCCGGGAGTCACGGTCAGAGTGCCGCCGGAGTTGACATGGACAGCCCCGGTGCTGGCCAGGATCTCGCCGTTCAAGGATAATGTGCCATTATTAATACTGATCGTCTGCGCATTGAGGCTGGTCATGGGACCGGTCAGGGAGACGGTGTTGGCGTTCTCAATGATGAACCCTCCTTTGACCGTGGAACTGGCAATGGTCATCAGGCGGTCGCGGGTGATGGGTATCAGATTGCCTTCCCGGTCTCTGGCTGTGGCTGGCTCGACCTCGCGGGAGACGGTCTTGTCGATGACCAGGGTCCAGAACCAGCTGGAGGCATGGGGGGTGATGCCGTTATCACCGGATCCGGTGAATTCCACCGTACCGCCGGTGGGATCGAAGATACCGCGGGTGTCGGACCAGCTGCCACCCACGCGCATAATGCCGCCGCTGACGCTGAAATCGCAGCTGTAGCCGTAGTTGTGGATGCCGATGCCGTAGGATCTGATGTTGAATTCGCCCGAACTGAGGGTGAAGACTGTGTTGCCGTTATAGGCAAAATAGCTGTCCGAGCTGCCACCGTAGATATCAACGCTGCCGTTGTTCTGGATGGTCATGGGGCCGTTGAGGTCGATCCAGTTGGCGGAGTCCTGATGAAACTCCAGATGTCCGCCGTCGGCCAGGAAAGTTCCATACAGGCCATTTTGCGTGAGGTCGCCGATGATCACGTGATGGCTGCTGAAAGCGCGCAGATGGCCTCCGCCGGTGTAGTTGCCGAGCGTGGAGTCGTAATTGTAGTAGAAGGCCAGAATCGCGGCGCTAGCGGTGTGGACGACATTGGCGAAGCTGTTGGCTTGCTTCACGGTAACGATACCGTTAACGGTCAGGGTGCCGTTGACCGTGTTGGCGTCCTCGAAGCTGAGGGCAGCGCCGGTGTGGTTGTCGGTGACGTTGTAAAACACATTCAGGCCGTAAATGTACTGCAGGCTGCCGGCTTTGTTGAAGAAGACCGTCCCCGTGCCGGGTACGAAGCCGGCATTGCCCACGTTGTTGGTCCAGTTTCCGCCCACGGTGAGGTTGCAGTTGTAGCCTTCGGTGGTGAAGATGCCGGCGCTGATGGTCAGGTCATTGGTTACGATCAGGTCAGTCAGGATCAGGACATCGTTGATACGGTAAGCGGTGCCGGTCTCCGGTTCGTGGTTGAGATTGGGTTTCCAGGCACTGGGTCCCGGGTCAAGCCCGGGACGACAAGTTGTTATTTGCGGGAAAATGGGTCCCGGGTCAAGCCCGGGACGACACGCGTTTGCCGCCAGCTCCCGGGTCGGGCTTTTGTTGATCTTCAGATCGTGGAAGCTGGAGCCTGTGCCCAAGGATACGGAAGCGGCCGTGGGACCGTAGAGTTCGACCTCCCCGCCCGCGAAGACGATCCCGCCGCGGGAGTCGGAAAACCAACTGGAGCTGCGGATGGTGCCGCCGGTGACGTTGATGGTGAGTGTGTGTGGCCGGGGTGCGATGGTGATCCCCTTGTCCCTGAAGTCGATGACACCAGCGCTCATGGTGATGCCGGCAGCATCTGCATAAGCCCAATAACTGCTCAAAGCTCCGCCGTGGATGATGATGCTGCCCCCGTTATTGTAGAAATATCCGTTGAGGTCGATGAACTGGCTGCTGTCCTGATACAGGTTGACAGTGCCACCAGTTTCCACCAGGAAACTGCCGTAGATGCCGGAATCCGCCAGATCATTGGCTGTGAAACCGCCGCTGAGCACCTCCACAGCCCCGGCCGCCCAGTCGTAACTGGCGCAGGTGACCACAGCCGTGCTGCTGTTGACTCTGAAAGCACCAGCGCTCTTATCGAGTTTGAGGACATTGAAAGTTTCGCTGTAGTTGCAGTACTGTATTCCCGCGCCGTCCAGGGTCACCGTGCCAGTGCCTTCCACAAAGGCGTCCGGGCCCAGGTAGTTGTACCAGCCGCCGCCAAGCTTGATGGTGGCGGGGGCCACAAACACGCCGGCGTTGATCACCAGGTTGCCGTTGATGTCCAAAGGTCCTGAGCCTGTCACCTGATTCAACCTGGTCAGGGGCTCCAACTGCGGATCGCGGGGATCAGAGCCAGGCCAGAGTTCGTTGCCCTCGCGGGTGGCGGATTTGTTGATGAACACCCGGTAGAGATTGCTGCCGTCGGTGTTTTGCAGAGTGGCGTTGGCGCTGCCGTACAACTCGATGGTTCCGCCGCCGGGATTGAAATCGGAACGTTCGATCAAGAAGCTGCCGACCGTGCGGATGCCGCCGCCGCTGATGTTTTCGGTGAAGGCGTAACTTGCGGGGATGCGGATACCCTGGTTCTTGAAGTCCAGGGTGCCGTTGGTCATGGTGAGCGAGGCAACGTCGATGTAAGAAAACCAGGCGGTGCCGTTCCCGCCATAGAGGTTGAAGATGCCGCCGGAGATGGTCAGGTTGCAGCGCAGATCGATATACTGCTCCGCATCCTGCGTGTAGGTGATGGTTCCTGCGGAGAGCGTGATGGTGCCAAAGACGCCGGGATCCGCCAGGTCGGCTACGGTGAAGCTGCCTCCGGCCACCGTGTAGGCTCCCGCCACCCAGTCGTAACTGTTGCAACTGACGGTTGATCCGGCGGGAATGCTCATTACTCCCGCGCTTTTGTTCAGCACCAGGTTGTGGAAGTTTTCGCTGCTGATACTTTGGTCATCAGTCCCGTTCAGGACAACGGTGGATCCGGCCTCATCGAAACCGCCATCGCCAACCTGATTGATCCAGTCACCGCCGACTGTCACACCCCAGCCTCCGGGATCGAAAACCCCAGTTTGGATGACCAGGTCGCCTCTCACAGTGAGGTTAGTTTCCAGGCCCAGCACCGCGCTTCCGCTTTTATTCAATGTCAGGTTGTTCAAGTAGCAATCGCTGTCGTTAATCTCGATTGCGCCATTGGCGCCCCCGGTGCAGCTGATGGTGCCGCTGTTCATCTGAACGAGGCTGGTGTCACTGAAGAGCAGGTCTCCGGTTACATAAGTTGTTCCTGAGTAAGGATGGTACAAGGTGGTGTTACTGCTGACCCAGATCATGTACAAGGTCAGGCTGTGCGTGGACAGGTTGCTGATCGATGTGAATCCCGAGCTCGGCTTGTAGGTGTATAACTCTCCCAAAGTCGTGGGAGCGTAGGTGCGGACGTAGGAGACAGGGGTTCCGTAAAGATCCAGCATGGTGGAGGGGATATTCACGCTGGATCCGGCCAGAAACTCGACATCCCCCCGCACCAGGATAAAGGCCCCCGGGTTGTTGAAATTGGCCAGGGCGCCGGCGCCGAAGATCAGATCCATGTACACATCAAGATAACTGTTGCCGGTCATGTTGAAGCCGCCGTTGAGATGGGCGTCAGTGTAGACTATCAGTTCACAGCCGCTGATGGTGAGGTTGGCGCCGCTATTGACTGTGAGGGCGTTGCAATGGCCGTCCGCGGAGAGGACCGGCCAGCGGGTGATGCCGGTCACGGGAATATACACATCCTCCGTGGACAGCGGCACGTGATTCAAACTCCAATTGGCGGCTGTGTGCCAGTTGGTGCTGGAACTGCCGTCCCAGCTGTTGGTCACCCGCAAATGAGGCGGACGGGAATCCGGAGCCGGCAGACGGTTGGCTTCCACGTCCCAGCCGCCGGGTGTTGGGGAGAGCGTTGTTGCGGCGCTTAGCGGCGCCAGAACGGCAAACATGGCAAATGCTGCCGCAAGGCAAATTCTGGTCTTCATGTCAACTCCTTTGCCCTGATAGATCACCCAGGGTATATAGCCATTCTTTCTTCTCTTTATTCAGTTACGGGATATGCGCAAATGCGTCAAGAAAAATATGACCTGCGCTCGATTGTGCACGGATATCGGATTATAATATTGTATTTTATGACGGTGTAATGAATCTGGCCTGCTGACAGTTCGAACCAGGATGACGTCTTAAGGTACCGGCTTTCGCCTGAAGCGCCGCACAAAAGAAAAAAGGCGGTTCGTAAACCGCCTGTATTGATCATTCTGCCAGCAAAGGCACCAGCTCAGCTTTCGATCACTTCCACATTGGCGCGGGGGATGGTCATTTTGCTGCCGTCCTCGAATTGGGCTTCCAGGACGCGGACCAGGGTCTCGGACTCCACTTTGGTGAGTTCTTCCGGCATGCCGGTCACCTTGGCGATCTTGCCGAAATTGGGCTCACGGATGATACGGATCAGGGTGCCGGGCTCCAGCACGGGCAGGGAGGCTTCTTTGACCACCAGTTCCTTCTCGTCGAACTCCTGCGGGACGATGATCTCGGGGCGGATGACGCCGGCGCGGATCTGGGTGCGGCCATGGATGGAGGTCTTGCGGCCATCGTATTTCTTGAGCAGTTCGAAGGTCTTGCGCGCCATGGTGATCCTGCCGAATCCTTCGGTGCAGACGATGGTGAGGCCGAAGTTTTCATGGCCGGTGATGGCGACGCCGATGTCGTGGCCGAGGATTTTTTTGATGTCCCGGTCGTCGATGCCGCCGGTGACGATGGCTTTGACGCCGTGTTGACGGGCGGCCATGATCACGGAATAATCCACGAAGGCTCCGGTGACGATGATCTTGCCCGCGCAGGAATCGTCCACCGCGGAGCTGCCGATCACGTCATCCGGGCTTTTGGCCAGGACCTTGATCTCGCCGACGGTCTCGCCGCCGATGCCGAAGATGCCCTGGATGTAGGCGCTCTTGTTTTCGATGACCACGCCCTCGTCCTCGATCACATCGGTCACGATGCCGTCGATGAAGGCTTTTACCTGGACCGGGATACGCGGCTCGCGCAGCAGCACCTGGCCGGTGACAGAGGAAATGCTTTCCACCTCGCCTTCCACGGGTGAGTGCACCTCGTTCTTGAAGATGCCGAGGCCGAAGAGGCCCTTGGTTTCGGCCAGGATGGTGTGCTTGGTGATCTGCTGGCCGGCTTCGATCTTGATGTAGCCAGTAAGTTGGGCGGGGGTGACGCCGAGTTTGTTGGCGAGGTTGAAAGGCACGACCTTGCCCGGGAGCAGGGTTTCGGCGACCACATCCTCGGCTTTGACTTTATCGCCTTTCTTTACCAGCACCTTGCCCTTGAGGGGCAGGATGCGCTCTTTCTTCAGGATGATGCTGTCGGTGACGGTCAATCCGGCGGAATATGCTTGTCCCATGGTTTCCTCCTATTGCAAGATGGTGTCGGGATAGACTTGGAATTCCCGCATCCACTTTTTGAGCGTGGCGATGCGCTCGGATTTGTCCGTGGGCAGCGTGAACGGCCTTCTGCCGCGGGTGTCCAGGACGATTCCGACAATGCCGCCGTGCAGGTCGATACTTAGCTCGCGGTTCTTCTCCTCGTCGAGGATGAGGCCGCCGTGGGCTTTGAGCGTGGCCTTTGCCACCTCGCCCACGCCGCAGGGGATGAGGCGGACTTCGCCGTAGGGAATCTCCTCTGACCAGATCTTGCCGTCCGGCAGTTGCAGTTTGGCCGAGAGCGCGGGTTTGCCAACCTTGCCTTTGCCGACGGGGGCGACGCAGGAGCCGAGGTAGATCATGCAGTCCTTGCGGAAGACCTCGGTGGCGGCTTTGGTGCTGATCTCGGAAAGCACGCCCAGATGCGGCATCATGAAGATACTGTCCACGGCCAGGCGGGTGACGCCCTCAGGCAGGAAGGCGTTGATGAGCAACATCACCGTCTGGTGGCGACGCGGGGCATGGGAGAGCACGCCGCCGCTGCCGACCAACAGATCCAGCGTCATCAGGTTCACGATCGTGGCGCCGGAAGTCGATTGGCTGAAGGCCTCTGAGATGTCGCGCTGGCGCTGCATTCCCTTGAGGCTGCTGGCGAATTCCTTGTGTTGCTCAAAAGCCAGGCGCAGAGCCTCGATCGCTATGGCCTGCTCCAGCACCAGTTCCTCCAGGAGCGAAGGGATCGTGGTGGGGCGGATCATCTTGTTCTTGATCATGTTGCGCAGGTAGTTTTCATCGATATCCAGCGGCACCCAGCGCATGATGTTGTCCAGACCGGCGGAGGCCAGGACGTTGGAGATGCTGTAGCTCATGCCGAGGTTGGCGCTCACGGTGCGGTTGAAGATGTAGTCCTTGGTAAAAACGGAAAAGACGTCCGTGGTGGCGCCGCCGATATCCACGCCCACGACTTCGATCTGTTCCTCTTTGGCGATCGCCTGCATGATGTTGCCGACAGCCGCGGGAGTGGGCATGATCGGCACCTGTTCGTGATCCGGACCCTGGCACCATTCCATCAGTTTGTTGTAGCCGGGGGCCTGTTTCATCACGTGCTCCATGAAGAGGTCGTGGATCTTGTCCCGGGCGGGGCCGAGGTTTTCGGTCTCCAGTTTGGGGCGGATGTTGTCGGTGACGATGAGGTCGACCTTGTCCTGCAGGGATTCCTGGATGTGGACGCGGGCCTCTTTGTTGCCGGCGTAGATCACGGGGAGTTTGTAGCCGGAACCGAGGCGGGGCTTGGGATCGGCGCCGCTGACCAATTCCGCCATTTCCACCACGTGCTTGACCGTCCCGCCGTCCTCGCCTCCAGCCATGAGGATCATGTCCGGCCGCAGCTCGCGGATGCGTTCGATCTTTTCGTGGTTCATGCGGCGGTCGTTGCTGGCGATGAGATCCATCACGATGGCTCCGGCGCCCAAAGCGGCGCGTTCGGCGCTTTCGCCGGTCATGGCGGCCACCACGCCGGTCACCATCATCTGCAAACCGCCGCCGGCCGAGGAGGTGGACACGTAGGCGTCCACGCCCAGGTCGCCCTGGCGGGGGATGACGAACTCACCGTTTTCCATGAACCTGATGTTGGGGTTCTTATACTTGAGCCGGGCCAGTTCCTCCAGCTCCTGCGTGGCGTTGATCACGCCCTTGGTGACATCGTTGAGCGGGGCTTCCACAGTGGTGGGCGCCTCGCCGCGGATGGTCTGGCGATATTCGCCGTCCACCCACTCGATCAAAATTGCCTTGGTCGTCGTGCTGCCGCAGTCAGTGGCCACGATGCGGGTCAGGCGTTTCTCGTCGTATTGCATAATACCTCCGCTTCTTCAGCTGGTTTTATCTTCTTTTTTGAGTAGCTTGCGGATCCAGGCCCGGCGCCGGTTGCGGCGGCCCTGGCTGATCAGGCGCGCCCTTGAGCGGCGTTCCCGGTTGATCTCCTCGTCCAGTTCGTCGACACGCCGGATCAGGCGTTTGAGGTAGTCCTCGTTCTGGAGCATGAGGGCAAAATTCTGGTATTTTTGCGAGTCGAAGACCATCTCGGCGAAAGGCAGAACGAAATACATGGCCTGGCTGGCGATGCCGTGCAGCGGATGCAGGGATTCCAGCACCAGAATGCCGGCGGCGCCGAGTCCGCGTTCGACGATGAAGCGGGCCACGCGCTCGATCATTTGTTGCGCCTCTTCCTCGCTGATAACGGTCTTGATCTCTCGGTATTCCTTGTTCATATCACACGGCCCGGCTGGCGGTGAGCACCGCGACCCTGGCGGCGCCCCGGTCTTTGAGCAGCCCGCTGATCTCGTTGACCGTGGTGCCCGTGGTGAACACGTCGTCCACCAGGATCACGCGTTTGCCGGCCACATGGGCCTTGCGCCTGAGCGAAAAGGCGCCCTGGAGATTGCGTTTGCGCGCTTCGCGGCTCAGATTGGTCTGGCTGAGCGTGTTTTGGTGGCGTAAAACGGGTTTAGCGCAGGGCAGATTCAGGCCTTGGGCGATTTGTTTGGCGATCAGCCGGGATTGATTGAAGCCGCGGTCCCTTTGCCTCACGTGGTGCAGAGGTACGGCCAGCACCAGGTCGAAATTGCCCCGCAGCCGCTGAACCGATGGATGATGTAGAAGCGCTTGGGCGAAAAAACGGGCCGGAGCGCGCAGGGCTTCGTATTTGAGGCGGTGGACCAGTTCCTGCGCCGGACTTTCGTAGACATAGGCCGCGCGGGCGAAATCGAAAACATATTTGGTCTCGGAGCAGGGCCCGCAGCGGTAGTCCTTCAAAGGAGCTCCGCACTTGGGGCAGTAATGGCGGTCGATCGGCTGCAATTTGGCGCGGCAATCGGCGCAAAGGATCTCCGTAGCGGCCGGGACGCGCGCGTGGCAGGCCAAACAGACCGGCGGGAAGACCAGACGGTCAAGACTGGCCAAAATGCTCTTGCAGCGCCGCGAAAATCCGCTCGCCGTCATGGCTGGTGACCTCGGGCGTGGCGGCGCGTTCGGGATGCGGCATCAGGCCCAGGACGTTTCTTTGCTGGTTGCAGATCCCGGCGATGTTGTCCAGGGATCCGTTGGGGTTCGCTTCCCGCGTGACGCGTCCCGCGGCGTCGCAGTAGCGGAACACGATCTGGTCTTGGTCTTGCAGGCTTTTCAGGCCGTCGGCGTCGATAAAGTAATTGCCTTCCTTGTGCGCGATGGGGATGTCCAGCACGCAGCCGGACCCGATGCCCCGCGTGAAGGGCGTGTCCGCTGTTTCCACGCGGATGTTTTGGTGTTGGCAGACGAAGGACAGGCAATCGTTCATTAAGAGCGTTCCCGGCAGCAGGCCGCTTTCAGTGAGGATCTGAAAGCCGTTGCAGATCCCCAGCACCAGGCCGCCGGATTCGGCGAAGCGCACGACTTCCGCCACGATCGGCGAAAAGCGCGCCAAGGCTCCGCAGCGCAGGTAGTCGCCGTAGGAAAAGCCGCCCGGAAGCACCACCAGATCAGGATCCTGCAAATCATGGTCTTTGTGCCAGATCAAGGCGCTGGCGTGGCCATGCCGGGCAAAGGCGCGCTGGGCGTCGTGATCGCAATTGGAGCCCGGGAAGGTGATCACGCTTACTCGCAAGGCTGTTTCCGCGGTACAGCTTCCAGGCTGTAAGAATAGGTTTCGGTGTTGTGGTTGGCCAGCAGCTGGCTGCAGATCTGTTCGGTCTCCGCGCGGGCCGCGGCTTCGTCGTCGTGGTCGAATGTGAGCTCGATATACTTGCTGACACGGGTCTCCAGCACCCGGGCAAATCCCAACTGGTGTAAGGAATTGCTGATCGCCTTGCCTTGCGGATCCAGCACTCCGGGCTTGAGACAAATGTAGATTTTCGCTGTCAGCATCGCGCTCACCTTGGTTTTTTCTTAATTTATCATGCTTTTGCAGGGCACTCTTTTAGTCAATAGTTTTTTTGACCGCCGGCCGGGGTCCGCGAGCGCCGCGATCTTGTGCGACAAAAGATGAATTGACCACGAATTACAGAATTGACACGAATTTGAGCAGGAGTAAGGTATCCGGATTAGACGGAGTGATCGTTCATCCTCGAAATTGTAACCATGTACAAGGTCTCATTTTATTCGTGTATATTCGTATAATTCGTGGACAGCCCGTTGCCAATCGTCCCTGGCGGCTGGCTGTTACGCCTCCGGCAAGTTTCCCGCCGACTTCTTCTGGCTCTCAGGGGAGGCATAGGGGAAGTTCAGGAGAGGCATAGCGGATAGCCGCCACGAAGAGGCGTCCGCCTGGAGTCCAGCGATGTGGCCTGGAGTCCAGCGAGCTTGCGAGCTTGGACTCCTGGACCCAGCTTGTACTTCAGGAATATGGATCCGCGGTAGACAGCTGACGCTTTCGTGGTCCTTGCTGAAGTCGATGCTCGTGCCTCGCTCGACTCCAGC
>CAYXEF010000083.1:4289-10822 GCA_964463825.1 uncultured Candidatus Cloacimonadota bacterium | reverse complement strand
CAATAAACAGCCCATAGCCCGGACAAGGCGCTGGCCCCAAGGCCGGCGCCTTTTTTCTTTCCCCCCGCGATCATTGCGCTATCATTACGGACTCACTGCGGACTTTGTCCGTAATGAGTCCGCAGTGAGTCCGCAATGATAACCGGAGCCGGGTAGGGAAAAAATCGGGATGGACCGCGAAAAAAACGCGGATTCACCAATCGGAAAGTGAATTTGGGCCGCTCAGGCCATGCAGCCCCTGCCCCTCCGATGCCTGTCTATTTCAGTTTGCCGGTGAAGACCAGCCGGCTCAGATCCCAGCCGTTGTCGCGCAGAAAGTCCGTGATCTCCTCGTAGGTCTTTTTATCGATGGCCATCTGGCGGGTCAGGATCCAGAGATAATCGCGGCCGGGGTCGCTGACCACGGTGTAGGAATAGTTCTTTTGGTCCAGTTTGACGATCCAGTAGTCACCCTTGAAGGGCCAGAAAAAGCTGACCTTGAGTTTGGCGTTGGTCTTGTCCACCGGATAGGCAGTGGCCTGGGCCCGGCGTTTTACGACCGTGCCGGCCGCGTCGGAATAGCAGGTGTTGATCACGCGGATCCTGCCGTTTTTTTGCAATGAATACTCCGCCGTCACGACCTTGCCGCAATCGGCTTTTTGGAAACGGGCGGGGAAAAAGGCCTGCTGATACCAGCGTCCCAGATAGCGCTGCAGATCGACTGAAGCCACCGTCTGGACTGGGTTGGCGCCCTTGGCTACCTTGGCGGCGAGGCCGGGGCTGAGCAGTAACAACAAGATCAGCGCGGCGATTATGTGTTGCATGTTGTCTCCTTTGCCGATAGGATAAGCCGCTTTGCCCGCTGCGCCAAACTTCCATCCTCATGAAGCTACTATAAACTCTCACCCAAAGTTGCAAGCCCGTATCACTTGGACAGTGGGATTAAGCCTTTATGCGGTGAGGATATAGCTTGGATTTTAGTTTGGACTTGGACATCGGCCGCCTGGGACGTTTCTGGACGTCTTTGAATCCGTAATAATTGCAATAGGGCTGATTTTAGACCGGAGTTGGACATACGAGGGTGTTGCCGGAAACAGTTGTTGTGATATATGCGCGATTGAAGGGAAAAAACCCGATCCGAAACCACTCTAAACTCCGATCCGGGTCCCTAATCTGGAAGCTGTGGGCTGAATAAAGTGGTTGATAGACTATCCATTATCATAAACCCGGCCAGACAAAGCTGCACAGCTTTTCGACCAATGCTACCAAGCCATGAAGCCCTGATTCTCTTTGTCCCCAGGGGAGCAGGATAGAAATCTGGATTTCCCCCTCTATGATCCGCCTTGCGTGCAGAGCAGGTTCTTGACCTGGAAGATGCTGCAGACGCTGATTGTAGTTGTGCCGGCGCTCGCCGTAGCGCCGAAACAGGGAAAAAGGCGGAACGGCGTCCGCCTGTACACAAAAATCAAGGGGAAACCCTACACAAGCGGAAGCCTAAATGCGGAAACGTGTACGCCGCATCGAGGTTGCCACGACTGGAAACGGCGCAGTGGTCGGCTCCGGTGTTCCAGGCCCCGCCGCGTACCACACGGTACGAGCCGCTTGTAGCTCCATGCGGATCGGTCTGGGGACCGGAGGTATAGCTGCCATAAATATCCCACACCCATTCCCACACGTTACCGCTCATATCAAAGGTGCCCAGCTCATTGACGGCCTTGGTGCCTACGGTGTGAGTGGTAGAGCCGGAATTACCAGCATACCACGCCACGGCATTGATATCATTGCTGCCGCTGTAGATATAACCCTGGCTCTGGTTGCCACCCTTGGCCGCAAACATCCATTCCATCTCGGTGGGCAGGCGGTAGCCGTTGGCGGTCCAGTTGCAGGATACGTTGGTGTGGTTGGTGTAGCTGGTATTCCATCCAGAGGGCCAATTATCCGGATGCGTCCCATAGGTACTGTAACTGTAGCAGGGATTCAATGCTTCCTGAATACTCCGCCGGTTGCAGTATTCGATGGCATTGAACCAAGACACATAGTACACTGGATAGTTATCCCCGTCTCCATAGCCACTGGCAGGGTCAGATCCCATCACCGCCTGGTAGCCAGCCTGCGTTAGCTCATACATGTCGATGTAGAAACTGCTGATCGTGACATCTGAGATGCCGTTGTTGAAGGTGCCGCCGTGCACCAAAACGAAGTTCTCCGGCAGGGGTGGCGAATAGCCATCATCGGCATAAACCCGGTAAAGGTAGCTACCATCAAGATTGGCTCCCTGGGCTCCGACATCCCAAACAATGTGTTTATTGGTTCCAGAGGGCAGGTCATCGCCAAAGTCCCCGCTCATGTAAGCCGGGCTGGGGATGATGCCAAAGCTGGCGCCGTTATCCGCGGAGATTGCCAGCGTGATGTCGCAAAGGTCGCCATCGGCATCGTAGAGGTCGTAGTAGATGTCCACGATCTTGCTGCCGTCGGTGCGCTGGCTGGCGCTTACATTGCTGACCACCGGTGCGGTGGTACGATCCGGGTTACTCAAGGTGTTGTTGACAGAGTTTTCAATGCCTTGCATGGTAGAGGATTCGGCGCAGAGGGGCAGCGCCAGAAGCAGAAGGGCCGCCGCAATGTACAGGCGGACGCCGATCCGCCTTTTTGTTTCGGCGCTTCGGCGAGCGCCGGTACTGAACACGCGGACGCCGATCCGCCCTTGTTGTTTCGGCGCTTCGGCGAGCGCCGGTACATGGGGCGCCGGTACAGGGAGCGCAGGTACAAGGTTCCTTCTCATTGGGCACCTCCTTCTTTGGCCAGGGCATGCAGGATATCGCCCCAGGTATACTTAACCGCGCTGTCCGGGCCGAGCTGCGCGCACAGCCGGGCCAGGTTGCCGCGGTAGTCCTTGAAGGCGAGCACTTTATAAAACATCTGGTCGCGGAACCGGGCCACCAAGGGATGAGTGTGGGACAGCCCTGTCGTCATAGCCAGGAAGTAATAAAACTGATTATCCTCATAGGGCGTTTCGTTGTAGAGCACGATATAGCCGTCCGGGGTGATGGGCGTGTTGTAGGGCGGGATGGTTTGCGTCACGGCCTGCCAGGTAATCACCGCGTCCACGTTGTTGGAGATATCCACCGTAACGCCCTCGGGCTCGGCGGGCGGCACATAGATGATGGAAAAGGGTCCGGCGCTGACCCCCTGGGCGAAGTTGCCAAAGCTGTCTGAAACCTTGATCCGCACTCTGGCGTTGTCGCTTTGAACCGAGGGCATCTCCCAAGCGTAGGAGCCACTGTTGGCGATCGCCTCCGCCAAAGAGATGTAGTCCGTTCCTCCATTCAGGCTATACCAGAGATAGACGCTGTTGTGAATTAGGTTGGTGTCCATGGCGTTCCACAGGATGTCGTTGGTGTCGCCGATATACCAGGCTTCGCCGCCATTGGGCGCGATGATGGACAGGGTGGGATCGACGGTGTCGTTGAAAACCGGTGCGCTGGTGCCATAGCCGGATAGCGCCAGCAGCCCGGAGCCAAACATCAACAGGATGCAGAATAGCACTACTGTTTTCATGGGTTCCTCCAGTGTTGAGTTTTGGTTTGTTTCTTTCTTTTATAATAGAAATGTGGAGCATTCTTTGTCAAGTAAATAATGGGCGGGGGAGGGATAAAACGCTGTGTTACAGCCTATAATGGCTTATTCATCCGTCGCGGAAATACAAACTCCTGATAGATCTATCATCTTTTCTATGCTCCGGTCAGGTCTCTGATATCGCCGTTACCGACAAGATGATCCAGAGAGAGCTCTAACGGACCGGATCTCATAATGGGTTGATTGACTGATCCGCTTACCTGAGATATGCACCTTTTCCGCTGCCTGCATTTTTTGGTGAGACGATTTGCAATTCTCAGTGAGACATTGTATCCACGGACGCAAAGGGCGCTTCCTTCCCCTTTTTGCTTGACGGATAAGCCTCGCGCAGAAAAAGGTGCGGGCTGAAAGACGATACTATCATGGAGGTTCGATGCTCAAACTGGAGATCGATCCCGGTTTGATCGCCCGCGCCCGCGACGCCGCCGCCCGCATCACGCGCTCCTTCGGCTGGCTGTTCGATGACTATTCCTCGCTGGCGATAGAGCGCACGGTGCTGCGTCTTTTGGGCGTGGACGGCGCGCTCAAAGACGGCAAGCCGCTGCCCAACGTCCTGGTGGACCAGCTCAAGGCCCAAAACGCGCTGTTGCAGGGCGCTGCCATTCCGCTTGCCAACGCCATGCTGGCCGGAAAACTGACCGTGCAGGAAGCAGCCGGGGCCGTGGGACGCGGGGAACTGGATCTGGCCGCTGTGCCGCCCGCCCCGCCGCAAGAGGTGTTCGCGCTCCTGGACGAACTGTCCTCCCAAATGCTCAAGCGCATCGCCGCGCAGCGCGCCACCCGCGAGCAAATGCTCGCCCAATACGGACCCCGCCGCGTGCCGGCCATTTACGTGATCGTGGCCACCGGCAATATCCACGAGGACGCGGTCCAGGCCAAAGCCGCCGCCCGTGAAGGCGCGGACATCATCGCCGTGATCCGCTCCACCGCCCAATCGCTCTTGGACTACGTGCCCTATGGCGCCACCACGGTCGGTTTCGGCGGCACCTACGCCACGCAGGAAAACTTCCGCATCATGCGTGCCGCTTTGGATGAGGTTTCCCAGGCCGAACAGCGCTACATCGGCCTCACCAACTACGCCTCCGGTCTCTGTATGCCTGAAATCGCGGCCATGGGGGCGATGGAACGCCTCGACCTGATGCTCAACGACGCCATGTACGGCATCCTCTTCCGTGACATCAATCCCCAGAGAACCTTGCTGGACCAATACTTCAGCCGCATGATCAACGCCTATGCCGGCATCGAGATCCAGACCGGCGAGGACAACTACCTCACCACCTCGGACGCCGTGGAAAAGGCCTATACGGTCACCGCCTCCCAGCTGCTGAACGAGCAATTCGCCCTGCTCAGCGGCGTCAGGCCTGACAAGATGGGCCTCGGCCACGCCCACGAGATCGACCCCGATCTGGACAACAGCTTTTCCTATGAACTGGCGCACGCGCTGCTGACCCGCACCCTGTTTCCGGACTCGCCGGTCAAGTATATGCCCCCCACCAAGTTCGCCAGCGGCAATATTTTCAAAACCCACCTCATGGACGCCATGTTCAATTTTATCGGCCAACTTACCGGGCAGGGCGTGCAACTTTTGGGCATGATGACGGAGGCGATCCACACACCGCATTTGGCGGACCGCTCTCTGGCCATCGAGAACGCGCAGTATATCTTCAAGGCCGTCAAGGATTTGGACGCCAATCTCTGCCTCGCTCCGGACAGCTTCGTCAACCGCCGTGCCACACAGGTGCTCACGGAAGCGGCAAACTTCCTGGAAAAAGTGGCGGAGGAAGGCCTCTTTGCCGCCATGGCGCGCGGGGAATTTGCCGACATCAAGCGTCCGGAGAGCGGCGGCAAGGGCCTCGGGGGAGTATTCCGCAAGGACGCCCAGTATTTCAATCCCTTCCTGGACAAGTTTAAAGGGGAGTTGGGCTAATGACCAAGAAAAGCATGCTCCGCCCCTACGGTGATACCTCCGGCGACGGCAAGATACAGCTGTCCTTCAGCCTGCCCGTGGCGCCGGACGCCTTTGGCAAAGAGGCCGCGCGGCTCCTGCTCAGGCAGATCGGCTTAGATGAGATCGAGATCTGCGCCCTGCGCGACCTGCGCGAAGGCTACACCCACTTCATCGCCTATGCCGTCACGGACGCCGTGGTCGATCCCGCCAGGATCAAGGTCAAGGTCGTGGAAACCCCGGTTATGGACCTGGAGGCCACGGACGCCTTTATCCGCGAGCGTATCGGCCGCGTCCTCACCGTCGTTGGCGCCTGTATCGAAAGCGACGCCCACACCGTCGGCATCGACGCCATCATGAACATGAAGGGCTACAATCACCGCTATGGCCTGGAACGCTACCAGATGTTCAACGCGCTCAACCTCGGCGCGCAGGTCCCCTCTGAAGAATTGCTGCGCCGCGCCCGCGAGGAAAAAGCCGACGCCATCCTCGTGTCGCAGGTGGTCACGCAGAAAAACATCCATATCAAAAACCTCACCCGCCTCATCGAACTGGCCGAGGCCGAACAGCTGCGCGACAAGATGCTCTTCATCTGCGGGGGACCCAGAATCTCGCATGAACTGGCCATCGAACTGGGCTATGACGCGGGATTTGGGACTGGAACTTACTCCACTGATGTGGCGAGTTATATTGCGATAACCCTGGCCGGTAGGATTAGAAGTTGAACAGATGAACAGATTAAAAGAGGACCTGCCGGGCTGATTTCTCCGACCAAAGCATAAGGAGTTAGAGTTATGGGATCATATCGGGATTTGGACTTGTACCAAGTAAGCATGGATTTCGTGGTGATGGTCTACAAGGCCACGCACTCATTCCCCAAACATGAGTTGTTTGGCCTCTGCGCCCAGATCAGAAGATGTGCGGTGTCTATACCCTCAAATATTGCCGAGGGCTCTGGCAGGAACAACCGCAA
>CAYXEF010000083.1:0-4189 GCA_964463825.1 uncultured Candidatus Cloacimonadota bacterium | reverse complement strand
GTGCGGTGTCTATACCCTCAAATATTGCCGAGGGCTCTGGCAGGAACAACCGCAAGGAATTCATTCAGTTTCTGTACATCGCCAATGGCTCCCTCTCCGAATTGGAGACCCAGCTGGAGATCGCCTTCAGGCTTGATTATCTGACAGACCTGAGCCCCTATACCGAAAAGATCAAACATATCAGGAAGATGCTGATCGGGCTCATCGACTATTTGAAAAACAACGACACCAAAACCAACAGGTAAAAGACTTGAATCCCTATCCATCATTCATCAGCCAGTTCAAACCTCATGCGCAGCAACCGTTAATCTGTTCATCTGTTAATCTGTTCAACTGATATGACATTGCTGCTAACCATTCTCGCCTTCGGGCTCATGATCTTCGTCCATGAACTTGGCCACTTCCTGGTCGCGCGCGCCTTCGGTGTGGGCATAGAGAGATTCTCACTCGGCTTTGGCAAGCCCATCGCGCAATTCACCCGCAAGGGGATCAACTACCGCATAGGCTGGATACCGCTCGGGGGCTACGTCAAGATGAAAGGCGAAAATCCCGACGACCCGGAGCCCGATGTCTCTCTTTCCTTCCGCGCCAAAGCCTGGTGGAAAAAGGTCCTCATCGGCCTCAGCGGGCCTGCCGCCAATCTGGTCCTGGGACTGCTGCTTTTTATCATATCCTTCCTCCTGCCGCTCAAGGTGGAGGACCAAAGCCCGGTGTTGCATGGAGCCGAGGGCAAATGGTCCGGTGTTTTCCAACCCGGAGACAGCCTGATCAGTTTCAACGGCGAGCCGGTGCGCGGCTTCGGCGAGTTTCAGGAAGCCCTGCTGGCCGGGCCGGGAGGCGACCTGGTCCTGGGTCGCGGCGGAGAGCGCTTAAGTTTCAAAATCGCACCTGCCGATGCCGATTCCCTGGCCCTCAGTCTGCTGCCCCGCGTGAGCACCATCATCGGCGAGGTCATACCCAAAACTCCGGCCTACCACGCCAAATTGCTGCCCGGCGACCGCATCGCCGCGGTGGACTCCGTCTCCGTGAGCGATTGGTACGCGATGCGTGAACTGATCCTCAACGCCCCGCGCGACACCGTGTTGCTGGCTTTGGAACGCGAAGGCCGCAGCTTTAGCAAGAGCCTGCGCCTGGAGAGCAGCCTCGCCACCGGCGCCCAAAAGGCAATCGGTATTATGCAGGACCAGCCGGTCCGCTACCGCCGCCAGTTCGCCTTCGGAGAAGCGATCGGTCTGGGCGCCTACAACACGGCCAATTTCGTCGTCATGAACTACCGCTTGTTACTGCAACTGGCCAGGAAGCCCTCCGAACTGGGCCGCTCCGTGGGAGGGCCGGTGATGATCGCCTCGATCAGCCAGCAGATTGGCCGCAAGGGCATCGGCAGCCTGCTCCTGTTCTTTGGCGGCATCAGCCTCATGCTGATGATCATGAACCTGCTGCCCATCCCCATCCTGGATGGCGGCTTGATCCTCTTTTCCGTGATCGAGGGTATCATCCGGCGGCCGATTCCATTGAAAGTCCAGTCTATTCTGCAGTCTATCGGCTTTGTTTTACTTGTTGGATTGATGTTTTTGGCGTTTTACTCCGATGTCTCCAGCGAACTTGTACGCTTCATGAACAGGTGAGAATGCCAGTTAGAAAAGGGCGAAAGGGTAACCTGATGGTTGAAGCATTAATTTATGGAGATCAGTTTAGGCTGAAGTCGGCACTGATAAGATCAATTACTCACATAAGATCATGTTGATCATGCCGATCATGTCATCAGTGTTCTACTATTATGTTTAGATTCCAACTCGAGAAAACCAGCGGCAAAGCCCGCGCCGCCACTATCACCACCTCTCACGGCAAGATCCGCACCCCGGTCTTCATGCCCGTCGGCACGCTCGGGACGGTTAAGGCCATGAGCCCGCACGAACTCCAGGAAAGCCACGCGCAGATCATTCTGGGCAACACCTACCACCTCTATCTGCGTCCCGGACACGAATTGATCCGCGCGGCCGGCGGCCTGCACAAGTTCATCAGCTGGGACCGTCCCCTGCTCACGGACAGCGGCGGATTCCAGGTGATGAGCCTGGCCGCGCTGCGCAAGATTAGCCGCGAGGGCGTCAAATTCCAGTCCCATATCGACGGCAGCCGCCATAGCTTCACTCCGGAGAGCGTGATCGCCATCCAGGAAGCCCTCGGCGCGGACATCATCATGAGTTTCGACGAATGTCCGCCCTTCCCCGCCACCCGCGAGTATGTGGAAAAGTCGCTCACAACCACCCTGCATTGGGCGGAGCGCGGCAAAGCGGCCTTTCGCAACACCAAACGCCAGGCCCTCTTCGGCATCGTGCAGGGCGGGATCCACGCGGATTTGCGGGAACGCTCCTCCCTCGCCTTGATGGATCTGGATTTTCCCGGCTACGCCATCGGCGGATTGGCCGTGGGCGAGCCCAAAGAGGACATGCTGCGCATCACCGGACTGCTCAACGACATCCTGCCCACCGACAAACCGCGCTACCTGATGGGCGTGGGAACCCCGGCCGACCTGCTGCAGAACATCGCCCGCGGCGTGGACATGTTCGACTGCGTGATGCCCACCCGCAACGCCCGCAAGGGCAGCATCTTCACCCGCAACGGCAAGATGATCGTCAAAGCCGCCCGCTACAAGGACGACTTCGGCCCCATCGACCCCCTCTGCGGCTGTTACACCTGCCGCCATTTTTCCCGCGCCTACATCCGCCACCTCATCACCCTGAACGAGATCCTGGGCATGCGGCTGGCCACCATCCACAGCCTCTATTTCTATCAGGAACTGATGCAGATGGCGCGCAGGGCCATCCTCAAGGACCGCTTCGCGGACTTCCTCACCGAAACCCTGCCCGTCGTCGACCGCCTCATCTGACGCGCTGCAACGGCTCCTATTGCCCTTTTACCCTTTTGCCCTCTTGCCCTATTCCCCCCTCCTCTTGTACAGAATAAACGAATACAGGATCGGATACAGCACCAGTCCGAAGGCCAACACCGCGCTCCCGGTCTGAAAAGCCGCGTGTCCGGCCAGAACGAAGCCTTTGAGGATCATGATCAGTCCGCTGACCACGAAGAGTATCCCGCCCAGGCGGTGGGTCTTGTCCCAGACCGTTTCATTGGCCAGCGTCCAGGGCGTCTTGATCCCGATGAAGAAGTTCTTGGGCACCTTGGGCAGCAGGTTGCCCAAACAGATGAAGAGAAAGCCGATCAAGATCAGGATCATGTTCACCCCCTGGGGCTCGCCCCATTTGGCCACATACAGCGCGTAAACGCTGATTACGCCGAAGAAGAAGAGCAGGATCGCCGTCAGGGCAGGCACCACACGCTCGAATCGCTCCTCGTAGCGCCGGTACCAGGGCGAATACCAGGGCATCAGATAGAGCAGCAGGAACATCAGCACATTCAAACCGATGCCCCAGCCCAAACCCACGCCGCGGCCGACCCAGCCATCGATCTGGTTGCGGATGTTCCAGTGGATGGGGACCTTGGCGTCCGCGGGCAGAATGCCGGCAAAATACAACACCGCGATCAGCTGCAGCCCCAGGATCGCCAACGCCCATTTGAACTTACTCAGTCTCGTCATTTCTCACCTCTGTCTTGTCGATAAAGCCGGCGACCCAACTGGCCAGATCCTCGAACACCGTGGTATTCAGGCTGTAGAGCACAAATTGCCTCTGCTTGCGCGCCGAGACCAGCCCCGCCTCGCGCAGGATCTTGAGATGCTCGCTGAGCGCTGGCGCGCTGATCGGAAAATGCCGCGCGATCTCCCCCACGGGCAGGGTCCCCTGCCGGCGCAACAACTGCAGGATCTCGCGGCGCTTGCGGTCCGAAACCGCCTTGAATAGGGCTTCCAGCATTATTTCTCCTTTTGCTTTATTAAGCATAAGACTAATTAGGCGAAGGCCTAATTGCTGTCAAGAACTTTCTCCGCGGCCGCAAAACAATGGCATGGTAAAGCCTGGTTGTTTAAATAGTAGTGGTACGAACCGAAGTTGGTCCATCCGCTATTCCCTGTACGGGCGGGCAACGCTCCGCCCAATCATGTACGGGCGGACGCCGTTCCGCCAAAGAAACAGCGGCGCTGCGGCGAGCGCCGGTACACGGAACACCAGATTCATCTGGTCGGTCGTGCCAGATTTATCTGGCACAAACCCCCAATCAGCGACAGCCTGGCCTT
>CAYXEF010000082.1:7819-11014 GCA_964463825.1 uncultured Candidatus Cloacimonadota bacterium | reverse complement strand
AAGTCCGACGGCCGTATCATCCTTTTTATCGACGAGATCCACACTGTGGTGGGAGCCGGCGCGGCGGAAGGCGCCGTGGACGCCTCCAACATGCTCAAGCCCGCCCTGGCGCGCGGCTCGCTGCATTGCATCGGCGCCACCACCATCGACGAATACCGCAGGCACATCGAGAAAGATCCCGCCCTGGAGCGGCGTTTCCAGCCCGTATTGGTGCAGGAGCCCGGCGTCGAGGACACCATCAGCATCCTGCGCGGTATCCGCGAAAAATATGAGGCGCATCACGGCGTCCAGATCACGGACACCGCTCTGGTGGCCGCCGCCGTGCTCAGCGACCGCTATATCTCGGACCGCTTTTTGCCGGACAAGGCCATTGACCTCATCGACGAAGCCTGCGCCAAACTGCGCATGGAGATCGATTCCCTGCCTTCCGAACTGGACGAGGCGGAGCGCAAGCTGCGCCAATTGGAGATCGAACGCCTCTCGCTGGCCAAGGAGGAGGACAAACTCTCGCAGCAGCGCCTGGCCAGGATCAGCGCCGAACTGGCCCAGTTGGGCGAGGAACGCGACGCCCTGCGCCTGCGCTGGGAAAACGAAAAGAAGGTCTTCGAGCGCGCCCGGGATCTGCGTTCCGAGATTGACGCCCTCAAAAGTGAAGCCGAACGCGCCGAACGCGCCGGCGACTACGAGACCACGGCCAAACTGCGTTACGGCTCCATCAAGGACAAGGAAAAGGAACTGGCGGTTCTGACCAGTGACCTGGAATCAGCCTCCGTGGCGGACAACGAGCCCCTGATCAAGGAAAAGGTCGATGAGGAACTGATCGCCGAGGTCGTCTCCAAATGGACCAACATCCCCGTCTCCAAACTGGTGCAGAGCGAGATGAGCAAGCTTCTGAACCTGGAGGACATACTCGCCCGGCGCGTGATCGGACAGCGGGAGGGCATCACCGCCCTGGCCAACGCCATCCGCCGCAGCCGCAGCGGTCTCAGCGACACCAACCGCCCCATCGGCTCCTTCATTTTTCTCGGTCCGACGGGAGTCGGCAAAACCGAACTCGCCAAGACCCTGGCCGCCTATCTCTTCGACAGCGAAAAAGCCATGCTGCGCCTGGACATGAGCGAATTCATGGAAAAGCACTCCGTTTCCCGCCTCATTGGCGCCCCGCCCGGCTATGTGGGCTACGATGAAGGCGGCTACCTCACCGAAGGCGTGCGCCGCCGCCCCTACAGCGTCATACTCTTCGACGAGATCGAAAAGGCGCACCCGGACGTGTTCAACATCCTGCTCCAAATCCTGGACGACGGACGTTTGACCGACGGCAAAGGCAGGACGGTGGATTTTCGCCACAGCGTCATTATCATGACCTCCAACATCGGCTCGCAGGAGATCTATGAGGCGGAGGACCTGGAAGCCCTGCGGCCTGTATTGATGAGCATCCTGAAGCAGTACTTCCGCCCGGAATTCCTGAACCGGCTGGACGACATCATTATCTTCCACCGTCTCACGCCCGCGAACATCCGCGAAATCGTGCTCATCCAATTGCACCATTTAGCTGACCGCGTGAAGGAAAAAGGCATCGAACTCAGCTGGACCGAAGCCTTGGTGGACCATATCGCCTCCGCCGGCTACGATCCCCAATTCGGAGCCCGGCCCCTCAAACGCCTCATCCAGAAAGACCTGGAGGACGCCATGGCGCGCGCCGTGCTGGGCGGAAACGCCGGAACCAGCATGAAACTGGGCTTCCGCGACGGACAGGTGGTCATCAACTAAGCCCGTAGCCCATCACGGATCCAGTATGGCGGCTGGCATTGGGGGAGGGGCAGCGGTTGGTCTCGCCTTCGCTTCCCACCATGCCGGAGTCGAGTGACTCCACAGCATCGACTTCAGCACCAGTTTCTTCCACAGTCAGTACAGACTCATCCTCGCGCCGAAGTTTATGCTTCTTCCGGCCGGGGAATTCCGGCTGGATTCAGGAAGAAAAGTGATTCTCCCCAGGCGGCTCTCCCGTTATCATTGCGGACTCACTGCGCACTCATTGCGGACTTTGTCCGTAATGAGTGCGCAGTGAGTCCGCAATGATAGCCGGAGGGAAATGGGGTCAGATTGGGGGAGAACAAGGTTTTGGTCAGGCAGGCAAGGGATTTGCCGTGATAATCTTTAAACTTCCGGGCAAGAAACAGCTTGACAGGATCTGCACATTAAACAGGTTTGCGTCATAAACTAGTCTTTGCCAATGGAGGCAACCATGAAAGACGATTTGATCGACCAAGTTCAAAAAGACGTGATCGTGGAACAGAAGTACAGCGACGGCATCACGCAGATCGTGGCGGGGCTGTTTCTGATGCTGGCGATGCTCTTCAGCCGCCAGGGCCAGAGCACGATCCTCGTGGTCTTTATCCCGTTGGTGCCGATCCTGATCGAAGCGCTGCGCAAGCGCTTCACCTATCCCCGTGTGGGCTATGCCAAACCGCGCGAACAAACGAAAGCGAGGCTGGCGGGAATGTGGATCGTGCTGGCTTTGCTCATCGCCGGTCTGGTCGCGTATTTCACGCTGCGGGGAAAAACGTTAAGTCAGGAGCAATCCCGGCAGTTCTACCTTTTGACCATGTATGGCGTGGCGGGGATCGTCATCGTCCTGGCGCTGTTGATGTCCTTGGTGGGCAAGCGGCGGGATTTTATCTGGTTCGCCCTGATCGCGGTGGTGTTCGTCGTGGGGGGCCGCTATTTCGTCAATGACAGGTTCCTGATCTTCGCGGTTGTCGCGGCGATCGGGGCGCTGCTCTTTATCCAGGGGGTCTGGCGGCTGATCAGGTTTATGAAAAAATACCCGGTGCTGTCCGATGAATGAGGATTATGAGGCTCCCGCAGAGGTGTCCCCGGACGAGATCGACCGGACCATCCACGAACCGGCCCGGCTGAATATCATGCTCTACCTCTACGTGGTGGTGGAGGCCAATTTCCTCTGGCTGCTGCGCAAAACCGGCCTCACCCGCGGCAACCTCTCCGTGCACCTGCAAAAACTCGAGGCCAGCGGTTACGTGGAGATCAACAAAGAGTTCGAAAACAAGATCCCCCGCACCCTGATCCGCCTCACCGCGCGGGGCAGGCGCGCATTCGAACGCTACCGCGAGACGATCCTCGCCCTGCTGGGCCAGGAGGATAACGCAGGTCCGGATACCAGCGCCGATCCGCCCC
>CAYXEF010000082.1:6317-7719 GCA_964463825.1 uncultured Candidatus Cloacimonadota bacterium | reverse complement strand
CCTGACAGCCAGCTGAGCCCAAAGCGTCGGAGTATCGCTGACGGCTGGCTCTGGAGGCATGGCTTTCACAGCAGGGATCAGCTGCGTGGCGAATAGCGGCCGGCTCAAGATTATGATTGACAGGATTACATATTCCAACCTATGGTTTTAGTAGTCAATCCGATATCAATAACCGATTGAGAGGTGGTGAGATATGATTGGAAAACAAACAATTGCCGCTTTATTTTTACTCTGCCTGGCGGGGGCCGCCCTGGCTGGATCCGAACTGGCTTTGCTGGCTCTTAGCTCTGCTCCGCCTGCCGGTGAGAGGTCGGTTCAGGATCTCACCCTGGCCGTTTCCGGTTCCGAATTGCTCCTTTCCTGGTCGCCCCATATCAACGCGCTCAGCTACAAGGTCTATTCCGCAGCCGAACCGGGCGGGGTTTTCCAGGAAGCTACCAACGGCACGTTCAACGGTACCGGCTGGACCGCTCCTCTCGGTTCAACCAGGCGTTTTTACTATGTGACCGCAGTTCTGGCGGATGTCAGCCCCGGCATGATCTATGTGGAGGGTGGCACCTTCAACAATTCGATCGGTCTGAACACGGTTTCCAGTTTCCAGATCGGCAGGTATGAGGTCACCCAGGCTGAGTTTTTGGCCACCATGGGCTATGTGAACAGCCATCCGGTCTATGGCCAGGGCCCGGAATATCCGGTGTATAGTGTTTCCTGGTTCACCACTCTCGCCTATTGCAATCTCCGCAGCAGCGCCGAAGGGCTTAGCCCTTGCTACACTTATACAGGTTACGGAACCAACCCCACAGCCTGGCCCGCCAGCCTGGACTGGTCGAATTTCGTTTGCGACTGGACCGCCAACGGCTACCGGCTTCCCACAGAGATGGAATGGATGCACGCAGCCATGGGGGGGATTTACTCCCAGGGTTACATCTACAGCGGTAGCAATTCGGTCACGGAGGCTGGCTGGACGGTCGAAACTTCAGGCTGGCACAGCCATCCGGTGGGTACCAAACTACCCAATGAACTCGGTATTTACGACATGACCGGCAACCTTTTCGAGTGGTTGTGGGACTGCTGGGGACCCCTGCCCGTGGGAACGACCAACTACCATGGCTCCGGCGCTGCCTGGGAAAAGATCAAGAAGGGTGGAGGCTGGGACAGCGACGCCACCTACTCACATGTCTGGGACCGCCTGAACAATGGGCCCGACTACTATTCCGGAGTCATTGGTTTCCGGGTGTGCCGGATCTACGAGTAGCCGGAGGATGCCAATCCTTCGCACAGAGATAAGCGCCGGGACAGGAACAAGCGGAGCTTTGGCAAGCTCCGGCACAGTCAAGATCCGGTACACTATGTACGGGCGGACGCTGATCCGCCCATAAAACGGCGCTTCAGCGAGCGCCGG
>CAYXEF010000082.1:0-6217 GCA_964463825.1 uncultured Candidatus Cloacimonadota bacterium | reverse complement strand
AGCTCCGGCTACAGTTAAGATCAGGCTACGGCAAGTTGCGGCTAATGCCTCATCCCGAACCAGTATTCGTCATTCATATCCGCTTCGAACTGCTTGCGGTCGCCTTCTTCCTTGATACTTGAACCCGCCTCGAGGGCCAGGGCGTAGTAGCGTTCAAATTCAGCGCGATTGCCATGCAGCGCCATCACCCGCGCCAAGGCTTCGTAGCAGTAGGCCAGATCCCAGTCCGTGGGTTGGATCTCGTCCTTGAGGCGCAGGATGTTGTGGGCATGATAGAGGGCTTCCTCTTTGTGACCGAGCAGCGTGTAAACATGGCAGATCATCCATTCGCCGCGCAGGACGTTGAGCGGCTGTCCCAGCTGGCGCCAGTGCCAGAGTGAGGCATGAACGGTGTTGACGAGCAGGGCTTCGTCCTCCGGGCTGCGGTCGGGCTTGAGTAAGAGATCCCAGCTGCGGTTGAACAGCTCCGCTCCCAGTTGCTGATGCATTTCTTTCATATGCTCCGCCTTCGCGTCTTTATCGCTCTGGGCTGCCAGCGACACCGCCAGGCAGCAGCAAATCAGTCCCATAAGATGGCTTAACGCTCTATTCATGTCATAAACTCCTGAGCGACATCCTGTCATCGGTTGCCTTGCAGTCAAGTAAAAAACTGAGCTGATTCGACCCGATCCTCCGCCCAGCTGATTCAGTGACGAAGCTAAAAAAACCTTGACAAGGTGATCTTGCCGCCTACCAATAAGTTGTGCAGCATGCTCATGAGTACCGGGAAGCGCCTCAAACCACACAAGGAGAATACTATGATCGAGATAAGCAAACACAGCAGCCTAAACTCCCTGCGCGAACGCGTATCTGAAAATGAGCTGATTGATTTCTTACACCAGCACCTGGATCAGTTTCGGGACAGCCAGTCGGCCATCCGGCGGGCTCTGGATTACGCCTTCAGCACGGACCGGGGTAAGGGCGGATTTATCGCATTGGCTTGGTGGGATGGCAAATTGGCCGGCGCCGTGGTAATGAACCGGACCGGCATGCGGGAATATGTCCCGGGCTGGCTGCTGGTTTATATCGCGGTGAACGGCGAGCTGCGCGGCCAGGGCATCGGATCCCGCTTGCTGCGGGAGATTCAGACATCCTGCGGAGGAGACATCGCTTTGCACGTCGAATATGAGAATCCGGCCAAGCGTCTCTATGAGCGGATGGGCTTCACCAGCAAATACGCCGAGATGCGTTTCACCGGGAGCTGAGCCATGGCGCGCCTGCAGATCCGCCTGGACCGCCTGATCGACAACATCGACAGGATCTCCCGCCTGATGCGCGAGCATGGCAAAGAATGGTCCCTGGTGGTCAAAGTGCTGGGAACGGACAGGAATGTGCTGGAAAGGGTGCTGATCCATCCGGCAATCCGCAACACCCATTCGATCGCCGTCTCACAATGGAAATCCCTGAAGATCGTCAAGGATATCGATCCCTCCCTGCGCACCATGTTCATCAAGCCTCCGGCCCTGACCAATGCTGCCCAGATCGTCCGCTACGCCGACATCTCTTTCAACAGTTCGCTCATGACGATCCAGGCCTTGAGCCGGGAAGCAGCGAAACAAAACAAACTGCACCGGGTGATCGTGATGATCGAGATGGGCGAACTGCGGGAAGGGATCAACCGCGAAGGCCTGATTCCCTTTTATAAAAGGGTTTTCCGGCTACCCCACATCATCGTGGCAGGCATCGGCACCAATCTGGGCTGCATGTATGGCATCCAACCCACCTACGACAAACTCATCCAGCTGGTCCTTTATCGCCAGCTGCTGGAGGCTAAGTTTAAACGTAAACTGGAACTGGTATCTGGAGCCAGTTCCATCACCATCCCCCTCTTGGAGAAAGGCAAGGTTCCCCGGGAAATGAACCACTTCCGCATTGGCGAAGCTGCCTTTCTGGGCACCACACCCCTGAACAACCAGCAACTTCCCGACCTGAACACTGACGCCTTCACCTTTGAGGCCAACATTGTGGAGTTGTACAAAAAAAGCGGCCAACCCGACGGCCTGCTTTCAAACGGGGCTGTGGGCAGCACTGCCGAACTGCAGGATGATGCCGCGGAACTCAGATTCAGGGCGATTCTGGATTTTGGGGAACTCGATGCTGATCCGGCGCATTTGCTCCCGGAAGATCCCAAGCTCAGGTTTTTGGGTAACAGCAGCGATCTCACGGTATATGATCTGGGCGATAATCCCAACCTGTACAAGACTGGAGACAAGATCCGCTTTCGGCTCAAGTACCTGGCCCTGGCAAAACTGATGTACTCCCGCTTCGTGGAGAAAGTATTGGTCTAAACCCGAACGATCCCAATAGACGACCGGCGGGAACACAGTCCCGCCGGTTTGTTTCGTTTGATATGCAGTGTTTTCTTAACTCTCGGTCAGTTTCTTGTATTGCAGATAGCGCTCCTTGAAAAAGAGGCTGGCGCTTTCCTGGAAGTGCTCGGAGCGTTCCGGGAAGATGTTGTGCAGAGCGGAATAGCGCTTCTCGCCGTTGAGGAATTCCTGCACGCTGAGGCTGGGCTCGCGGCTGTCCAGAGTGAGCGGATTCTTGTTCTGGAGGCGGTTTTGCGGATTGTAGCGGTAGAGCAGCCAATATCCCGCGTCCACGGCTGCCTTCTGGCGTTTTTGCGCCAGGGACATGTCGATGCCGTGGTTGATGCAGGGGGCATAGGCGATGACGATGGAGGGGCCGGGATAGGCTTCGGCTTCCATGATGGCGTTCAGAGCCTGGACTTTGTTGGCGCCCATGGCGATGGCGGCCACATAGACATAGCCGTAGCTCATCATCATCATGCCGAGATCCTTCTTGTTGGTGTTTTTTCCTGCCTCGGCGAAGCGGGCGATGGAGCCCAGCGGAGTGGCTTTGGAGGCCTGGCCGCCGGTATTGGAATAGACCTCGGTATCCAGCACGAAGACGTTGAGGTTCTGGTTTGAGGCCATCACGTGGTCAAGTCCACCGAATCCGATGTCGTAAGCCCAGCCGTCACCGCCGATGGCCCAGATACTGCGCTCGAGCAGGTAATCCTGCAGTTCGGCCACGCGATTGAGAAGCGGAGCGCAACCCTCGCAGGCGTTCTTAAGGGCTGCCGGCAGCAGGGCTTTGATCCTGGCGGCATTGTCCTTGGCGGGGGCGTCCACCTCGCTCCAATGCTCGAGGGAGTAGCCGATCGCTTCTTTCAAGGCGGGATCGATGTTTTTCTCCCTCAGTTGCTGCAGCGCGCCCTGGAGCAGTTTGCGGTGGGAATTGACCGCCAGACGCATGCCGAAACCATATTCCGCATTATCCTCAAAGAGGCTGTTGGCCCAGGCGGGTCCTTTGCCGTCCTTGTTTTTGGCATAGGGGATGGTGGGGAAGGTGCCGCCCCAGATGGAGGAGCAGCCTGTGGCATTGGCGATCAGCATACGGTCGCCGAAGAGCTGGGTGAGCAGCTTGATGTAAGGCGTTTCGCCGCAGCCGGCGCAGGCTCCGGAGAACTCCAAAAGCGGCTGTTTGAACTGCGAGCCCTTGACATTGGCCTCTTTGAAGGGTCCCAGCACGTCCGAGGGCAGGCGGTCGAAATACTCGTAATTGGCTTGTTCGCCATGAGCGCGTTCCTCTTCGATCGGGCTCATGACCAGGGCGGCTTTGGGGCATTCGTTGACGCAGACGCGGCAGCTCTGGCAGTCGTCGATATAAACCTGCACCTTGTATTGATAGCCTTCGGCGCCGGTGGCTTTGAGGGTGGCGAAAGTCTCAGGCTTGGCCTTGAGATCCTCGTCCTTGATCAGCTTGGCTCGGATGGCGGCGTGGGGGCAGACGAAGGAGCATTGGTTGCACTGGATGCAGTTTTCGGGGATCCATTTGGGCACAGCGGGCGCCACGCGGCGCTTTTCCAGGCGGGAGGTGCCGCTGGGCACGTAACCATCCAGGGGCATGTCCGAGACCTTGATCTGGTCGCCCTTTTCCCGCATGATGGGTTCGATGACGTTGGTGGTGAAGGCGTCCGAGCCGTCCGGCACCAGCTTCTTCTGCGGCGTGCAGAGGGGCGGCACGGCGGCCGGGATCTCGATCTCGACCAGCGCGGCGTTGGTCATGTCCACCGCGTCCAGGTTCATCCTGACCACTTCCTCGCCCTTTTTGCCAAAGGACTTGTGGATGGATTCGCGGATGAAGGTGAGCGCTTCCTCGCGTTCCAGGATGCCGGAAATGAGGAAGAAAGCGGTCTGCATCACGGTATTGACGCGGCCTCCCAGGCCCACCGACTCGGCGATTTTGAGGCCGTCGATATTGTAGAACTTGATCTTGCGGTCGATGATGACCTGCTGCATTTCGCAGGTCAGGTGGTTGAACACGTCGGCCCGGTCCCAATTGGAATTGAGCAGGAAGACGCCGCCTTCCCTGATGCCGGTCAGCATGTCGAACCGGCCGATGTAGGCCTGGTTGTGGCAGGCGACGAAATCCTCGCTGTAGACCAGGTACTGGCTGTGGATGGGATGTTTGCCGAAGCGCAGGTGGCTGCGCGTGATGCCGCCGCTTTTCTTGCTGTCGTATTGGAAATAGCCCTGCACATACATGTCCGTGTGGTCGCCGATGATCTTGATGCTGTTTTTGTTGGCGCCCACGGTGCCGTCGGAGCCCAGGCCCCAGAATTTGCAGCTGATGGTGCCTTCGGGCACGGTGTCGATGTATTCGTCCAGGGGCAGGCTAAGCTGGGAGACATCGTCCTCGATGCCCACGGTGAAGCCGTGGAAGCCCTTGTTCAATATATGCTTGTAAACCGCCAGCACCATGGAGGGGGTGAATTCCTTGCTGGAGAGACCATAGCGGCCGCCAATCACAAAGATGTCCGGCCGGCCGCGCAGCGCGGCAACCACATCCAGATACAGCGGCTCGCCGTGGGAGCCGGGTTCTTTGGTGCGGTCGAGTACGGCGATGCCTTTCACGGAGGCGGGCAGCACCGCGTGGAAATGCTCCACGCTGAAGGGGCGGTAGACACGTACCTTGATCAGTCCAAGTTTCATGCCGCGCTTCTCGTTCAGATAGCCGATCGTTTCTTCGATCGTCTCGCAGCCGCTGCCCATGGCCACGATCACCTGCTCGGCCTGGGGATGCCCGACATAATCGAAGGGCTGATAGCGGCGTCCGATCTTGTCTCCAACCTGCTGCATGGTCTCGGCGATGATGCCGGGAGCGGCCTGATAGTGCTTGTTGGAAGTCTCGCGGCCCTGGAAATAAACATCCGGAGCCTGCTGGCCGACCTTGACCCGGGGCTGCTCGGGATTGAGGGCGCGGGTGCGGAAAGCCTCGACCAGCGCGGGGTCGTTGAGTTCGCCCATGGTCTCGTAGTCGATCACGTCGATCTTTTGCAGCTCGTGCGAAGTGCGGAAACCGTCAAAGAAAACGAGGAAGGGGATGGAGGTCTTCAGCGTGGCCAATTGCGCCACCAGGCCGAGATCCATCACTTCCTGCACGCTGTTGGCGGCGATCAGCGCGAAACCTGTGTTGCGGGCGCTCATCACGTCCGAGTGGTCGCCGAAAATGGAGAGGGACTGGCAGGCCAGAGAACGCGCCGTGACATAAAAGACCGTGGGCAGCATCTCGCCGGCGATTTTGTGCATGTTCGGCAACATCAGCATCAAGCCCTGCGAGGCGGTGAAAGTGGTGGTGACGGCGCCAGCGGAGAGCGAGCCGTGCACCGCGCCGGCGGCTCCGGCTTCGGATTGCATCTCGATCACATCCACCGTGGTGCCGTTGATGTTTTTGCGGCCGTCCGCGGCCCAGGCGTCGGAAAGTTCGCCCATGCCCGAGGAAGGCGTGATGGGGTATATGGCCGCCACTTCGGCAAAGGCATAGGCGACATGCGCCGCCGCGGTGTTGCCGTCCATTGTGGCTTTGAGGTTCTTTGCCATGGGAGTAACTCCTTTTATCTCTTTTAAATATAGTTTTTTGCTTAATTTCAGCCATCTCTTTTTAGCGCCCCGTTTATGTCAATCAAATTCGTCATCCGCCGATCCTGTCAGCCGTTGGCAGGATCGAGGCCCTGTCGCTATGGACTTGACCTCGCCTGTCGTCCCTGACTCCGGGGTCCCCGCCTTTAGTAACTAAGTCATCCCGGACGCCGGGGTCCCCGCTTGCGGGGTGGCGAGCCGGGACCCAGTCTTTTCATCTTTTCATCTTTTCATCTGTTCAACCCTCTTCTTCG
>CAYXEF010000081.1:0-11079 GCA_964463825.1 uncultured Candidatus Cloacimonadota bacterium | reverse complement strand
AAAAGCCCGCCTCCTTTGAAGGCGGGCAGGGTGATATTCCAGTAAAAAGGGTTGTCAGTTCTCTTCTTCGGGAGCTGCTTCCTGGGTTTCTTCCGCGCACTTGGCGTAGATCTCGATCATGACGGAGGCCTTGCCCAATTCCGGATAAAAGTCGTCGATGTACTCGCGGATAGTGGTCTCGATATCGGTGTGTTTGTCCAGGATCTCCTGCGAGAATCCGGCTCTGATCTTCATGCTGTTGAAGGCGCTGGTGAATTCCATCTTGGGTTTTTCGCCATAGACGTTGTTGAGAAATTCCGGCAGCGATTTGGACAGTTTCACAGCGCCGTTGATCTTCTTGTATGCCTTCATGCCAAAATGCGCGGCCAGGGCGGTGCCGCCGATCACCAGGACAGTCTTGAAAAACTTCTTCATAATCCTCACTCCTTATAGGTTGGAAACTTTATTTGTAGATGGATTTGATCTTGCCCCAGCTGCGGGTTTGGATCGAGACAGGCTGCTGGATCTGCATGTCCGCGGAGCCGATGGGCGAGAGGGCGTACTCGCCGTAGCCAAAGACCACGATGCCGGCCAGCTGCGCATATTGGGTGCCGAGGCCGGGAGCGACGAGCTTGCGGGCGCCGAAGTTGTCCAGCACCACGCGGCACTGGCCGCTGCCGTCATTGACCATGAATTTGCCGGGGGCGGATTTGGCGCCGGTCGCCGAAACATTGAGCAGGCGGGTATAGACACCCTCATAGGCTTCGGCTTCGAGGGGGTTTTGCAATTGTCCGCTGCTGATGATGGCGGGTTTGGGCAGGGGGCGGTTGCGGTCCAGCAGACGGTAGGCGCTGAGATCCTGCAGGCAGGTCATGCCAAAATGCTCGGCCACCTTGCCTGTGAGGCGCAGATAGCTGCCCACGCCGGGATTGTAGGCTTCCGTATTGACATAGATGCCGCGCCAGGCTCCGCTGACCGTTTCGGAGAGGAAAAAGCCCCCGCCGCGGTAGTTGGAGGCGGTTACGACTCCTTCCAGAGTCACCGTCTTGCCCAGATAGGGGCTGGGATAGGAATTGTCCACCCCGCGGGAGGTGGTGTACTGGATGTCGTAAATAGTCAACGCTCCAGCCCCGAAACAGAGGCTGAGCAGGACGCTGACCAGCACAATCGATCTTTTCATTTAGACCTCTTTATCCCATCTTGCGAAAAGCCTGTAACTTGTCAAGCAAAATCGGCGCCGGTTTTCGCTTGGCCGGACGCGAGCCCGGCTCTGCTCTTTTGTGATGCAAGTTGCGGCCCATACGAAGACCTTTTTTACAGTTTATACATTTCATTTGACAAATCACCGCGCCCCAAATTCCCTGCGCAGCCATGAGGTTACTGCTTTGAAGACCAAAATCATCATCAAAGGCGCGTCGGAACACAATCTTAAGAACATCGACCTGGAGTTTCCCCGCAATCAGCTGGTGGTATTCACCGGCGTCTCCGGCTCGGGCAAATCCTCGCTGGCCTTTGATACCCTCTACGCCGAGGGACAGCGCCGCTACGTGGAGTCGCTCTCCGCCTACGCGCGGCAGTTTTTGGGGCAGATGGAAAAACCGCGCGTGGACTACATCGAAGGCCTCTCGCCGGCGATCTCCATCGAACAGAAAGCGGCCAGCAAGAATCCCCGCTCCACCGTGGGCACCGTCACCGAGATTTATGATTACCTGCGGGTGCTGTTCGCCCGCGTCGGCAAGCAGTTTTGCTACAATTGCGGGGATCCCGTCGGCTCGCAGAGTTTGGACCAGATGATCGAACACCTCATGCAATTGCCTGCCGGAACGAAGATCCAGGTCCTGGCGCCCCTGGTGCGCGGCCGCAAAGGCGAGCACAAAGAGGAATTGGATGAACTCAGGCAGGAAGGCTTTGTGCGGGTCATCATCAATGGCCAGCAGCGCAAGCTGGAGGAAGAGATCGTCCTGGACAAAAAAAGCAAGCACGATATCGACGTCGTCATCGACCGCATCGTGCTTAAATCCGGGGTGGAATCCCGCTTGGCGGACTCGCTGGAACTGGCTTTGAAGCTGGGCGAGGGTTTGGTCAAGATCGAACTCAGCGAAGAGAACGAAGTCCTGCTGCTGTCTTCCCAAAATGCCTGTTCCCGCTGCAACATCGGCTATGAAGAACTCTCCCCGCAGCATTTTTCCTTCAACAGCCCCATCGGCGCCTGCCCGCTCTGCAACGGCCTGGGCTACAAGCTGGAGTTCGATCCGGATCTGGTGGTGCCGGATCCCGAACTGAGCGTCATGGAAGGCGCGGTGGCCGCTTGGGGCAGATTGGAAGCCAAACAGGACAGCTGGACCCTGAACACGGTCCGCAATCTCGCCCGCGCCTACAATTTCTCGCTCAGCCAGCCCTGGTATCAGCTGCCGGAGCTCGTCAAACAGCTCATCCTCTACGGTTCCAAGGGCCGGAAATTCAAGATCGCCTGGCAAAACGACCGCGGCTCCGGGGAGTTCATGATGCGCTTCGAAGGCGTGATCCCCACCCTGCAGCGGCGCATGCACGAGACCAGCTCCGAAGACATGCGGCGCTACTACATGCAATATATCAGCGACAAGCCCTGCCCGGAATGCGGCGGGAGAAAACTCAAGCCCAGTTCGCTGGCGGTGAAGATCGCCGGGCGCAACATCGCCGAGGTGACGCAACTCAGCGTGCAGCAAGCCCTGGATTTCTTTTCCGGCCTAAGCTTGACCGGCAATCAAGCCGTCATCGCGCAGGAAATCCTGAAAGAGATCAACAACCGCCTCGGATTCCTGCAAAGCGTCGGCTTGCACTATCTCAGCCTGGACCGCCGCTCGCCCACCCTCTCGGGCGGCGAAAGCCAGCGCATCCGCCTGGCCAGCCAGATCGGCAGCCAGCTGGTGGGGGTGATGTATATCTTGGACGAACCGAGCATCGGGCTCCACCAGCGCGACAACACGCGCCTGGTGCAGATGCTTTGCCAGTTGCGGGATCTGGGCAACACGGTGATCGTGGTCGAACACGATGAGGATACGATCCGCAGCGCCGACCAAGTCGTGGATTTTGGCCCCCGGGCGGGCATCTATGGCGGTGAGATCGTGGTCAGCGGCACTGTAGCCGATCTGATCCGCAGTCCGAAATCCCTCACCGGCGCCTATCTCAGCGGACGCCAGGTGATTCCCATCCCCCCGCGCCGCACCTTGGCTGACGAGCGGGCCCTCTCCATCCAGGGAGCCCGGCACAACAACCTCAAACAGGTCAGCGTGGATATCCCGATCGGGCTTTTGGTCTGCGTGACCGGCGTCTCCGGCAGCGGCAAGAGCTCGCTGATCAACCAGACCCTCTATCCGTACCTGCACAACCACTTTTACCGCACCAACCACCGCGTGGGGAAAGCCGAGGCCATCACCGGGCTGGAGCATGTCGACAAGGTCATCAACATCGACCAGCAGCCGATCGGCCGCACTCCCCGCTCCAATCCCAGCACCTACATCAAGGTTTTCGATCCCATCCGCCAGTTGTTCAGCCAGCTGCCGGCCTCCAAGATGCGCGGCTACAAGGCCGGACGCTTCTCCTTCAATGTCAAGGGTGGACGCTGCGAAGCCTGCGAGGGCGCCGGCGTCAAGCAGATCGAGATGCACTTCATGGCCGATATCTACGTGACCTGCGAAGTCTGCAAGGGCAAGCGCTACAACCAGGAAACGCTCTCCATCCGCTACAAGGGCAAAAACATCGCTGAGATCCTGGATATGGACGTGCAGGAGGCCTACGAGTTCTTTGCCAACATCCCTTCCATCCAGAGCAAACTGGCCACCCTGATGGAGGTGGGCATGGATTACATCAAGCTGGGCCAGCCCTCCACCACTCTGTCCGGCGGCGAAGCCCAGCGCATCAAGCTTTCCCGCGAACTGAGCAAAACCAGCACCGGCAAGACGCTCTACCTATTGGACGAACCCACCACCGGCCTGCATTTCGATGACATCAACAAACTGCTGCAGGTGCTTTCCAAACTGGTGCGCATGGGCAATACCGTCGTGGTCATCGAGCACAATCTGGACGTGATCAAAAGCGCCGACTGGGTCATCGATCTCGGTCCGGAAGGCGGCGATGGAGGTGGTTACGTGATCGCGACCGGCACCCCGGAAGAGATCATGGCCAATCCGAAGTCCTATACCGGCCAGTTCCTCAAACTGCATTATGAGCGGGAAACCAGTCCGCGCGGCAAGACCAAGGCCTCGTCCGTAAAAAGGAAAAAGGCCACTCCAGCCTGACGCGGATTTCTAATGACAGCCTCCCTGCGGCCTGAATCCAGATGACCGATGCCTGAGATCCGCTTTGTCTACCAAGCTCCCACAGCCGGCGCCCATCAGGTCGGTCTGGCGGGGGATTTCTCGGCTTGGGAGATCCTCGATCTGGCCGATCTGGGCGGGATCTACATGCTTGTTTTGCACATAGAACAGGGTAAATACCATTACAAGTACATCGTGGACGGCATCTGGCTGCCCGACCCGGACAACACAAATCAGGAGCCTGATCCCTTTGGCGGCCTGAACTCAGTGCTGGTCGTTCGCTCCGAATCCGCTCCGCGCCTGTCCTGGCATAAGGTCTGGCAGGATCCCGGCCTGCTGGACGAACGTTTGGGCCACTACCTGAGCTTGCAGCGCAGCGGCGAACATGACTATGAGCTGCGCTTTTTCTGGCATCCGGGCTTGAGCGCGGAAATCAGCGTGAGGCTGGATGGCCGGAAGCTGGTCTTAGACCGTTTGGGACGAGCAGACGGCAAGGAAGTCTATCATTGCAGTTTCGCCAGTAAAACTCCACAGGCTGAGCTCCTGATCAGTATAAGTGCCGAGGGCAAAACCCTGTATCTGGGCGCGGAGGGATTCTCCTTTGAGGCCGCGGAGCTCAGCTCCCTGAGCCTTGACCTGCAGGGCCAGCCGATTTTTGCCGTGCCGGACTGGGTGAAAGACAGCGTGGTCTACCAGATATTTCCCGACCGCTTTTATAACGGCGATCGCGGCCTCGATCCAGATTTCTCCGAGTGGTATTACGCCGATTGCCGCACAGCTCCTCCGTCCGGCGAGAATCTGCCACCGCAGGTGGAATATTACCATCTGGTTGAGGATTGGACCGATATCACCGGCCTCAGGCAAAGCCCCTGGCTGGAGCCGGGCAAGCCGGACTGGTGGTCCTTCTACGGCGGCGACCTGCCCGGCGTGGGGCAGAAACTCCCTTATCTGCAGGAATTGGGCGTGTCCGTTATCTACTTCAATCCACTCTGGCCGGCTAAGTCCAACCACAAATACGACGCCGCCGCGTTTAAGGGGATCGATCCCCATTTCGGCTCGGAGCAGGATCTGCGCGAACTGGTCCAGGCCGCGCACGCGCTCGGCATCCGCGTCATTGTGGATGTGGCTTTCAACCACACCGGCGAGACCTTCTGGGCTTTCCGCGACTGCGTGTCCCAAGGTGCGCAGTCGAGATACTGGAACTGGTACGACTGGAAGAAGTGGCCTCTGCCCAATCCGCTGCCGCCTGATTTTAACCCCCGCGATTATTATCAATGCTGGTGGGGTATCAAGGACATGCCGGATCTCAATTATGACCTCAGCCGCGCCCATCCGGCTGAGAACTATATCCGTGACATCACGCAGGCGGAGCCGAACCGGGATCTGGTGGACCACATCCTCAGTTGTGTCCGCTGGTGGCTGGCGGAGATGGATATCGACGGCTTCCGGCTCGATGTTCCGGAGGAAGTGCCTTATTGGTTTTGGCAGCTCTTTCGCCGGGAAGTGAAACGACTCAAGCCGCAGGCCTGGATCGTAGGCGAGATCTGGCAAAGCGCCCAGGCTTGGGTGGGGCATCGCTACTTCGATTCGGTGATGAACTACGCTTATTTCAAGAATCCCGTGCTGGAATTCTTCATCCTCAGATTGATCGACCGCACCAGCTTCCGCCGCCGCGTCGAGGAAGGCCTGGCCCAGTATCCGCTGGCCGCCATCCAGGCCATGATGAATCTTTTGGGCAGCCACGATACGGTGCGCGTCCTGGAATTGGCCAGAGGCGATATCGCGCGGCTGCAGCTGGCGCTGCTCTTTCAATTGACTTTCACCGGCGCGCCGCATATCTATTATGGAGACGAGATCGGTATGCGCGGAGGCAAGGATCCCGACAACCGCCGCCCCTTCAATTGGGACTGGGAACAAGATCCGCAGGCGCTTGAAGTGCGGGATTTCTATATCCGGCTGATCAGATTGCGGCATGGCCAGGCCCTGCTGCGCCAGGGCGGATTCGCTTTTCTGGAATCTCCGGACGGCCTGCTGGCCTGGCAACGCTATGCAGCGGAGGGACGGATCGTTGTCGCGGTCAATTATTCCACTGTAGCGCATGATTTCAATACCGGCCCCGGCTGGGAGATCCTTTTCCAACACGGCCGGATCGAGAAGCACGCCGATGCTTTTCTGCTGGCTCCCGCCTCGGGATTGATCCTGTCTTTTCAAGCCGGGAAAGTAAATCCCGGTGCGGGAATAGCGCCGCTTGCGAGTAATAATGGTAAGTAAAGCTAAGCCAATGTTCGCCACGGCAGCTTCGATCGCTGCCACTGGTGAAGGTGAGCGCAATGTCAATGTCTTGGCCGGTGCATCAATAACCGGCCGTACAGATTATCCCCAGGAGTTTACATGAAACCCGTCAAACTGATACTGCTGGTCCTGGCTCTGAGCCTGGCCTGCCAGCTTGCCGCCCTGCCCTTCCGGGACGGGGAGAAGCTGGTCTTCAACGTTAAGTATGGCCTGGTCTCGGCCGGCGAAGTGGTGATGGAGGCCAGGTCCTCCACCTATCAGGGCCTGCCGGTTTGGTACCTGAAAACCACAGCCCAGACCTATCCCTTCTTCGATTCCGTGTTCAAGGTCCGCGACAATATCGAGTCCTGGTGGGACAAGCAGACCCTGACTCCCCACAAATTCTCCAAAATCCTGCAGGAAGGAAAATACCGCCAGCGCCGCATCCATATATACAACCAGAAGGAGAAACTTACCACCTTTCAGAAATGGATCTTTCGCGAAAACCAGTGGAAAACAGAGGAACTCCCGCTGCAAGTACCCACCCAGGATGCCCTAAGCGTGATCTACCACATCCGTACCCTGGATCTTGTCCCCGGCCGTACCGTGCGGGTCAATGTCACCACTGACGGCCGTTCCGTGAGCAGTGAAGTGATCGTGCACCGCCGCGAATCGATCTCCACCATCTTCGGCAAGATCAATTGTCTGGTGGTCGAGCCCCGGCTGCGCGGTGAAGCGATGTTCAACCAGAAAGGCAATATGCTGTTCTGGCTCACCGATGACCAATACAAACTTCCCGTACAAATGGAAAGCGATGTCACCATCGGCAAGTTCCTGATCAAACTCAAAGACGCTGTCAAAGCCCCCTATGTGATCAAATACCCCGAAAAGTGATGCCGGATCTGTTGGATATCCAGTCCTACGACTATCATCTGCCGCCAGAACTGATAGCACAGTATCCGCTCAAACAGCGGAGCGCTTCCAGATTGCTGCAGCTGGACCGCGCCTCGGGCAGAATCGAGCATCGGCAATTCAGAGACATTGTCGGCCTGCTCAACGCGGGAGAGCTTCTGGTGGTGAATTCCAGCAAGGTCATCCCCGCGCGGCTCTTCGGCCTTAAGGCCAACGGCACCCCGGTCGAGGTTCTGCTAATCCGCCAACTTGGCCAGGCGCGCTGGCAGTGCCTCGTCCATCCCGGCAAACGGCTCAAAGTGGTGCAGTGGCTGGAGTTTTCACCCACGCTGCGCGGACAGGTTTTTCTTCCGGATGCCGATGGTCTGCGTGAGATCGAGTTTGCCGATCCCCAATCCTATTGGCAGGAGGTGGAACGCGTTGGCCATGTCCCGTTGCCGCCCTATATCAGGCGACCGGACGAGGCTGGCGACCGCGAGGCATACCAGACCGTCTATGCCCGGGAACCGGGTTCCGTGGCGGCGCCCACGGCAGGATTGCACTTTGACGCCGCAATCCTCGACGCGCTGCGGGATAAGGGGGTAAAAGTTTGTGAGGTGACCTTGCATGTGGGCATCGGCACCTTTTTGCCTGTCAAATGTGACCGCATCGACGACCACCGGATGCACAGCGAATTTTGCACCATACCACCGGACACGGCGGAGGCAATCAATCTGGCCAAACAGGAAGGCCGCCGGGTCATTGCCGTGGGGACCACCACCCTGCGCACCATGGAGAGTTTCTGGAGCGGCGCAGCCTTGCGGGCAGGCTCCGGCTGGACGGACATCTTTATCTATCCGGGCAAGGAGCTGCGGGTTGCCGATGCCCTGATCACGAATTTCCATCTGCCCCGCTCCACCCTGCTAATGATGATCTCGGCCTTCGCAGGTTATGAGGCGGTGCGACAGGCATATCAGGAGGCCGTGCGCCAGCGCTATCGCTTTTTCAGCTACGGCGACGCCATGTATATCTCATGACCGCGGATCTCTTTTACACCCGTCTGGACAGCACCATGGAAGAGTGCAAACGCCTGGAGCAATGCCTCGGCAGAGGACATCGTCTGAGCGTCCGAACAGCGGAACAAAGCGCCGGACGTGGCCGGGACCAGCATAGCTGGCACTCGCCCCATGGCGGCCTGTGGCTGAGTTTCACGCTCCCATCCCATCCCCAGGTACCTTCCTTCACTCTGTATCTGGGCTGCTGCGTACATCAACTGCTGCAGGTTCTCTTTTCCCTGCCGGATCTTATGCTCAAGTGGCCCAATGACTTGATGCTCGGAACCAGGAAACTGGCCGGCTTGCTCTGTGAATACAGCGAGCAGAGAAGCAGATACTTAATCGGTATCGGGATAAACACTAACAATATGCCAGATGATACTCTGGTTCAACTTGATGCAGCTATCTTATCTGATAATATGGGTTATACAGTGTCCAACGATCTGCTTTCACACCTGTTGATCCACCGCGTCCGAGCTCAGCGGGGCTGGCTGGAGCATCCCCGGATTTACATAGACTATTGTAATCTTTATCTTTATGGGTATGGTCGACAGATCGAAATCACAGGAACGCAGTCAGAGCCGCTGCGGGGCATCATGTCCGGCATCGCCCCGGACGGCGCGCTCCTGCTGAAAGTGGACGGCAAGCTGCGCCAGGTTTATGCTGGCAGCCTGCAAGTGCTTGACTGATAAAATGTTCCATCTTTTTCTTGACAGATAAGCCCCATACAAAATAAAGTTATGAAAAAGCGATTTATCTCCGTGGAGGAAGAATGAATAAGTGGATTATCATCGTCCTGGCTGCTTTGCTGGCCCTTTATGGTTGCTCAGCCAACCGCTCGGTGCCCGGCCAGGAAAAGGTTGCTAAAGCCGAAATCACCACCAAAGTGGCCATCCTGCCGCTCAAAGCGCTGGACAGCCCCAGCCGTTACATCACCAAGATCCTCACTGTGCGCGATCTGGAGATGACCTTCGACAAGTATGCCAATTACGACCTCACCGATCTCGACCAGACCGCGGCCGAGTTCAAACTCACCGGCTACCGGGATGTGGAAGATCTGGAACTGGAAGAGCTTAAAGAGATCTCCCAGACCCTCGCTTCGGACGTGATCGTCGTCGGCAATGTCAGCGAAGCCCGCGCCAATGTTTTCAACATCGCGTTGCGCTTTTACAGCACCAGGAGCGAAGAACTCAAGCCGATCAGTTTCAACGTCGGCAAGGACAAGTACTCCCGCTGGAAAGCCTTGGACGACAACATGATGAAGGAACTGGACAACTTTATCTCCAACGAAATGGACAAGATCTTCAACATCGCCACCAACTACTATAACAACGGCAACTACACCGACGCCGAAAAATCCCTCCGCCAGGTCGTGGCACTCAAGCCGGACAAGGACGAGGCCTACTACTATCTCGGTAACACCTACGCCAAAACCGGCAAGAACGACCTTGCCGAAACCAACTTCCGCCGCGCCTTCGAACTCGATCCCAAAGACCAGCGCAGCGCCAGAGCCCTGATCGAACTCTTCGAGAAGACCAACCAGACCTCCAAACGCATCGCCCTCATGGAGCAGCTCGCAACCGCCAACGAGGACGAGGAACTCTGGCTGGCCATCGGCAACCTCTACGACCAGCAGGGCAACAAAGCCAAAGCGGAAGACTCCTTCCGCAAGGCGTTGATCGCCAATCCGGATTATGCCACTGCCAATCTCCGCCTGGCTTTCATGCTTTATGACGACGGCAAGTTCAATGAGGCCATCCCCTACCTGGAAAAGGCCTTCGACCAAGCGCCGGACAACGAGATCATCAGCCGCCGGCTGGCCACCTCGTACCAAAAAAGCGGCCGCACCCAGGACGCCATTGCCAAGTATGAAGGCCTGATCAGCGCCAATCCCGGTAATGTGAACGCCTATTTGAACGTGATCGGCCTCTACCGCAACATTGCCAGCGAGGCCACCGACACCCAGGTCGTCGCCGCCATGACCAAGAAAGCCCTGGATTACACTCTGGAACTGCGCCGTATCGATCCCGAAAATCCATACGCCTATCTGAACCTGGCCGCGATCTACCTGTCGCAAAACAAGTACGCCGATGCTGAAACCAACGCCAACGCGACTATCAGCCGCAATCCCACGCTGTATCAACCCTACGTCATCCTCTCCGTCATCAACCAAACCCGCGGCACCGAAGCCTACAACAACTACCTCGATCTGGACAAGCAGGCCGCCAAAGCGGTCGGCGCGGCGCTCAACCGCATCAGGACCCAGCGCGACGCCGCCAAAGCCAATGCCAACCAGCTCTTCCGCCGCGCCGAGGACAACCTCAAACAGGCCCGCAACTACGCCACCGAGACCGAAACCCTCAACGACATCAACAACCGCCTGACCAATATCGCCCGCCTGATCAGCCAAACCATCTGACGACCGCGGTTGATCCCATATTAGAAGAAGCGTCTGACTTGTTCAGACGCTTTCTTTATGCTCATGTTCAATTAGAGTGGGTCCAACCAGTGTCATCCCCGCGAAGGCTCGCTCAACTCCAGCCAATCGGGTGAGTGGGTGACTCCGATTGTCATCCCGGGAATTCGGG
>CAYXEF010000080.1:0-11268 GCA_964463825.1 uncultured Candidatus Cloacimonadota bacterium | reverse complement strand
CCGTATTCAAGTCTCGGCAAGTTGGCCCCAATGGTAGGCCAAGGAGCGTCGGCTCGCTGAGGCAGGTCACAGTGGGCGGCATCCGAGGCATTCCTCAATGAAAATGCAACAGGGCCGGCGCCCTCTAGTAGGACGTCCGCCCTGTCGCTTTTCGGTTAGAATACTAACCGTCAGGCCGAAACGAGATTGTTGATCTTGCAAGCTGCGCAGGCCGCGCCAAAGCCGTTGTCGATGTTGACCACCGTCACCCCGCTGGCGCAGGAGGTGAGCATGCCCAAAAGGGCCGTGAACCCGAAAAGCGAAGCGCCGTAACCCACCGAGGTGGGCACCGCCACGATGGGCTGGGGCACCAGCCCCCCGATGACGCTGGCCAGCGCCCCTTCCATGCCCGCCGCCACAATGATCACCCGAGCCTTGCGAATTGCGTCGAGCCGGTCCAGGAGCCGGTGAATGCCGGCCACGCCCACATCGGAGATAATAAAGGCCCGACTGCCGAGCATCTGGCACGTCTCCCGGGCCTCCTCGGCAACCGGGAGGTCGGAGGTGCCGGCGGTGACGATGGCGATCTCCCCTTCCCGGAAGGCGACCTCGCCCTGGGCCAGCGTCAGGGTGCGGCCCAGGGCGTTGTAGCGGACCTCCGGACAGACGGACGCCACATGCCGGGCCATCTCGGACGAAACGCGGGTGGCCAGGACATTGGCGTGCTCGCGCATGCGGAGAAAGATTTCGCCCACCTGCTCCGGGGTCTTGCCCTCGCCGTAGATCACCTCGGGGAAGCCGTTTCGCAGCACGCGGTGCAGGTCGATCTTGGTATGGCCCATGTCCAAAAAAGGGAGGTCACGAAGCCGGGCCATTCCCTGCTCCACGTCCAGGCTGCCGTTCTGGATGCCGGTCAGCACGTGTTTCAACGTCTCTTGTGTGTCCATCCGGTTCTATTTCTTTCCCGCCCGGGCGGTGTTTTCGTTGAGGCTGCCCCTGCGGTAGCCGGCCAGATCCACGGCCACAAACTGATAACCCAGGGCCTTGAGATGGGCGTCGATCCAGTGCCGCCGGTCCGCTTCGATCACTTCCGCCACCCTCTCGCGCGGGACTTCGATGCGGGCAAGTTCCCCGTGGCTGCGCAGGCGCACCGCCGCAAAGCCCAGTTCCTTGAGGAAACCTTCGGCCCGATCGATGCGTCGCAGTTCCGCGTCCTCCACGCGTCTGCCGTGGGGAAGACGCGAGAGCAGACACGCCCCGGCCGGCTTGTCCCAGGCCAGGAGACCCTGCTCCCTGGAAAGGTCCCGGATGTCCTGCTTGGTCAGACCCTTCGCGAGCAGCGGACTTTTGACGCCGAGTTCGCCCAGGGCTTTCATGCCCGGGCGGTGGTCGTCCAGATCGTCCATATTGGTCCCGTCCAGGACGTGGGCGATCTTCTCGGCCGCGGCTGCTTCCGTTAGCCGGGTGAAGAGGCTGTGCTTGCAAAGGTAGCAGCGCTCCGGCGGATTGGTGCGTATGGCCTCGGGAAAGGGGGCTTCCAGCAGCAGGTGGCGGATGTGCATGGCCCGGGCCGTGCTTTTGGCCTCCTCGATCTCCGTTGCCGGCATGTAGGACGTGACCAGGGTGACGGCCAGGACGTCATCGGCCAGGGCCTGGCGCGCGGCATGGAGCAGAAAGGTGCTGTCCAGTCCGCCCGAAAAGGCGACCACGGCCCGGCCCAGGGAATGCAGTTCGCGCAGCAGATTACGATACTTTTTATTTTGGGTGTATGCAGGGGACATCATGCTTTTTGCTGCTCCCTGTGTTGGCCGATGACGGCATAGACCTCGGGCAGGGGGATGTCGTGACGTCGGGCCAGCTCCCGGCAGTCTTCCAATTCCGGCTTGGAGCGGAGCACCTTCCCGTCCTGCAGGGCGTTTTTCATGGTCACGGGTCCAAGCGGGGTGTCCAGACGCTCGAAGGCGATCTCCAGCACTGTTTTTTCAAGCGGATAGCTTTTGATCCCCAGGGTGGTGGTATGGCGAAACAGCAACTCTTTGAAGCGGTCTTCGTCCGCGATGTCACACAGCAGGGAAAGGCAGGTGGCCGGGCGGTTTTTCTTCATCAGGATCGGGGTGAAGTGCACGTCCATGGCCCCGTTTTCCAGCAGCACGTCCATGGCCACGCCCAGCATCTCTGCGGTCATATCGTCGATGTTGCACTGGAGCAGGCGCGCCGGTCGCACCGAAGAGGCAGTGCGCAACGCAGCCGGCCTGGCCAGGTGGACCCGCAGCACATTGGGAATGTCCGTGTCCCGGTGGCCGATGCCATAGGCGGTCTTTTTCGTCGTCAGGGCCGGGGTGGCGGTGAATTGGTCCACCAGGGCCGCCAGGATGGCCGCACCCGTTGGCGTGGCGGTTTCATGCCGCACCGCACCGCGGGTGGTGGGAATGTCGTGCAGAATTTCCACCGTGGCCGGAGCAGGGACCGGGATGACGCCGTGGGCGCAACGCACGAAGCCGCTCCCCAGTTCCACCGGCGAGGCCCAAACCGCGTCCACGCCCAACCGGTGGAAACAGATGGCCGCGCCCACGATATCCACGATGGAATCCGTGGCGCCCACTTCATGGAAATGCACTTCGCAAAGCGCCTTGCCGTGAACCCGGGCCTCAGCCTCGGCCAGCTTGTGAAAGATGTTCAGGCTCGTTGTTTTGACCGCGTCATCCAAGGTGCTCCCCTGGATGATCGCCTCGATCTGCATGAGATTCCTGTTCGGGCCATGTTTGTGATGGCGTTCCTGATGCGCCTCGCCATGGTCGTGCCCGTGCGTGTGGGGCTGGACGTGGTCCCCATGGTGGTGGACATGGGCCTGCTCGTGCAGGGAGGCAGTGTGTCCGTGGTCATGATCCGCCGCCCCGTGTGCGAGCACGACGTCCACCCTGGTGCCGCAAATCCCATGGCGGGCATCGGTGGCGACATGCAGTTCGAATTCATGGTCAAGCCCGAGTTTGGACAGTTCGTTTCGCAGATACCCGGGGTCGACACCGAGGTCGATCATGGCCGCCAGGTTCATGTCCCCGCTGATTCCGGCAAAACAGTCGTAATAGAGTATGTTCATGGCTCGATGCGCGTATGCGCTGAATATCGGATGTGTTCCGCGCGCGTTGCGGACGAAGGTCGTTTCCATCTCGGGACGGCGTTTCCGTGGATACGCCGTCCAACTCCAGCCCGTAGCTACTTGAGTTCTTTCTTCAAGTGCTGTTCGACCATGGCCATCTGAGCCTTGAGGTTCGACCCTTCCATTGCAGCGGTGACTTTTTCGAGAAAATCCGGGATCGCGATGTGCTGAGGACACTTCTCCAGACACTCGCCGCAGGCCACGCATTGCGAAGCGAATCCAGGCTCGGCGTGGCTCGTCATGCCGCTTAAAAAAGCTGTATACATGAATTTCGCTTCGTCAGCGTTTCCGAACAGGTGCATCCTGTTGTAGAAATCAAAGCATTTGGGGATTTGAACGCCCATGGGACAGGGCATGCAGTAGGCGCAGCCCGTGCAGCCCACCTGCATCAATTCCTGGTATTTGCTCCTGACGCGATCCACCATGTCCAGTTCCTCGCGGGTGAGGGATTCGGCCTGGGCTTCGCCGGCGATGGCCAGGTTCTGTTCGATATGGGCTTCCTCGTTCATGCCCGAAAGGACTACCGTGACTTCCGGGTGATTCCACACCCAGCGCAAGGCCCATTCTGCCGGGGAGCGTTTGGTCTTGGCCTCATTCCAGATGGCGGCCACGGCCGGGGGAGCCACGGGAAGGGCCAGGTTGCCGCCTCGCAGGGGTTCCATGATGACCACCCCCATGCCCTTGGACGCGGCGAAGTTAAGGCCCTCCGTGCCGGCCTGGAACTGCTCGTCCAGAAAGTTGTACTGGATCTGGCAGAACACCCAGGGGTAGGCGTCGACGATACGCTTAAAATCTTCGGCCAGTCCGTGGAAGGAGAAGCCGGCATTGACGATGCGGCCGTCCTGCTTGGCCTGGTCGAGGAACTCGCCAACGCCGAGAGTTTCGAGCTTGTCCCACGACGCCCCCTCGAGGGAGTGGAGCAGGTAATAATCGATGTGGTCGGTTCCCAGTCGCGCCAATTGGGCGTTGAGATACCGGTCCATGTCCTCCCGGCTGTCTATCAGCCACGACGGCAGTTTGGTGGCGATCATGACCCGCTCCCGGTAACCGTCCTGCAAGGCCTTGCCGAGCAGGGGTTCGCTCTCGCCTCCGGCGTAGGGCCAGGCCGTGTCCAGGTAGTTGACTCCCTTGTCGATGGCGTCGCGGATCTGGACTATGGCCCGTGCCTCATCAATTTTTCCATCCATCATGGGCAGGCGCATGCAGCCGAATCCGAGAATGGAGAGCTTGTCTCCGGTTCGAGGCATGGTTCTGTAGAGCATCCGTAATCTCCTTGTCTTTTCGATCGCTCGGGAACGTGCGGTGGTTTCACCGGCCCACCGCAGTCATCCCGCTTATTACGGAAAGGCAAACTCGCTTAACATATCCATTCCTGTTGAAAAATTGCCTGATCGTCCCATGCGGAAACCTGGGCAAACGATTGGTCCTGTCCTGAGAGCGAAGTTTGCCGCGTCGTCGATCACCCGATAAATGGGGGCGAACTAATTTTAGGCTGTTTTGTCCGCAAGTTGGCGTATGCTCTTGATGTCGCGCAGGGGCGGCGCGCCAAACATCCGGCTGTATTCACGGCTGAACTGGGTATGGCTTTCATAACCCACCTGGAAAGCCGCCGAAGCCGCATCCAGATGCTCCGCAAGCATCAAGCGGCGGGCTTCATGAAGCCGCATGGACTTCTGGTACTGCAACGGGCTCATGGAGGTGACAGCCCGGAAATGACGATGGAAGGTCGAAGTACTCATGCGGGCATAGGTGGCGAGTTCTTCGACCTGGAGCGGACGATTGAAGTTTTCCTTCAACCAATCAATGGCCTGTGCGATTTGATGACTCTGGGTTCCCGCGGCGCCCATTTGGCGGAGGCGTTCTCCCTGGTCCCCCACAAGCAGGCGGTAGAGGATTTCCTTTTGCACGAGAGGAGCGATCATCGGGATATCCTCCGGCGTGTCGAGCAGGTCGATCAAGCGAATAAAGGCGTCGAGCAACGGCAGGGTCATTTCGCTGACGGCAATGGCACGCCCTGCCTGCTGGGGGCGCGGAAGAGGGATGTCGCTATTTACAAACATTTCCGCAATCGATCGACGATTCAGCTTCAAGAAAAGGCCGAGAAACGGTTTCTCCCTGCTTGCTTCAATTACCTGGGCTACCACAGGAAGGTTAATCGAAGTAATGAGAAAATGGTATGCATCGTATGTGTATACTTCTTTTCCAAGCAATACACGTTTTGCCCCTTGAGCAACGAGGCAAAGGCTGGGCTCGTGCATATACTGAGTCGTTTGCGTAGGTGCATCGTACTGACTCAATGCAAAATCCTGTATAGGTGTTATGTGTCTTCCAACCTTATGAGTCCATTTGTGAATACGCTCGCCTAACGACCGCCTGGTCCTGATTAAATCGTCAGGTGTCCATGCACTATTGTGGTTATGGCTATGCATAATACTCTCCTTGTATTGATTCGGAAGGCTGTCGCTGTAGATGTTTTATTGTTCCTGCTAAACAGGGTATGCATATTTGTCATGTGTTGTTAAATTATTTTAGGTTTAATAAGTACGTCGTCAAGGTGGCGTGGTCAATTTTCATCCGAGCTGTTCTGTGTTGGAAATAGTCGCCATGGTTGTGCTGGCAACTTTTGTTTGATTGCAACAATTTCCTTACCGTCATCCCTTTGGGCGGCAAAGATACGATTCGCTCTAAATTTTGCCTAATTCTGTTATTGCCGTTCCCCGATGAGATTATAACCGTTGCCGGATTCTCGGTCTCAGGGTCTCGGCCGCTCCGCCCGGGAACCTGTCTCGCCAAATAAGCGATCACACACCGTCCTTCCAGTCCCTCGTCGACTCGCCCATTGAGCCTCCTGCTCAGATGGGAGAAGGTTCTCCGCGTTTTTGTGGAAGCCCTCGCCCCCGTATTGCGCTCGATTGGGCAACAATTCGGCAGAATCGTACTACCCGCTTCTGAGCGTGCGGGATTAGATAATGAAAAGTGTTCCCGCGGGACCCTAACTCGGGAGGCAAACATGAAAATAACATGCAAGAAAACATCGAAGGGAAATTCATCATTATTACGGGGGCCAGCAGTGGGTTGGGAACGGCAACCGCCAGGCTTCGTGCTTCGCAGGGGGCGACCGTCGTTTTGGGCGTGCGCCCAATACCCGTGAGCGGGCCTGCGACCGTTGCTCATTGCGAAACGCCAACAGGCCTGCAGCTTCCTTGCCCGGCAAGGAAAATCAATTCAGGAGAAATATCATGTGTATGGAAGATTTGAGCAAGAGCGTCATTTTCCAAGTCGGAAAAAAGTTTGAAAGCAACAACTTCGTCGGAACCGTATGGCTCAATATGCTCACTCCCTTTGATTCGGCCTTGCCTGTCGGGAACGTCACCTTTGAACCCGGGTGCCGCAACAGCTGGCACAAGCATGCGGGCGGGCAGATCCTTCTCGTGACGGGCGGGCGCGGTTATTACCAGGAATGGGGCAAGCCGGCCCAGGAGCTGCACCCGGGAGATGTGGTCAACATTCCCGCCGAGGTGAAACACTGGCATGGGGCGGCCAAGGACAGCTGGTTCGTGCACCTGGCCATTGAAGTCCATCCCGAGAAGGGGCCGGCGACCTGGCTGGAGCCCGTGGCCGACGCGGACTATGACGCATTGCGGTAAGGAGCGTTCCATGGCCATCAGTGAAACGGCACGGAAAATTCACGACGAGCTTTTTCCAGATCACGAATCAACCCTCAAAAGCACTGATCCTGAGCTTGTCGAACTCTTCGACAACTTTGCATTTGACGAAGTCGTTCCCCATGGGAGTCTCGATATCCGAACAAGGCTGATGGTCATCCTGGCCTCGCTGATCGCGCAGCAGACGTTGACCGAGTACAAGGTCATTCTCGGAGCGGCATTTACGGTCGGCGTCACGCCAGTGCAGGTAAAGGAGATCGTCTATCAATCCGTTGCCTATGTCGGCATCGCGAAAGCCATCGATTTCCTGCATGCCACCAATGCAATGCTGGAGGAGCGCGGCGTGCAGTTGCCCCTGGAGGGACAGGCGACGACCACGCCGGAAACGCGTTTGGAAAAAGGTTTGGCCCTTTCCAAGTCGATCTTCGGCGAGGCCATCGACGCCATGTATGCCAACTCTCCAAAAAACCAACTCCATTTCCAGAGGTATCTGTCCGGAAACTGCTTTGGGGACTATTACACCAGGACCGGCTTGGATATCGCAACCAGGGAGATGCTTACCTTCTCCATGATTTTGTCACTCGGAGGTTGTGAGCCGCAGCTCAAAGGCCATATCCAGGGCAACGTGACCGTCGGCAACGACAAGGCAACATTGATCGAGGTGGTGACGCAGTTGGTGCCCTACATCGGATATCCCAGGACCTTGAACGCCCTGCGCTGTCTCAACGAAGTGCTGCCGGAGAAGGCTGGCGACAACGCCTGACGCCTTCCCGGCGTGCGCCGGATCGTGGGTGGGCTGGGCCCGGATAATTGGACAGTCTGTTACGCTGTCGTCCTCGACGAGGGGGACGGTTTTCGATGTCCACGCGACTGGGAGCCACGGACATGCGCAAGACCATTGACGGCCTGTCCATCCTGGTTTCGTGGCAACTCCAGAGCGATCCGTTCGCCGGCTTGCCCATTTTCAAACGGCGCGACAGTCCAGGCGGCAGGGCTGGGCTTGACAAATTAATAGCAATTTATTAAATAGCGACATATTAAATGCGCAGGTAACAATCATGCCCACTCATCTCCATGAACGTCTCGGAAGCAATCTTGCCCTTACGGCGCGCCTGATGCGCACCAGGCTCGACGAACGCCTGGCCCCCCTTGGCCTTAACCAGACGAAGTGGCTTATTTTATTGTATCTCTGGCGCAAAGGCGGAATCATGCCGCAAAAGGATATTGCCGACTGCATCGGCGTCGAGGGCCCGACTGTGGTGCGCGCCCTTGATAGTCTGGAGCGGGTGCGGTTTATCGAGCGCCGTGAGCAACCCGCCGACCGTCGCACCAAGGACGTATGCCTCACCCCCGAGGCCTCGACTGTTCTGGACGAGATCACCACGGTCACGGAACGGTTTCGCCAGGAGATATGGGCTGGCGTTTCCGATGAGGATCTGGCCGCCTACGAACGCGTCATTGCCGTTCTGCACCGAAATCTCAATGCATCCTCGCGCAACCGGGGGTAAGCCCGGGCCTCTTGCGACGTCAGTCTGCGCCGAGGAATGCATTCAAGGAGCTCCGACAAGCATGCCTGCTCCAGCCACGCAAACGACAAGGACCGCAAGGTCCTTTATTTTACCGCGTCGTCTCGCAAAACAGCTTCTCGGCGCGGCCATGGTCGTTGCCGCGGCAACGGTCGCGGTCGTCTGGCTCTGTTTGCGCTGGAACCACGTCACCGAAAACGACGCCCATGTCCTGGCCGACATGGTTACCATCAGCAGTAGGGTGGATGGCTGGATCGCCGCCCGGTCCGTCACCGATGGCGACACGGTCACCCGCGGTGAAGAACTCGTCAAGATCGACCAGCGGGAGGCGGCCTTGCAAGTGGAAGAGCTGCGCGCCAAGCTGACCTCCCTGCTCCTGCAGTCCGAGCGCCTCAAGGCCCAGTTGAACATCACCCAAAGCGCCACCGAAAGCGACGTGGCCGCCGCCCAGGCCCGTTCCGAAGCCGCCGAGGCCAACCAGCATTCCGTCGAAGCAGAACTGGAGCGTAACAAACTTGCCTTTGTGCGTAATCAGAAGCTGGTGAATAACGATGTTATTTCGCGCCAGGACTGGGATGTGACCCGCACCACGACAGACCAGGTGGCAGGGAGGCTGCGTCAGGCCATGGCCGAAATAGCGGAGGCCAAAGCCAAGCAATCGGCCGCAGTGGCCAAACGCGGCGACGTCGTTGTGCTCAAAAAGCAGATCGAACAGTTGGACGCCGACATGGCCCAGGTGCGCGCCCAGATCCACCAGAAAGAGGTGGCGCTGGATGACCGGGTGGTGCGAAGCCCTGTGGACGGCGTGGTGGACCAGAAGTTCGTCGAACCCGGTGAATACGTCATTCCCGGCCAGCGCCTCGTTTTATTGCATGATCCCAAGGGGGTATGGATCGAGGTGCATCTCAAAGAAACGAAGATCGCCGGCCTGCGCCCGGGGCAGCCGGTGGATATCAGTGTGGATGCCTATCCAGGCCGTCATTTTTCCGGTCAAGTCGAGCGGATAGGCAATGCCGCCACCAATCAGTTCGCGTTGCTGCCAAGCCCGAATCCGTCCGGAAACTTCACTAAGATTACCCAGCGCGTGCCGGTCCGCATCAAGGTGGACCAGCCAGAGGACAATCCCCTGCGCCCCGGCATGATGGTGGAGGTGGGCATTGACACCTCGATCCGTTGAGTCCCTGATCGACCGTTATGGTGCGGCGTACAAGTGGTATGCCACCGCTACGGTGATGATGGGCTGCATCGCCACGGTCCTTTCCTCCACCATGTTCAATGTCGCCATGCCTGACATCATGGGCGAATTCGGCATGGGCCAAGACCAGGTGCAGTGGCTGTCCACGGCTTTCCTGGCCGCCATGACCACGAGCATGCTGCTGACCGGCTGGGCCCTGGCCGCCTATGGTCCCTTGCTGCCATATCTCGTTGCCCTGGCTGCTTTTGTCCTGGGCTCACTGATCGGCGGGTTCAGCGGCACGGAAGAAATCCTGATTCTTTCCCGGGTAATCCAAGGGGCCTCGGCCGGACTGATTCAACCGTTGTCCATGGCGGTTATAATGACGGTATTCGACCCGTCCCGGCGAGGCCTGGCCATGGGCATCTATACCCTGGGCATTGTGGTGGCTCCGGCCCTTGGCCCCGTACTTGGGGGAGTGCTGATCGACAACTATTCCTGGCGCTACATCTTTTTTACGGGGATTGCGCCGTGCCTCGTGGGAGGCGCGCTCTCCATGTTTTTTTTGGCTCGGAGAGCCAAACTCCCGGCTGGCACCTTTGATTTGGCCGGTTTCATCCTTTTATGCCTCGCTGTATCGTCGCTTTTGAGCGGGCTTTCCAATGGCCAGCGCCTGGGCTGGGATTCGAGCTTCGTCGCGTGGTCGTTCGTGCTGAGTTTTTGCACCTGGGCACTTTTCTTGGCGCGCGAGCGAACCTGCCAGTCCCCGCTCCTGCCCCTGGAAGTTTACAAAAATCCCCGATTCCTCGCTGCCGCCGTGCTCTCCTTTATTCTGGGCATGGGACTTTTCGGCTCCACGTATCTCATCCCGCTGTTCGTGCAAACCGTCCAGGGGTACTCCCCGACAGAGGCGGGGCTGCTGCTTATGCCAGCCGGTCTGGCCCTGGGCGTGGTCTCGCCCTTGACCGGACGGCTGGCGGACCGGTTTCCACCCTATCTGCTCATCATTTTAGGGCTCATTCTGTTTGGTTGGTCAGGGTTTCTTATGACCGGGGCCGATACCTCCACGGATTTTTGGGAATTCACGTGGTGGGTGCTCATTGGCCGCTTGGGGCTTGGATGCATTTCTCCAGCACTGAACAGCGGCGCGGTGCAAGTTTTGGAGTTGGAGCAAATGGGGCATGGCGCGGGAAACATCAATTTCATGCGTCAACTTGGCGGCGCGGTTGGTGTTAGTCTTTTGTCAGTACACTTGGAATTGCAGACAACACTTTATTGCCAGGCGTTCAATGCCTTGCAGTCAGGAACGCACGTTGTCGCCGACACCTTGAACATGATATCACTATTGTTGGCAAAGGCTGGTATATTGGACAATGTATCCCAGGCCTTACGCCCCGAGGTCGACTATTACTTCGTTTCCCAGATGATCGCGGCCCAGGGGAGGATGATGGGGTTTAGGGGGAGCTTTCTGCTCACCGCAGAGGTGTTCGCGGTGGCCATCCTGCCGGCGTGGTTCATGCGCCCAGCCCACAGCCCCATGCGGATAGGGCGGTCGGATGGTCTGCGAAAACGCTGACGCCTTCGGGAAGCCCCATCGATATTTCAGAGAATATGCCCCTGGTATGTTTGGGGTCAGGGACTCTCACCGACATGATGTTGGGACAATTTTACCCTTGTGGGAAAGGGTCAGCGGCGCCGGGCTGGGGCTTCCGGCCGCCGGCCCACGGGAAGAGGGCGTCCTTCCCGCGACAGCAGTCGCCACGCTCC
>CAYXEF010000079.1:0-11579 GCA_964463825.1 uncultured Candidatus Cloacimonadota bacterium | reverse complement strand
CGGCTACATACGGGCAGGAGCTCGGAGTTCCATGCGAGGCTTCTCGGTACTATAGGAGATTGACCAGTTTCTGTGCGTAGAGACGTGCTTCGTTTGTGATTCTTTCAGCCCGGGAGAGCAGGGCGCGATGCATCAAGAGCAGGGCAGCGGCAGCGGCGCAACCCAGCACGATGTCGCCCAGAGCGTAGCGGAAACGGCCGATGAGATCGACGAAGATGGTCAGGGGATTGTCGATGTAGAACTGAGTGTGTAAAGACAGATCCAGATCGGCCTGGCTGAAGGCGGCGGCGGCATTGATCAAGCCGAAGGCGGCGCCCATGACGCCGATCAGGAGGCTGGTCCAGGCCAGGGTGGACAGCCAGCCGAGGTTGACCGCCAGTTGCGGCAGGTATTCCAGCTCCCAGACACGTAGTTCTTGTTGCAGCCGCCCAGGCAATTGTCCCTGGGGCAGATCCCGCTGATGCTCTTCCAGGCAGCAGCCCAGCAGATGGGAATAAACGCGCCCCAGCGCGGTGGAACCGACGGCCTCTGCGACAGAGGCGGCTTCCTTCAATTGGTTATTTTTGAGATAACCGTGCACGGCTTTGAACAGATTGAAGGCATTGACCCTTTCCCGCAGAAACAAGTCACGCCCCCTGAGCGCGGCAAACAATACCCCAAAAAGTAGAATCGCCAGGATCAGATAACCGTAGCTGCTGTAGCTGAAAATACTGTGCAGGGATGTGTATTCAGTCCGCCCGACCACGCCCAGCGTGTCGGATACGGCCCGGGCAACTGCGTGGGCAAATCCCTGGCCGGTCAAGACCAAAGCAAGCAACAAAGTGTGTTTCTTCATTCGCGACCTCCCGCAATCTGGTTGAGGACATGGCCCGAAAGAAAGTTTAGGGATACCGAATATGTCAAGTAAAAACTTGCGACGGGCAGAGGGAGGATGAACAATTTGCTTGACAGATACTCGGAAAGCGCAAGGGGTGAATCAGTTTCGAGGCAGAGGTGCGGCGATGCGCAATAGAACCCTGATCCTGATTGCCTGCCTGTTCCTGGCGGCAGGAATGGTGTTGACACGGACGAGCCGGCGGGAGTATGTGCCGGTGAAAGAGGATCCTGAGAGATTCCTTTTTTGGGGGTATTTATGGGCTAAGATCACCATGTCGATTTTGTCTCAGTACGATACGGGCAGCGGCGGTGCGTATCCCCCGGGTGAAGGCGGAGCAGACAGCGAATATGCCACGCCGGATAATCTTGTAGATTCCACTTCGGTGCTCACGCCGCCCGAGAGGCCCGTGCCGCCGCCAGTTCCCAAACCAGAGCCCAAGCCGCCCAAGACCAGATAGAGCCTCAGACTTTCGCTTGGGCGAAGAGCACCATGTTGACGGAGACGAAGACGACCAGGAGGGCAATGGCGGCTCCGGTGAGGAAGAATTGCAGATTGGAGAGGGCGACTGCGGCGCGACCGCAGCTGAGGCAGCGCTTGTTCAGGCGGGCAAGATCCCGCACTTCCTCCGGCTCGATCCGGCCGCTGTCCTGCTTGTAGATCAGGTCGTTCTGCCGCTGCCGCCAATCATAGACTTTGCTGACCAGAAACTGGGCCGTGATGTTGAAGAAGATTGCCAATGCCATGGCGGCCCAACCCAGGATGATGAAGGCGATGTGATACACCGCGCCTTTGCCGGTAAGCTGGAAGAGGAAGGTGAACGAGATCACGAAGGCGCCGGTGTCGACCGTGAGCAGAGTCTTGTCCAGCATCTGGACGGCGATCGAGCGATGTTCCAGGATCTCCTTGCGCAGACGGCAGTAGTCGTCGTAGAGCCTGTCCTGCGCGCTTTGTTCAACGGGCGGGGTCGTGCTTTCCAATGTGAACTCCTTGGCTGTTACACTATGTCAAAGCTATATGCCGGAGTGGGATTTTTGTCAAGGGATTAGTTGGGCGGGCCGCTGGTTCGCAAAAAAAGTCTTGACAAGCGGAGGCACTGCGGGGAAGAAGAATATAAGCGTGAAAACGCTGGAAAAAGAAGTATATTCACAATACGTATATGATGCAAACTGAAAGGAGGTATCATGCATCGCAAGTTACTTGCCATCCTGTTTGTCCTGGCCATCGGCGCCGCGGGGCTCTTCGCCCAGCAGAACGCCCTGGAGTTCAACTCGGAAACTCCCGCCAACGATTATATCGACCTGGGCACCGATGTTTACAATCAACTGTTCAGCGGAGCCACGGGCTTCAGTTTCGAGGGCCTGATAAATCCGTCTGCTTTGACAGCCGGCAATCCGCCCGCTGACCGCAACCGGATCATCAACCTCCAGGTCACCAACGGCACGGTGGCCCTGTATGTGGGCCTGACCTCCGGCGGACGCCTGGAGATCGGAGCCCGCAGCGGCGCTTCCGACGCCTACCAAAGCGTGGTCTCGGCCAATCCCGTGGTCAGCACCGGCAGCTGGTACCACATCGCCGCCGTGGTCAATTTTGCCGCCGGATCCCAGAGCATCCGGGGGTACGTGGACGGTGTGGAAGTGTGTGCCAATACCTCCCCGGCCTTCGCCAACAACGCCTACGTCACCAATCCCACGAACACGGGCAAGGACATCATCGGGCTGCATCCCAGCCCCCTGCCCAGCTCTTTCGACGACCAATACTACGGCCTGATGGACGAACTGCGGGTTTGGAATTATCCGCGCACGCAAGCCCAGATCCAGCAAGACATGGATAACGAACTGAGCCTGCCCCAGACCGGCCTGATCGGGTATTGGCAACTCAACGAAACCAGCGGCTACACCGCGGCCGACAGTTCGCCCAGCGGCATCGACGGCGACCTGATCAACTTCCCGCCGGATCCCTGGGTGCCCGGCGATCCCGCCCTGCCCGTGGAATTGAGCTCTTTCACCGCTACCATCAGTAGCGAAAACTTCGTCAACCTCACCTGGATCACCCAGTCCGAAACCGCCGTCGCCGGCTATTATGTCTGGCGTTCCGGAGACGAACAACTGGCCAACGCCCTCATCGTCAGCCCGATGATCCCCGCCTATAACAGCTCCGAACAGCATGTCTACACCTACATCGACAACGAACTGTTCGCCCACGGCAACTACTACTATTGGCTGCAAAACGTGGACCTCGACGGCAGCGTGGGCTACCACGGGCCGGTGGGCGTGTATTACAACGCAAACGGCTCCTACGGCACGCCGGAGATTCCCGTCACCACGGAACTGAAAGCCCTGTATCCCAATCCCTTCAATCCCACGGTGTTCATCCCCTTCAGCCTGGTTGACGCCCAAAACGTCAGCATCCGCGTCTACAACGCGCGCGGACAGCTGCAAAAATCATTCGAACTCGGGCTCAGGGAAGCCGGTAACTACCAGATCGACTGGGACGGCACCGATGCCAACGGCCAGCCCGTTTCCAGCGGCGTCTACCGCGTCGTGCTCAGCGCCGGCAAGGACGTCTTCACGCGCAACGCCGTGCTGATGAAATAATCACCCCGCAACAAGCATAAAACCAGAGACCCGGTATTTCCGCCGGGTCTTTTTTATCCGGGGCGTGGGGGAGGGGTGGGGTAAATAGCGTTGCTGTTGTGGATATGGTTGGCTGACGTTTCACATTGGCCAAAACATGTACCGGCGCTCAACGCAGCACCGTTCTTCACGGCGGATCGGCGTCCGCCGGTACATATTGCGGCGGATCAGCGTCCGCCGGTACATATTGCGGCGGATCAGCGTCCGCCGGTACGGGAGAGGTCCGCCGGCTACATCTTTCTTAGCTCTGGAGAGCGACGCTATGCAAAGGTTAACCGCCAATGGCCTGCGCGAGCCAGCCCGCACCCGCGCCGCGGGCGAAGGTCAGTACTTTTCCGCCACTATCTTGTAGAAGCCGATGGCCGGCTGCGTATCTCCCTGGATGTTATGCGTCCACTGGCATTGCTGCGTGGAGCCGAACCAATGGTAATTGTCCCAGCCCGGGATCCAGTAATAAATGCGGTAGGTGTCGGGAATGACCGGGCGGCCGTGGGTGTCCAGCGAGACCGGATCCCAGGTGAGGGTCTCATTGTAAAAGAGGATGGGGGGATCGTCCTCGTATGCTGCGGTCATGGTCAGGGACAGGTTTTGCGGGGCTTGGGGGCAGACCTCGTATTCATCCAGCCGGGCCACATAGACATCCCAATTACCTTCCTGGTTGGTCACCGGATGGCCATCGAACAAGGCTGTGTTGCCAAACAGTCCGGTCACGTAATAACGCTCCCGGGCGGGATCCCGGGCGATGAAGTTTCCCGCGTCGAAGCCGATACCGCCTGCCTGTTTGGTCCAGATATGGGCTCCCGCCGCGCTCAGTTTCATCACGAAAATGTCGGCGCTTCCGGCGCTGGCCAGGGTCGTGGAGCCGAAAGTGACGCTGTTGCTGAAGGAACCAGTGACAAAGGCTCCGGCGCTGGGATCGGCCAAGGCGTCGTAGCAGTAATCATCGCCGCTGCCTCCCACGCCCAGTGCCCACAGCCAGGCGCCGTCAGGGCTGATCCGGCCAGCGAAGCCGTCATATGCACCATGGCTGCTCAGGGTGGTGGCGCCCAAGGTGAGCGAACCCTCAAATGAACCAGTCACGTAGATATTGGCTCCGTCAGTGCAGATAGCCCCGGGCCCGCTGGTGTCGGTGCCGCCGCAATGGAGAGCCCAGATCCAATTGCCGTCATTATCGAGTTTGGCGATGAAGCCGTCTCCCCAGTCGCCGTTGGCAGTCAAGGTGGTGGAGCCGAATCCGGCGCTGCCGGTGAAACTGCCGGCGATGAATAGGTTGGAGCCCAGGCGGCAGATGTCGCTGGGTATCTCGTAGATACCGCTGCCCCCGGCGCGTATGGCCCAGTTCCAGGAACCGTCAGAGCCCAATCTGCCGACGAACAGGTCTCTGGCTCCCTGGCTGGTCAGGGTGGTGCTGCCAAAGGCCGCGGTACCTTCGAAGTAACCCGTGACATAGACCTCATCGAGGTAGAATATAACATGTTTCAGCGAAAGATTAAGGCAGCTATCTCCGTAGATACCTCCGCCGCGGACCGCCCAGAGCCAGTTGCCGTCAGCGTCGAGTTTGGCGATGAAGGCGTCACCGTATCCGGCGCTGGTCAGGGTGGTCGAGCCGAATGACGCGGTACCGGAGAACTCTCCGCACACATACACAAAGCCGGCGGTGGAACAAGCGATGTCCCTGGCGCCATCAGGTCCGGCAGCGCCCACCCGCACCGCCCATTGCCATACTCCTGCGGGATCTATGCAGCCCACGTAGGCGTCCCAATTTCCCGCGCTGGTCAGGGTGGTGGCGCCGAAGGTCGCCGTCCCCTCAAACTCTCCCGCGACGAAGCTGTATCCGGTGACGGGGCTGGTGGCGATACCGCCGGGGGAGATCAGATTCGTACCGGGATTGGCGATGGAGGAAGCCCATTCCCAGCCATGGTTCATCACCGCACCCAGGCTGGCCAGAGAGATCAACAGGACGAGTGAGACTACTGTGTGTTTCATGTTCGCGCTCCTTGCGGCGTTACTTGGGTAACGCGCCCCGGACATGACGGATCATGTTTGGCCAGGAGCGCGTTCCAGGGGGCTGAGCCCCGCGGCGTCTGCGGTTCTATGTTCCGGCCTCTGAACTGGTGCACAGGGTCAGCTTGAGTCGCCTTATTTGGATAATCTGATCCGCTGTCAAGATATTTTTACGTTTGATCAAATATTTTTGATAAGATGCGCAGGCAGAGGGATTTGATTTCGTAACTGCGCGTGTGGAAAGTAACATCCGGTTGTCGGCTTTGCCCCCTTTTACATCTGCGGGTGGCGTTGAGGCAAATATATATGATGCGTCACAATGCGTGAACATAGCGCTTCCTGCTGGCTCAGAAAAGACTGGATCCCGGGTATAACTTCGCGTTCCCGGGATGACACCAGAGACCATCCCCGGGATAACAACGCAGTTTGCATCCAGTATGGCAAGGCTTTACTTACTTAGCGTACATGCCAGATCCTGGCATCCTCATGTTCCTACCGGCGAGGGGGTGCGTTGCTTTCCCCAAGGCTGCCGCAGGCGTTAAAAAAGGGCGGACACAGGTTCCGCCCTTGGCTGCCATAAATCCCCAAGTCTATCTGAGGAGAAGGATCTTGAGCGTGTGTTCGGATTCTGCTGTGCGCAGGCGGCAGAGATAGACCCCCTGGGCGAGCGGTGCGCCGTGGGCGTCCCTGCCGTCAAAGAAGGCGCTGTGGGGTCCGCCGGGGCTGGTTTGGTCCACCAGGACGCGCAGCAGTTGGCCTTTGAGGTTGTAGATTTCGAGCCGCACAAGTCCGGTCTTAGCGACCTGATAAGCGATCGAAGTGCCGGTTCTGAACGGATTGGGGCTGTTGCCGGTCAATCCGGAGACCAGCGCCGGAACGACGGGATCGTCGTTATCCACTGCGTCCAGGACAAAATTGACGATCACCATTTGGTCCGCGGTGACGGTGACGTTGTCCTGGGTGGCGGTGACATAGCCGTCCTTGCTGCAACTGACGCTGTAAACGCCTGGCGGTACAGGCAGGGTATAGAGTCCCCAGGCATCGGTGGTGGCGGTTTCGCTGCCGGCTGTGATTGTCGCCCCCACGATCGGATCGCCGGTGCCGGCGGTTACCTGCCCCACGATATCCCCGGTTTGGGCGGTGGGAGGACGTTCGTAGCAGCCCATGTCGATGCGGGCGACACCGTCATTGTCACCATCCACGATCCGGGGTTGCCCGAGCAGATCGGTCGGCGGCAGATTCAAACCTGTGGGGTCTGGGGTTCCCGCGTCAATACAGGGCGAGGTGGGGAGCAGGGTGAAATCGTCGTTATCCGCGTTGGTAAAGTTGGGATTGCCCCAGATATTGGTGGCTCCTCCCTGAGAGACCTGCATGGAACAATAGGCGAGGGTGTAAGTCGTCTGGATGTTGGTCACCGCGTCCGGGACGTTATCCCAGAAGATGCAGTTGGTGAAAGTCCCCGGCTGGTCCAGAATGTTTAACCAGACAGCTCCGCCGTCCATGGGTGTCATATTGGCGGCAAAGGTGCAATTGCTGACCTCGCAGCTGCCGTTGGTGACGCCGATGGCGCCGCCTCGGCCGGTGAGGGTGTAATTGCCCTGGAAGAGGGAGTTTTTGATCACCAGGGGCGAGTAGAGGCAATAGATGCCCCCCACGGCGTTGGCAGAGTTGTATTCGAACTTGCAGGAGACGATGTTGATCGCCGGGCATGACAGAATGTACATCGCGGCGCCGAACACGTCGGAGTAATTGCCCACGAAGTCGCACTGGGTAAAATTCGCCAGTCCCGACTCTATGCAAACTCCGCCAAACCACCCGGCTTCGCATCCTCTGATCAGGCACCCGGTCATGGTGACATTGGTATTGTTGCGGGCATATACCGCGGAGCCGTCGGCGGCGGACTTGCAGCGGATGAATTGGCAAAGGCCGAAAGTGAGCGTCCCGGCATTATCAGCCCAAACCGCGCCCCCGGAATTCAGGGGGTCGTTCACCGTGGCGCCGTTCACGGCTTTGCCGTAGCTGAAATTGGTATAGCTGAAACTTGAGGGTTGGTTGCCCCCGTCGCCGTTGTTTGTGAACCTGATCGACTGCCAGCCCAGCAGGGTGTCCTGGGCTGTGAAGGTAACATTGTTGTCGGCATTGCCGCCCGAGACCAGTTGGCCGAAAACGTCGAGTTTGTAGGTGCCGTGAAAGACTACCTCCACTCCCGGTCCGATGTTCAGGGACTGCAGGTTGGCGATGGAGATATCGCCCATGATGCGGTAGGGTGAGCCCGCGGCATCCCAGCTGCCGGACACAGGACCGGCCGGAACGATAGTCTCGGCTGACAAGACACCCAGGATTGCCAGCATGATCATCAGAATTGTCTTCATACTTCACCCCTATGTTCAATCCGGAGGATTGTGGGTGTCGGCCGTAACCCTGAAGAACTTGCAGGGCTCGGTTCCGGCATAGCTGTATCCCGGCGTGGCGGTGACCGCGACAAGGGTCCAGGAGTCGGCATTGTAGGGATCCATCGTGCCGTAGATCTTGTAGCTGTTGGCGCCTGCCACGGGATCCCAGTTCAAGACCACCGCTCCGGACACTTCGCTGGCGCTTACCGCCACAGGCGGCCCGGAGAAAGGATTGGACTGGATTGTAAAGCGGAAGGGAGGTTCCGCCACAGCATCACCGCTGGGGTTGAAAGCCTGGACAGTCCAGAAATAGGTGGTGTCAAAGTCAAACTCCAGGGGTTCGTCGGGTTCGGTAACGGGATTGAAGGACGTCCCGCTGATATTGTCAAAGAAGAACTCATCGTAGAGGGATTCCTGCGATGTGGCGATGAACAGGGAGTAATAGAGCGGCGGATCGCCGGCGACCAGATTGGGAGTCCAGCTGAAAGCAAAGCCGTCCGCGGACATGCCGGTCGCCAGATCGGCAGGATAGTTTAAAAGTGGCGCCGCCGGAGCTTCGATCTCGCGCAGCTCGACATCGTCGATGAAGATGTTGTTGCCGTATTCGCTGACGCCTTCGAAGATGATGTGCAGTGCGGAGCCGGCGCCCGTGAACACGAACAGGTAAGGATACCACTGATTGGGTACAGTCTCGGTGGGTGAGAAGCCGTAGTATCTGTGCACGGTTCCCAGCAGCGTTCCGTCCGCGGAGCTTATGGTGGGGCTGACGTACACATTCACCCCTTCCCCCGTCTTGGTGGCATAGCCGCTGTCGCGGTACATCCAGAATTTTACTTTGAAATATGTGCCATCGGGGATGACCAGGGGCGGAGTGCTCAGTTCCGCACGGCCACCGGATTGGATCGAAAACGAGTTGTATCTGGCCATGGCGGCGCCGCTGTGGGGCGTGCAACTCGGGCCCGTGCCTGTGGTCACGCGGTCCCAGATTCCCGGCAGGCTGGTTCCCGCCGTTTTAATGTTGTTCCAGCCGACCGGCGCAAAGGTCGTGCCATCGAAACTCTCCGTCCAGGGAAACACGGCCACGGAGGGATCCGCCCAAGTGGTAAAACTCCAGACTGCGTTGCCGGTCGCATCGCCGACGCTGTTGAAGGCGACCACTTTCCAGTAATAGAGGGTGTCGAAGAGCAGGGGTTCATCAAGCGCATAGGATAAGCTGGCCGTAGTGGTCAACAAGGTGGCAGGATCGGGGTTGGTGTCGCAGTATAGCCTGTAACCTGAGGCCACCCCCCCGGTGGTGGGCACATTCCAGGCGAAGGAAACGAGCGGATTGACGTCGGCCGCCTGATCAGCAGGAGCCTGTAACACCGCCGGACCGGGCACCTCCGCCGTGATCTCGGGGCCGAAGACATGATCGATCGCGATCGTTGAGGTGGAACTGGTGGTAAAGGCCTGAAACGCCAGGAAATAATTGCCCGGAATACCGCTCAGGTCGATGCTTTGATAGTTCCATACGGTGGTGTTGGTCGGCATCGGGATCAAGGGTCCGACGGGAGTCCAGGCCACGCGGTCAGGCGAGTAGGCCACTTGCAGGCGCCCGTACCCGTTTGTGGAACCGGGTTTGTAATAAAAATCCAGAGTGGAGTTCACGGTGATCGTCAGTTTGGGTGTGGACAGCGTTGCCGCGGTGGTGTTGGCCGATTTGCTGGCCACTGCGGTCAGATGGTAGGGATTGGTCGTGGACCGGCTCCAGTTGTTGGGATTGAGCCAGCCTACCGGAGGAAAGGTCGTGCTCTCGAAGCTTTCCTGCAGCTGGGTGGCAGTGGGTGTCTTGAAAGACCAGACTGTGCCATTTATCACGCCAAAATCGTTCCGGGGGTCGATCCGCCAGTAGTATGTGGTGCTGGGCGCCAGCGCGGGAGTGTATCTCTGTACGGTGACGTTGGCCACGAAAGGCGGATCGGTTTCGGTACCGAAATAGACGTCGAAGCTGCTGGGGTATCCGCCAGTCTGAGCCCAGCGCAATACGCCGTCCAGAAAGGTCCAGCCGCCCACGGCGGGATAGACCAGCGCCACCGCGTTGGGCAGAGTGGTGACGGTCAGGCTGTAGCTGTAGGTTGTGCCGCTGGCAGGATAGACCGTGGTGCTCAAGGTGGCTGTTGCCGTGTTGTTTGTTCCGGCGCTGGAAGCCGCCCAGTCCGCCGTGACCGTGCGGTTTACGTAATCAGTGTTGACGGCACCGCGCAAGCCCACCTGCGGATGCGTGCCTCCGGTATAGTTGACGAGCATTTCTCCATACATGAAATCGATGATGTCCGTGCCTTCGTGCAGCCGGATCTGGAAGTTGTAATCTTCACCCGCCAGGTCATAGCGGCGGAAGTTTTTCCATTGGACGACGAACACCCGGTTGGGTTCATCGCCCAGGGTCTGGTACCGGACTTCGCCGAGATTGCCGGCGGCAACGTTGCCCTGGAGATCGCGGCCCAGCGCGGAGGCATTGCCGTCCGCCACATAGGTGCTGCTGATCGGATTGTAGCCCATGGCCGTGGTCCCGCCGAATTGGATGTAGCCGTTGCAGGAAACGGCCACTTCGCTGTAGGGCAGGCCATTGTAATGGAAGGGGAAGGGGATCGGCGTTCCGGTATAGAAACCTTCGTCCAGCGAATTTGTGCCGGTCCCGCCTACCAAAGCGGTGGCCAGAACCGTGCCGCCGGTGATCTCTTCGTAAGTGCCCAAGCTGTAGCTGAACACGTATCCGGACACCTGGGCGAACGTCAGGCTGGCAGCAACTGCCAGCATAATCACGAGCAATAACCTGTGGTTCATAAGATTCTCCTCAATATAATGCAGGTTGTTGGATTCGACGCTGACATCTGATCGATGCGAGCTCCTGGTTTTGAAACTGGGATTGAGTTTGTGCGATATCACGATAGGCAGATCTCGATGCTAATAATGAGAATATGTGCGTGCCGACCATTGACGGGCTGGCATGTCCAGTTCTATCCTTGCTGCTGCCTGGCTGTGGGCGCCGCTCCGTTTAGCAACAACTCAGCCATTTTCTTGGTAAATCCGGGAATGTTGTCCAATTCAGGCTCCTCGCCGGCTTTTTGAAAGATCTCCTTGAGACAGCCGGAGATAACCAGGGGATAGATATCCATGTATTCGGAACGGATCTCGCCGCGCTCCGCGGCTTGTGCCAGCATGACCGCCACATGTTCGTTCAGCATGGCCATCATGGTTTTGCGGCCGGAATTGTCCACGCGGACTTCCTTCATCTGAAGCGAATGGTGGGTCACCGCCCGGTGCCGGCGCAGAAAATGGTACAGCGTCTGAAACAGGTCGTCCAATCTGGCGATGATGTGCATGCCTTCGGTCTGGAGCAGTGAATCGCGGAAAAAGGACTCAGCCTTGGCACGGCGCTGGTCTATGATGGTGTCGATCAGCGACTGCCTGTTGTCAAAGTAGTTGTATAAGGTTCCGATGGCGACGCCGGCTTGGTCTGCGATGTCCTCCATGCGGATGTCCTCGCCCCTCGCTATGATCAGGGACACTGCCGCGTCCAGGATGGCTTTGCGGGTGGACTCTTTGAATCTCTCTCGCAATGAGTTTTTTGAATCCGTATTCATAAAATGTATGAGTTTTCATTTTGTGATTCCTGTCAAGCGGAAATTTCTT
>CAYXEF010000078.1:2090-11601 GCA_964463825.1 uncultured Candidatus Cloacimonadota bacterium | reverse complement strand
ACCAACTGACCATGAGCGATCTGCTGCGCTGGAACGGTTTTGCCAGCGAAGCCCACGTGATACATCCCGGCGACCGCCTGATCGTGAAAGATCCTGATACCGCGGATCCTGATGCCAGCCTCGCAGAGAGCAACACACCCTCTGAAAGCCCCGAGGAAAGGCCAGCGGAGACCCAATCCGCCGACGCCGACACGGTGGTGGTGCAACAAGTCTATGTGGTCCAGAAAAAGGACACCCTTTACCGTATCGCGCTCAATCACGGCATGACGGTCGATGAACTCAAACGCCTGAACAACCTGACTTCCAATCAAATCTCCATAGGGCAGAAATTGCTGATCGCCGGCACGCCGGGCGCCGGAACATTGAGCTCTCCGGGCAAGCGTTTGACCGAGGAGGAATTGCTCAAGAGCGACATCATCCGCAGCGACCTGATCATGCCGGTCACGGGTGTCGTCACTTCGGAATTTGGCCTGCGCAACGGGGTTCCGCACAAGGGGATGGACATCGCCGCCAAGACCGGCACCCCGATCTACGCTGTTTTGGACGGAGTGGTGGTGTTTTCCGGCGTGCAGGGGGGGTATGGCAATGTGGTGGTGCTGGAGCATCCCGATTTTGTCATGACCGTCTATGCCCACAACGAGAAAAACATGGTGCAAGTGGACGATGTGGTCAAACAGGGCGACATCATCGCCTACCTCGGCTCCACCGGCCAATCCACCGGCCCGCATTGCCACTTCGAATACCGCATCAAAGGCAAGGCGGTCAATCCCCGCAAGGTACTGCCGCAGAAGTGAGCGCAGGGACGATAGGATGAACCGCGAAAGCGTATTTGCCGACAAAGCGCTGCAAAACTACCTGCGCGACATCTCCAAATACAAGACCCTGTCCCGCGAAGAGGAGCACAAACTCGGTCTGCGCGCCAGAGAAGGCGACAGCGAGGCTATCAACAAGCTGGTGCAGGCAAACCTGAAGTTTGTGGTCAAGATCGCCTCGCGTTACCAGAACCGCGGCCTCTCGCTGTCCGAATTGATCAGCGAAGGCAATATCGGTCTGATCAAGGCGATCGAGAAATTCGACCCGGACAAAGACATCAAATTGATCTCCTACGCGATCTGGTGGATCCGGCAGCGGATCATGCTCGCCGTCTCCGAAAAAAGCTCGCTGATCCGCGTTCCCCTGGGCAAATCCAGCACCGCGCACCGACTCAAGGCCGCCCAGGACCGCATCTACTCCGAGACCGGCGAAGCAGCCTCCACGGAGGAATTGGGCGAAATGACCAATCTGACCGAACGATCCATCGAGCAAATACAGGGCCAGCTGGTGGAGACCACTTCATACGACGAGCTGCTGCAAGGCAGCGACTATCAGGAATACAGCACCCGGGATCTGTTGCGCGATGAAGAAGCCTCAGACCCTCAGCAGCTCTACTACCGCGAACGCCTGAGCGAGAAATTGAATCAGGCCATCGACAAGCTGGACAAGCGTGAAGCCGAGATCATCCGTACCTATTATGGGCTCAACGAAGAACAGTCGACCCAAAACTTTGCCCAAATCGCGGAAAAGATGGGGCTGTCCCGCGAGCGCGTGCGTCAGATACAAAAAGAAGCGCTGAAAAAGATCCTGGCCGAGCTGGTGCCCGGCGAGGACGATTATGTGGAAGAATTCATAGATACCTATGGCGGCTAGCTCTCCAGCCGGCCGCCTAACGCAGGGGAGTGACAATGTTCAAGAACTTCGACGAGATGGTAAACAGCGTCAAACATGGCCGCCAGGGCACCGTGATCATTGCCGCGGCGCAAACGGAATCCGCGCTGGAAGCGGCCTTGCTGGCCCGGCAGGAGCAGCTGGCGCAGTGCCTGCTGGTGGGCGACAAGGCCAGAATCCAGGCTTTGCTCAAGCAAATGGATAGCAATGCAGGTCAGGATTTTGAGATCGTGGACACCGGCGAGGATCTGCTCAAAGCCGCCAAAGTCAGCGTCCAACTGGCCAAAGAAGGCAAGGGCGACATCATCCTCAAGGGCAAGGTCGATTCCGGCCAATTGCTGCGCGCCGCTCTGGACAAGGAATCCGGGCTGAGGATCAGCGACGTGATCTCCGATGTGCTGGCTTATGAACATCCGGAGGGAGTCAAGCTGCTCAGCGACGGCGGTGTCAACCTGGCTCCGGATCTGAACGAAAAGGTCGCCATTGTCCGCAACGCCGTGCAGGTGGCGCACTGTATGGGCAGCCAGCTGCCGAAGGTGGCGATGCTTTGCGCGGTCGAGACGGTCAATCCGAAAATGCCGGCCACCATCGATGCCGCATTGATCGCTCGCATGAACGAACGCAACCAGATCACGGGCTGCCTGGTCGAGGGACCGCTGGCTTTCGACAACGCCGTGGATATCGAAGCCGCGCGCATCAAGGGCGTGGATTCGCCGGTGGCGGGTCAGGCGGACGTCTTTATCGTGCCCAATATCGAAGCCGGCAACATCTTCGGCAAAATGCTCGGTTATTACTGCGGCTACCGCGTGGCGCACGTGGTCGTGGGCACCAGCGCGCCGCTGTTGATCCCTTCCCGCGCCGACCGGGGCGAGCTCAAAATGCTCTGCATGGCCATGGCTCTGGCTTGCATGCGCCGGTGAAGTTCAAAATCCTGATGGTCGGCAAGACCAAAGATGACTGGATCAAGCAGGGCATCGCGGTATATCTGAAACGTCTGCAGCCACTGGCCAAACTGGAGCTGGTGGAACTGCCGGACGCGAGTCTGCGCACCAGCAGCGACATCCGGCAAGTCCGGCAAAAAGAAGCCGCCACCTGCCTCAAGCAACTCAGCCCGGAAGACTATCTGGTCCTGCTCGACGTGCAGGGTGCCACAAAAACTTCGCTTGAGTTTGCCGCGTTTCTGGCTAGTTTATCTGATAACAAGAATGTCGTTTTCCTCATCGGCGGCGTCTTCGGCGTGGACGACACGCTCCGGGAGCGGGCCAATGCCTGCCTCAGCCTGTCCGCGCTGACCTACACGCACCAACTGGCGCGCCTGATCCTGGTCGAACAGCTGTACCGGGCGCTGATGATCCAAAACAAACGCTCTTACCATCATTGACCATATTGAGGTAATTAATGCTGACACCCCTGGCGGCTACGACCGCATACAACTTCTCACAGGCGCTGCTGATCCTGCTTCAGGGCATGGCAGGCATCTTCGTGTTCATGGGCGTTTTTTATGCCCTTATCCTGGGGCTGGAAAAGCTCTTTAAGGACAAAACCGCCACATGAACAGAATACTGATACTTTTTGCCCTGCTCTGCGCGCTTTCTGGACTGACGGCCGGAATAACCGTACTGGAGCAAAGCCGGGACCAGCTACTGCTGGAATTCCGGCTGGATCAATACGAGCTGGTCCGCCAGGGAGACTTCATCCGCGTCAGCGCCCCCGGCCTTAACTACGGCTCCGAAACCGGCGCTCCGCAATTGCCCTGGGCCGAAGCCAAGATCGCCGTTCCTCCGGGCGGGTCGCTCCGCATCACGGTGCTGAGCAGCAGTCAGCGAACTGAGCAGTTGGAGCTTCCCTTGCTGCCCGTCCCCCGCATGGAGCAAAACGAGATCTCGGAAGCTTTCTACGAGCCGGATCCCGGGCTTTACCAACGTCCGGCTCCGCCTCTGGCCAGCGCTTTGGAGCGGACGGGATTCCGGGGCCTGGAATTCGTCCCGCTCCTTCTCCAGCCCTTCGCCTATGACGGGCAGAGAAGTCTCCGGATCACCGAACAGGCCTTGCTCAAGGTGGTCATCGAGGGCGATACGCAGATCCGTAACGCCTGGCCCCGGGACGACCTGGCGGATCTGATGCTGGACGGTTTGCTCAATCCCGATCAGGCCCGCGCCTGGAAAAGCGATCAGCGCTACGATGTCCACTACGCGGACTTTGCCCGCTCCGATTACTGGCTGCGCCTGGAGACAGACCGGGACGGCATGTACAAGATCACGCCGGAACAGCTGGAGGGCTTCCCCGTGGCCGACATCGATCCCCGCAGCTTCCGGCTCTTCAGCAACGGCGGGGTCCTGCTGCCCTTTGTCGTCAACAATCCCGGCAACCAGTTCCGCGAACTCCCGATCCACGTCGCAGGCGAGGAGGACGGCAGTTTCGATGCCTCGGACTATATCGTGTTTTATGGCACCAACCGCGACGGTAACATCAAGAACCAAAGCTTGCAGTCCAATGCCACCTATTATAATCCCTATTCCAGCAACACCGTCTACTGGCTCACCTTCGGCGGCGAATTCACCGCACCGCCCCTGCGCATGCAGACCGGGGCGACGCAGACCAGCTGGACCAATGTGGTCTCCAGCTACCGGGATCAAGTGCGCCTGGAAAAAGAAAGCCAGCGCCGCGAGATCTATGGTTTCGATTGGTATATGACCCGCCTCTTCGGCTCTTCCACGGCGGAATACCAGTTCGAGCTGGAATTAAGCGATGTGGAGCCCGGCACGCAGCAGGATCTGAGCTTCAAGATCCGCCAGGAGGAAGGCGGCAACAACATCTGGCACAATATCAGCGTCTATGTCAACAATGTGCCCGTTCCCGCGGATACCACCGGCTCCCTGATCTTCAGCTGGTTCGGCTCAGGCGCCTATACCTTCAGCAAACAGGTCTCCAGCTTTGTCAGCGGAACCAACCTGATCCGCCTCAAGGTCCAGCGCAACCAGACCGACAACCTCTTTCTGGATTGGATCACGGTGGATTACACCCGTCAGCTGAATGTCGCCTCAGGTCCGCTGTGGGCCTCACCGCCCGCCTTCAACTACAACGTGAGCCTGCGCTATGATCTCACCGGCAGCGCCACTGCCCGCGTCTACAAGATCTCAGCCTTGGATCAGGTGGCCATCGTCCCCCTGCAAAGCGATACCTCCGGCTCCTACTTTGTGGCTTCAGCCCTGGTCGACGGACGGTTCGCGATCAGCGCGGACGCGCAGTTGTACACGCCCACGAACATCAGCGGCCTGCAACCGCGCGATCTGACGGACAGCGCCACTCAGGCCGACAACGTGATCATCACTCCGGACGAATTCTTTGACCAGGCGCAGAGCCTGGCGGACATCTATTGGCAGGATCTGAGCCGGCGCAGCCTGGTGGTGCGGCAAAGCGAGATCTTTGACCAATTCAACGGCGGCCATCCCGATCCCGTGGCCCTGCGCCAGTTTCTGCGCTATGCCTATCAGGACTACGCCGAACCCAAGCTCAGTTCCGTGACTCTCTTAGGCCTGGGCTCCATCGACTGGCGCAACAATTCCAACCAGGCTGCCGCCAAGAACCGGATCATGGTCTTCCAGAAAGGCGAACTGACCTCTGACGACTATTACGTGATGCTCACCCAATCTTTCTATCCCGAGCTGGCCATCGGCCGCTATCCCGTGAGCAGCACGGCCGAACTGAACAACATGATCTCCAATTTCCGCAACTACCACCGCGATCCGCAAGGCGGCTGGTGGCGCAATTCCATGGTCTTTCTCGGTGACGACCTCTACAACGGAAGCCAGAATGTCTACGAAAACAACCACACGCAGGAGACCCAGGAGGCCGCGGATATAGTCCATCCCAGCATTCTGGTGGACAAGATCTTCGCCTGGGAATATCCCTACGACGAGTATCAAAACAAACCCAGCGCCCGGGACGACATGCTTGCCGCGGTCAATGCCGGCACGCTGGTCTGGCTCTACACCGGCCACGGCGCTTACGACAACCTGGGGGCTGAAGACTACTTCAATGGCGCTTCGGATCTCGGGCGCTTTCAGAACCAGGACAAACTGCCTGTCTTCATGGCCGCTTCCTGCAGTGTGTCCCACTTCGACTACTGGGGCTATGAAAGCCTGGCGCAGAAGCTGGTGTTGATGAACAATCTGGGAGCCATCGCCTCCTATTCCGCCACCCGGCTCAGCAATTCGTCACAGAATTCCGCGATGATCAAGCTGCTGCTGGATAATCTGGCCAACAAACGCAATCCCCTGGGCTACTCCATCGCCAGAGCCAAGTTCCAGTTCACGCAGGGCGTGGAGAACGACGCCGTCTACGTGTTGCTGGGAGATCCCTTGCTCAAGTCAATTCCGCCAGTGCGGGACAGCGTGATGAGCGTTGGTCCGGAGGGCGACGGGGCTGGCGGCGACACACTCTACGCGAGGCAACTGGTGGCCTTTGGCGGCAGCTTCGATCCCAGCGCCTACAGCGGCACGGCCGAGGTCAGGATCTTCAACCCGGAAACCGGATATAATCTGGACTGGGAAACTCATGTGACGCATCGCGGCGCGACCTTGTTCAATGGCAGCGTTTCTGTCGCTTCCGGCCAGTATTCCGGCCAGTTCATCGTGCCTGATGACGTGGTCAGCGGAGAAACTGGCCTGGCGGTGGCATATCTCTGGGATCCCGGCCTGAAGCAGGATTATGTCAATTTCCGCCATCCGCTGGCCCTGGACGACCAGGCTGTCGGCGCAGCCAATCCCGATGCCCCGGAGATCAAGATCTATCTGGGCAACCTGGATTTCCGCCCCGGCGACACCGTGGGCACCAGTCCCCTGCTGCTGGCCCGGATCTCCGACAGCAACGGGATCAACATCACCGGCAGTTCCGGACACAACATCCTCCTGATCCTGGACAACGCCCTGCAGCCGATCGCAGTGACGTCACACTTCCAATACGATCTCGACTCCTACACTCAGGGCCTCCTGACCTATCAGCTGGCCGGTCTGGCGGAAGGGCCGCACACCCTGCAGGTGGTCGCGTTCGACAATTTCAACCAGCCCTCGGTCGCCAGCACCAACTTCACGGTCAAGAAAACCGGAGTCCTGTCCCTGGAGCGTTTTTTGATCTATCCCAACCCCATGCAGGATAGCGCCAGCTTCACTTTTATGCTCTCCCGGGACAGCGATCTGGACATCGATATCTTCAGCCTCACCGGCAAAAAGATCCACAGCTTCAAGGCTATGGGCAAGTCAGGCTTCAATGCCGTAAAATGGAATGGCAGGGACGCCCGTGGCGACCGCCTGGCCAACAATACCTATTTCGTCCGGATCCGCGCCCGGGCGGAAGGCAGCCAGGTGGAAAAGACCGAGCGCCTGGTGATCTACAATTGAGGTGATTTATGCGGCTTTATAACCAGCTCACGCGCCAGAAAGAGGAATTTGTGCCCCTGCACCCGGGACAGGTCAGGATGTACGCCTGCGGACCGACGGTCTATAACTATTTCCATATCGGCAACGCCCGCGCCTTCCTCTTCTTCGATGTCTTGCGCCGCTATCTGGAATACCGGGGCTTCTCCGTCACCTACGTGCAAAACATCACCGATATCGACGACAAGATCATCGCCCAGTCCCTCGACGAAGGCATCCCCTTTTCCGCTGTGGCCGCCAAGTATCAGCAGGCCTTTCTGGAAGACAGCGCGGCCTTGGGGATCCGCCCGCCCACGCACCAGCCTCGGGCGACGGAGGTGATGCCGGAGATCATCGCCTCGATCAAAACTCTGGTGGAGAACGGCCATGCCTACGAGGTCAACGGCGACGTCTATTTCGATGTAGCCTCCCTGCCCCAATACGGCAGCCTGTCCGGCAAAAAGACCGAGGAACAGCTCTGCGGCGCCCGGGTCGAGGAAAACCTGCAAAAGCGCAATCCGGCGGATTTCACGCTCTGGAAACGCGGCAAATCCGGCGAACCCGTCTGGCACAGTCCCTGGGGCGAAGGTCGCCCGGGCTGGCACACGGAGTGCGTGGTCATGAGCCAGAAATATCTCGGCGGGACCTTCGACATCCACGGCGGTGGCATCGACCTCATCTTTCCCCATCACGAGAACGAGCTGGCCCAGGCCCTGGCCCTGACCGGCAAACCGCTGGCGCGATACTGGATGCACAACGGCTTTCTCAATATCGACGGCGAAAAAATGAGCAAGAGCCTGAAGAATTTCTTCACCGCGCGGGACATCCTCAAACAGCACAGCGCCGAGGCGATCAGGTTCTTTTTCCTCTCCAAGCACTACCGCTCCCCGATCGACTTCACGCGCGAACTGATCGAAGAATCCGAGCGCGCCGTCGCCAATCTCTATTCCGCGCTCAAAGAGGTCGGCTACACCCGCATCAACGCTGTCCCGGACGACAGTTATCACTCCCAGAAAGAGGCCTTCATCCAGGCTCTGGACGATGACCTGAACTCCGCCAAGGCTATCGCGGTGCTCTTCGAGCTGGCGCACAAGGCCAAAAACGATGCCCTGCCCCAACCCCAACGCGAACAGGCCGCCCTGCTGCTGGTGCAACTGGGGCAGGTCCTGGGCTTCTTTCAGGATCTGGAAGCGAGGCTGGAAGAGCGTTTACCGGATCTCTCCCGCCAATTGGTCGAGCTGCTGATCACATATCGCCAGGAGGCTCGCGCGGACAAAGATTGGGCGCTGTCGGACAGGATCCGCGACGATCTGTCGGCCTTGGGCGTCGAGCTCAAGGACACCCCCACAGGCTGCACCTGGCAACTCAAATGAAAGGAGCAAGCATGCCCCATAGGAAATCACGCCTGCTGGCCGCCCTCGTGGTGGCAATCCTGGTTTTGGTCACCGCCTTCCTGCTCATCCAGCTCTTCCGCCCGGCAGGGCTGAACCGGCCGGAGAGCATCGCCTACGATGCAACGGCCAAGCGCTTTCTGGTCTCCAACACCGGCAATGGCAGCATCCTCAGCCTCAACGACGCCGGCAAGCGCAAGCCTTTTCTCAAGGGGCTGAACAACCCCCGCGGCCTCAAAATCTTCGAGCGTAGGCTCTATGTGGCGGACAATGACCAGATCCGCGTCGTCGACCTCGATTCCGGCAAGCTCACCGGTTCCATCGCCGTCCCCGGCGCCGTTATGCTCAACGACATCGAGTGCGACCGCGAAGGCCTGCTCTACATCACAGACACCCGCGCCAACCGCCTCTTCATCCTCGACCCCGCCACCAAAAAAACCCGCGAACTGAAGTCCGGCCTGCTCAACGCGCCCAACGGCATCGTCTACGACTATCCCCGCCGCCAGATGCTCATCGTCTGCCTGGCCAAGAGCTCGCCGGTCCTGTCCTTCGACCTGGTCAGCCAGACCTTCAGCGTCTTTAAAACCACGCTCTACGACGATTTGGACGGTATCGCCATCGACGACCTCGGCCGCATCTATTTCAGTTCCTGGGGCGAGCGGGCGATCTTCCGCATCCCGCAGGAGCAGAACCGTACCCTGATCTGGCAAAGCGAGATCGCTTCCCCGGCGGACATCTACTATCACCAACTGACCAACGAGATCATCGTCCCGGTGATGAACCGCAACGAGATCCGGCGCTTTCCGGCTGACTGACGCACCACATGCCAGCTCCGGAGGACCGGATCCAGCTGCTGCCCGGCAGCGTGATCAAGCGTTTCGCTGACGCGCGGGATTTTGAGCGCGAATACGCCGTCTACCGCCTGGGCCTGCCCATGGTGCCGCGCTTGCTGGAATATCGGGAGCCGGAGTGGATCAGCCTGGAGCGCGTCACCGGACAAGC
>CAYXEF010000078.1:0-1990 GCA_964463825.1 uncultured Candidatus Cloacimonadota bacterium | reverse complement strand
CGGCGGAGTTTGCTCCCGGGCGTTTCCGGCACTTGCTGGAGCCCTTTCTGGACGCCTATCGAAACGTGATCCCCCTGTCCGGAAAGCGCTGGATTGACGCCCTGTCGCAGAGCCGGGAGCGCTTCGAACTCCGCCGGGCCCGATATGGCCGCCGACCGCGCCACGCCTCCGGGGCGGACTGGCTGGCCAATCTTGCTTTGCTGGCTACCGCGGTAAAAATTGCTTGACTAGAGCACCGCGCCCAAAACCATCGCCTTAAGGAGTAAAGGAAGTCACATTTCCCATGAGCTTGCTTGATATTCTCAATCTGCTGGGTGGTTTGGCGCTCTTTCTGTTCGGCATGAACAAAATGAGCGACAACCTCCAGGCCGTGGCTGGCAGCGAACTGCGCCGCATCCTGAAGAAGGTCACCAACACCCCGTTCAAGGGCGTGCTGGTGGGTTTGGGCATCACCGCCCTGATCCAGAGTTCCTCCGCCACCTCCGTGATGATCATCGGCCTCGTCAATGCCGGGATCATGACCTTGCAGCAGGCGGTGGGCGTGGTCATGGGCGCCAATATCGGCACCACGGTCACGGCGCAGTTGATCGCCTTCAATCTGGGCAACTTTGCCTATTTCTTCGTGATCGTCGGCGTGGTGGGCATGTTCGTCAAGCGCAGCCGGCGCATGGAGCATTGGAGCCAGATCGTGCTGGGCTTTGGCCTGCTCTTCGTGGGCCTGAACGTGATGTCCCATTCCGTGGGCGGTCTGCGCGAGTCCGAGGTGGCGCGCGGGATCCTGGCCAACGCCGCGGAATATCCGCTTTTGGCCATTCTCGCGGGAACCATCTTCACCATGCTGATCCAGAGTTCTTCCGCCTCCGTCGGCATTGTGATCGTGCTCGCCAACAACGGACTCATACCCTTCGAAGGCGCGCTCTATCTGGTCTTTGGCGACAACATCGGCACCACCATCACCGCCTGGCTGGCCGGCTTCGGAGCCAACAACACCGCCCGCCGCGTCGCCGTCGTCCACACCTTGTTCAATACCTTCGGCACCATCGTCTTCGCCACGCTCACCTATTTCGGCATCTACAAGGCCTTCATCAATTACATCACCCCCGGCGACGTCTATGCCGGCGAAAACATGGCCCGCCACATCGCCAACGCGCACACCTTCTTCAATGTCCTCAATACCATCGTGATGCTGCCTCTGGCGGGATTTCTGGCCTCGCTGGCCAGGCGCCTCATCCCCCGCGATCCCGAGGACATCATCTCCCTCGGCGAGCCCAAACACCTCAATTACCACCTGATCAGCGATTCCTACCTCGCCATCGACCAAACCTTCAAGGAAATGCGCGAAATGCTGCGCCTGGTGCGCATGAGCCTGCTCACCTCCTTTGAGGCCTTCCGCGACCACAATTACCGCAAACAGGACCGCGTCAACAAGATCGAAGCCGCCATCGACCACCTCCAGCGCGAGATCACCCGCTATCTGGTCGCCGTCAACGAACGCACCAACGCCGAGACCATCATCCTCAAGATCCCCGCCCTGCTCCACACCGTCAACGACATCGAAAAGATGGGCGATTTCTGCGAGGAGGTGAACCGCATCCTGAACCTGCAGATCCCGGCGCAGAAGAATCCCCTCGATCCCACGCTGCTGGCCATGATCCACGACCTCCATGACAAGGTCCTGGACATGCTGGATCTGGCCATCGACTACCTCGTGGAACTCAAGCCCCTCTACATCTACAAGATCATCGAACTGGAAGGCCGCGTCAACGAACAGCACCACACCCAGCGCGACCAGATTCTGGTGCGCATCCAGCAGGCGGATTGCGATCCCGGCGGCGGGCTCAACACCATCGACTACCTCGACGCCATGGAACTGCTCGCCGACAAGATCAAAAACCTCGTCAAAGCCGGCACCCACGACTTCACCTACACCTACTCCCAACTCGAAGAGGACAAATCCGCGCCCCACGAGCCGGACGACAACTGAACCGGC
>CAYXEF010000077.1:6882-11681 GCA_964463825.1 uncultured Candidatus Cloacimonadota bacterium | reverse complement strand
AGCAGCAGCAGTTTGTGGGTGGTGGTCCGAGCCTCGCTGTGCAGACGGGCCAGATAGACTCCGGAGGTCAGATTTCGTCCCTGGCTGTCTCTGCCGTCCCAAGCGACGCTGTGGTTTCCGGCGGTGAATTGTTCGTCCAGCAGGGTTGCCACCAATTGGCCCCTCAGGTTGAAGATGTCGAGCCGGACGAGGCCGGACGCGGGCAGGGTAAAATCCAGCTGAGTCGATGGATTGAAGGGGTTGGGCCGGTTGCTCAGTTTAAGGCCGTCAGGCTGAGGCAGGGCCGGATCGTCGCCCGCCACCAGATTTAGGTCGTGGACATAGAGGCCGTAGCTGTCGTTGGCCGTGTAGAGCAGGTTGCCTTCCGCCCCCAGGCCGAAGCTGGGCAGATTCCAAGCGTAGCGCTGCACGAGGGCAGGCGCTTGAGGTTCCGTGATGTCGTAGATCCGGATCTCGTTCCAGCCGGTGTCTGAGACCAGGAGCCGGTTTCCCCGCACGCAGCAGCGCTGGATCAAACTGCCGGGATGCGGCAGGATGGCGGTGACGATGGCGGGTTGTGAGGGAACGCTCACATCGATAATCAGCAGCCCCAGCCGCAAATCCGCGACATAGGCGGTGCTGGGCGCCAGGGCGAGATCCTGGGCGAAGCCGACGGCGCAGAATCCGATCTGGACTGGGTTTTGCGGATCCGAGACATCGACCACCCGGAAGCCGTTGTAGCCTGCAGTACAGGCCAGTCCGTCATTCACTGCCACCAATTTGGTGTAGCCGGAAAACGGCAGCGAGGCCGTCAGGACAGGCTGGCTGGGCACCGTGACATCGATGATCTTGAGGCCGTAAAAGTTATCCGCCACATAGGCGTAGTTGCCCTCCACATCGACATCCTGCGCCATATCCTGGGTGGCCAGCTGTCCCAGTGGAAGCAGAGACGCCGGATTGGCCGCATCTGCGATCCTGAGGCCGTGCCAGTCCTCATCCCAGGCTCCATAAGCCAGATAGGCCCTGTTGCCCACTATTTTGAGGGCGTTCAGCGTGCCGCCCGGATTGTATGCACCCAGCGGGATCAAGGCCTCCGGAACGGAGATATCTACAGCGAGTAAGCCCTGCCCTCCGTCCGCCAGAAAGGCTGTAGAGCCGCTCAAAGCAACATCGACAGCCGTTCCGCTAGTGTCCAAAGAACCCAATTGGGCTGGGTTGCCTGGCTCTGATACGTCGAGCAGGTGGACACCGGTTTGACCATGTGTCAGGCAGGCCAAACCTTCATAGACAGCGATGTACCCGGCATAGCGGGCGAATTCTCCGCTGGGGACAGGATTGGCGGGATCGCTGGCATCGACTGCCAGCAGGCCCCGGTTGGTCACCAAATAAGCAGATGTTCCCCAATGAGTTATATCTGAGGCATAGACCGCGGGCAGTGAGCCCAGCAGAGCCGGATTCTGGGGATTTGAGACATCCAGAAACCACAGATCCGATCCGGCCAGACAGGCGATATCGCCATCCACAGCGAGGCTGGAGGCGCCATAGGGCAGGTCGTAAGAGCCAAGATAGCTGAGGTGTTGGGGATCGGCGGCGGAAAAGACGCGCAGGCCTGTATGCTGTGCCAGATACAACGTGCTGCCTTCGGCCCGGAGGTCAAAGCTGGGATCTGACAGCAGGTGGAAGTTCACCTGTACGGGCGCGGTGGGATCGGCTACATCCAGCACCGTGATCCAGAAGTATTCCATGGCCGTCTGATAATCGATGTCCGAGCACAGGACATAGGCCAGATTTCCGGCCACGGAGACCGCTCCGGCCAGGCCGGGCAAGGGACAGAACCCCGTCAGGACAGGATCTTGGGGTTGGGAGATGTTGAAAATGTAAAGATGGGAATTGTAGCAAACGTTGTAGGGATCGAACTCGCTGCCAGTGGCGTAAAGCCGGTTTCCCGAGACCAGCAGTTCGCTTAAAGGCATCGGTGTCACCAGCGAATCCACGCACTCCGGCTGCGTCGGATCCGAGATATCGAGCACCTGCAATCCGCCGCCCTGGCCCAGATAGGCCAGCTCGCCGCACAGGACGATCGGGCCGGTGTCGCCCGGGGCCAGATATTCCCCGATCTTGTGCAGCACGGCGCCCAAACTCAGCGCGGCGCCCAACAGCAGGAACAGGCAAGCGCATTTCTTCATTTAAATCTCTTTAATACTGGATCTTTGTCCTGTGTATTCCTGTCAAGCGGGAAATGCCCCGCCCCGGAGCTGGGGGTCAGGCGGGAAACGGGATGAAGTATATGTCAATAGATGAAAAGTGATTTGTGCGATACAAGGTATAGGGAGGTGTTTAGTCTTGGCGTAAGCAGGGGCGGAAAAAGAGCAGCATGGTCTCTTCCGGCAGTTCGGGATACGCGCCCGGAACCGCTTGCAGGAGACGGCAGCCCAAGCGCAGATAGAAACGCACCGCGGGGACATTGTTGTTCTGGGTTTCCACCTTCAGTTCCCGAACCCAGCGTTCCCCGGCCCAGACCAGAGCCGCATCGAACAGGGCTGTTCCCACACCCTGCCCGCGCCGTTGGGGGGCCACCCGCAGATCCCAAAGCACAGCCAGATCTTCCCGTCCCTCCAACATATCCACCCCCGGCGTGTTCCAGGCCAGCAGGCAGGCGCCGCTCACTCCCGCAGCTTCTTCCGCGAACAGCAGGCCCCAATTGCGCAGATCGAAGCGCGCGGACCAATCCAGAGGATGGTTGCCCGGCAGAGCGTCATAGTCCTTCCAATAGGGCGTTTCCACCTTTCTTTCCTTCAGGCGAAACCCACCCTGGAGATCAGGCTCGACCTCCAGCACCGACCTCACTTCAAAGGCGATGGAGATGCCGGCCAGATCAACCAGTCTGGATAACGGCGCGTTCACGATGTGCATGCGCTCAGTGGCGATTATCCGCCAGTGTGTGTCAAGATATTTCGCCGTCCTGATTGCCTGGCATTTCGCAGAACCGGTTCCTGCTCCGTCTTGGGGGCTGCCTCCCTATCCTCCCGCAGCGCACCGCCTCGCCTCCCGCGGCTTTCGGGGGAGAGGAGGGGGAGGATCGGGAGAGGATTGCGGGCCAGGGCTCAGGAAGTGTCGCTTGTTATAGCGACAACAAGTTAAAAAAAGTTAGATCTGCTAAAAAAAAGTACCAGCGCTCAATGCAGCGCAGCAGGCTGCGGTGTTGGTCTTCTTCTGCGGCGGATCGGCTTTTGCTGGTTCCAATATAACCTATGGCCCAAAACCAGGGTGGCTGTTAGATCCTGACTCCAGCGCTAGGCGAAGCCTATCCTATCAACCAGAGAGCCAAAAAGTTCCGCGGACCAGTTTTGGAGAGTTGATGTATCCGGAATGAAGGGCAACACGTCATTTTTAGCCTGTTCGAAGTTGGTTTTGGCGATCCTGGAGCGCAGCATGGCCTGGAACGAGTCCGCGTCCAGGGAAGCCTTGCCGGACAGATGTCCGCTTTGTTTGAGCCGGGCTTCCAAATGGGCTAGGTTGAGAGATATCCCGGAGCGAACAAACCAGATTAGATCGTACCAATCGCGGCCTTTTACCCGGGATGGCAAGGCGCGGGCAAGCACCGCGTGCATCTTTCCAGCAAACAGGTCGGACGGGCACATTACTCTCACGTTAAAGGGAATGGGCTCCAGAAGAAAGCGGCTTTCGCTGTTAAAACCGCAGGGAGGGCAGGGATCAAGTTCAAACTTCACACTGCTCACCTCATCCCGATGCAGGCGTTTGAGGATAGTCCCGGGGATTTCGATACTGAACAGGATTTTGAAGGTATTGGCCTTGATGAAGGCGGATTCGATCCGGCTGCTTTTATTTTCTGCCAGGTCCACTTTCGACGTGATGCCCCAAGCTTCCAGTTCCTGCTGGACCGAGTTCAGATAATCTGCCAAATGTAAATCCGGTCTTGATTCCAACAACGAAAAATCCAAGTCTTCGGACCAGCGGTCCAATCCGTAAAGCATCCGCAGGGCCGTTCCGCCATAGAAGGCCGCGTGCTCGAAGAAAGTGGCGCGCCAGAGCCCCAACAGGCAAATCTTCTGGATGGCTTCTCTCAAATCCCGGCGAAAGACACTGATATCGGCGGTCTTCCGGCTTCGTAAGAGTGAATTCAGGGGACGAGCATTCATCGCATGATCTCCTGTAGCAGTTTGTGGTTATTCTTTCTGGAAATGCCAGCCAGTTGTGAGATCAGTCTTCTATCCAGATTGCGCAGCAGGATGGGATCGACGCGCAAGTCAGCAAAGAGATACTGCTCCAGGGCATCGGTATCATTCAGCCGGGGAGCCAAATACAAACTATCGCAAAGTGCCTTTTCGGGCGTGGCGATCAGATAACCGGAATCCCCGGTTCTCCGTAGTCGATAGGCGCGGCTGTAATATCCGGGCTCAAGGTGACGGTAGGTAAATGTTCCCACGGCGGTTGCGAAGATCTTTCTCCGGCCTGTGGTCACAGAGGTGACGTGAAAAGCCGCTTCCGGGATGAAGCCATAACTGGCGAGGGCGTATTCCAGCGACACATAGGAAGGACCGTAGAGGAGGTTGGCGACGATCTCGGGCACGAGTTCACGTCCGAAGCTCGCGTTGAGAATGTAAAGGCCTCTTTTCAGCGCGATGATTTCCCCCTTGTCCAGCATTTTGCCGATTTTATTGCGGGGATGGCGGTATGCGTCGAGCAAGCCCTTCAGATACTGATAATCGAAGGGTTGGTGCTTAACTGCAGCCAGTTGGTCTGTCATATTGCCTCCAGCATGTGGACAAAATGTAAACATGCTGGTATCGTGTCAAGCA
>CAYXEF010000077.1:0-6782 GCA_964463825.1 uncultured Candidatus Cloacimonadota bacterium | reverse complement strand
CATATTGCCTCCAGCATGTGGACAAAATGTAAACATGCTGGTATCGTGTCAAGCAAAATTTAGCGTTGCGTTTCGGGATCGGGGGTAGTGTCGCTTGCCAAGCGACAACAGGAAAGCAGCGCGTCAGAACAGCGGCACAGATTCGCAGCCGCAGAACTCCGAAAAAAAGTCGAAGGTCTTTTGCACGGCCTTTCGGGCTGGCAGAGCGGGCGGGCGTCCTGATTCCCAATGCAGCGAGTTCACATCCATGACGCCGGTTATGCGGTTGGCCTTGCAGTCCAGGCGGCCGATGAACCTGTTCTGATACAGGATCGGCAGGCACCAATAGCCGTAAATTCGCTTCTTGGGCGTAACGTAGCACTCCAGCGTGTAATCGAAGCCGAAGAGCCGCTTGAGCCGCGGACGCTGGATCACGGCGTTGTCGAAAGGCGAAAGCAGGTAAGCCCGGTCCTTGGGTCCGGGTATCTCGTCCAACTTTGCTAGTTCTTCCGGCAGGGCATAATACTCATCCTCCGCGCCCGAAACCTCGATCCTGGCGATCTCTCCGGCTCCAACCAATTCCTCCAATTGCCGGTCGAAAGCCGCGCTGGCGGCAAGGCTGAAGTGGCCGCGGATGTCTGCCCGGGTACCTACTCCCAACGCCTGCAGCGAGCGCAGGATTTGGTGCCGCCGCAGCTCGGCCTCATGGGGTAAAGACCTGTCCACCCAATCCGGCAGGACGCGTTCCGTAAGTTCATAGATCCTCTGGAAGTTTTCGCGGCGGTCGACCATCAGTTCGCCCTTCCAGAGCAGCAGTTCCAGGGCTATTTTGGCCGGTTTGCCGCTGCCCCAGCCGTAGTCAGTTTTGGTGGCGCGAGTATCCGGAAAATCCCTGGCCCCGAGCGGTCCCTCGGCCTCGATGCGGCGCAGGATGTCCCGCGTCAGATGCTTGTACTTTTCAAAAAACCGCCGTTCCCAGGAGGAGGTGTCGGGAAACTTGCGCATGCGGGGCAGGCTGTAGCGATAATCCTCCATGGGCAGGTAACTCGCGGCGTGGCCCCAATGCTCGAAGACGGCCCGGTCTTGGGCCAGGAGTTCGTCAAGCCAGGCTTTGTCGTAATCCGGGATGCGGCTCCAGATTGTGTGATGATGCGCCCTCTCCACCACGGAGATGGTGTCGATCTGCACGTAACCCAGTTGACGGACCAATTCCCGGACGCCTTCCTTGCCGCGCAGCCCGCGCTGGCGGTGAAGCTGGCTGTGCAGGGCGAGTCTGATCGCCTGATCTTTGCTGATTTCCATATCCTGCGCCCAATCTGGCACATCCGACGGATTGTCAACCTCAAAAAGTTTCCCCCGGCACGCCGGAGACCAGGCCAGCGCTTTTCCTTGACGAAAATGACTGCCTGGCAATCTTGGCTAACTATACTATTCTGGCGATATCTTGCCTGCCGGAATGACGTAAAATCCTGCAAAGGGGGACCTGTACATGCACACGACCAAGGACTCGCTCCGCATCCTGGCGGAGAAGGAACAGAAGATCCTGCAGTTGGGCGGCGCCAAGGCCGTCGAAAAGCAAAGAGCCGGCGGTAAACTGACCGCCCGCGAACGGCTGGAGCTGCTCTTTGATCCAGGTACTTTCCGCGAGCTGGACATGTTCGTCCAACACCGCTGCGACAACTTTGGCATGGAGAAGATCGAGATCCCTTCGGACGGCGTGATCACCGGCCACGGCATGGTGGACGGGCGTCCGGTCTTCGCTTTTTCGCAGGATTTCACCTCGCGCGGCGGCTCCCTCGGCGAGATGCACGCGGCCAAGATCTGCAAGGTCATGGACATGGCGCTCAAGAGCGGCCTGCCCTTGGTGGGCATCCAGGATAGCGGCGGAGCCCGCATTCAGGAAGGCGTGGACGCGCTCAGGGGCTACGGCGACATCTTTTACCGCAATTCCCGCGCCAGCGGCGTCATCCCGCAGATCACCGCGATCATGGGACCCTGCGCCGGCGGAGCGGTCTATTCGCCTGCCATGACGGATTTCGTCTTCATGGTCAAGCACACCAGTTTCATGTTTATCACCGGCCCGGACGTGATCCGCGCGGTCACCGGCGAAGAAACCACGCAGGAGGAATTGGGCGGCGCCATGGCCCACAACAGCAAGAGCGGCAACGCGCATTTCGCCTGCGAAAACGACGCCGACGCCATCGCCCAGATCAAGGTCCTGCTCAGCTACCTGCCCGCCAACAACATGGAGGACGCCCCGCGCACCGAGTGCAAGGACGATCCCTGGCGGCTCTGCCCGGAACTGGACAGCATCATCCCGGACAGCCCCAAGGAAGGCTACTCGATGCGCGATGTCATTCACAGCATCGTGGACGGCGGGATCTTCTTCGAACCGCACAAATATTACGCGCAAAACGTGATCGTGGGTTTCGCGCGCCTCAACGGCCGCGTCATCGGCCTGGTGGCCAACGACCCCACCGTGCTGGCCGGATGCCTGGATATCGACGCCTCGGACAAGGCCACCCGCTTCATCCGTTTCTGCGACGCTTTCAACATCCCGCTGGTGACCCTGGTCGACGTTCCGGGCTATTTGCCCGGCACGCATCAGGAGCACAGCGGCATCATCCGCCACGGCGCGAAATTGCTGTGGTGCTATTCCGAGGCCACAGTGCCCAAACTGACGGTGGTGACGCGCAAGGACTACGGCGGCTCCTACATCGCCATGAGCAGCCGGCATTTGGGCGCGGACATGGTCTTTGCCTGGCCCGGCGCGGAGATCGCCGTCATGGGCGCCCAGGGCGCGGCCAACATCATCTTCCGCAAGGAGATCGATGCCGCGGAGGACAAAGTCGCCAAACGCGCCGAGATGATCCAGATCTACGAGGAAGAGTTCAACAACCCTTATGTGGCTGCCTCGCGCGGTTACATCGACGCGGTGATCAAGCCCTCCGAAACCCGCAAGCGTTTGGTGGACGCCCTGGAGATACTTTCCAGCAAGAGCGAATCCCTGCCGCCCAAGAAACACGGCAACATCCCGGCCTGAGCGGGAGCCACGCGCCATGCAGGACAGAAAGAAAGAACTCGCCGCCATCGCCGGAGCCCTGGCGCTCATGGAATCCGAAGCGCCAATCCCCTACCCGCACCGCCCGCTGGAAAACGCACCCAGCGTCTGGCAGGCCTACGGGCGCCAGCAGACCATGCAATACCGGGACATCGTCCAACGCAGAATAATTAAAAGACATAGATAAGAGGAGTCAAGATGCATAAACACGGCAGACTGGAATACGCCGCCATGCGCTACGAGGCCGGGAGACCCAAAGCGGCCAATCCGATCAAGATACAGGACCTGTCTTTCCGCGACGGGCATCAATCGCTGTTCGCCACCCGCGGCCGCACCGAGGATCTGCTCCATGTGGCCGAACTCATGGACCAGGTGGGCTATTACAGCATGGAAGTCTGGGGCGGCGCCACTTTCGATGCCATGCACCGCTATCTGGGGGAGGATCCCTGGGAACGCATCCGCGCCCTGAAGAAGCACATCAAAAAAACCCCCTTCTCCATGCTGCTGCGCGGCCAAAACCTGGTGGGCTATCAAAACTACGCCGACGATATCGTGGAAGCCTTCGTGCAGCGCGCCTGCGACAACGGCATCGACATCTTCCGCGTGTTCGACGCCCTCAACGACTTCCGCAATTTCCAGACCGCCGTCAGGATCATCCAAAAAAACAAGAAACACTTCCAGGGCTCGATCTGTTACAGCCTCACCGAACAGCGCATGGGCGGCGAGGTCTACAACACCGAATACTACGTCCAGAAGGCGAAACAATTGCAGGACATGGGCGCGGACACCGTCTGCATCAAAGACATGGCGGGCCTGATCGCGCCCTACGACGCCTATGACCTGATCTCCGCCCTCAAGCAAAACCTCAAGGTCCCCGTGCACCTGCACACCCACTTCACCAGCGGTATGGGCGACCTGGCGCTGTTCAAAGCCATCGAGGCCGGCGTTGACATCATCGACACCTGCCTCGGGCCCTATGCCTACCGCACCTCGCATCCCGCCGTGGAGCCTTTTGTGATCGCGCTTTTGGGCACCAACCGCGACACCGGCTTCGATATCCGCCTGCTCAACCAGATCTCCAAGGAAATGGAGAAGGACATCCCCAAATATCTGCACTTCGCGGATAACACCAAATTCGGCATCATCGACACCGACGTCATCATCCACCAGACACCGGGTGGCATGCTCTCCAACCTGGTCAACCAATTGCGCCAGATGGACGCTTTGGACCGCCTGGACGACGTTTTTGCCGAGATCCCCAAGGTGCGCAAGGAACTGGGCATGATCCCGCTGGTCACTCCCACCAGCCAGATCGTGGGCATCCAGGCCGTGAACAACGCCCTCTTCGATGAGAAAGACGGCGATTACACCCGCATCACCGAACAGGTCAAGGATCTTTGCTACGGACTCTACGGCAAAACCACCCTGCCCATCGACCCCAAGGTCCAGAAAAAAGCGCTCAAAGGCTATCCGCGCGGCGAAAAGCCGGTCACGGTGCGCCCCGGCGACGTGATCGAGCCCGGCCTGGACAAGGTCAAAGCCGAAACCGCCGGCCTGGCCAAGGATCTGGACGATCAGCTCATCGTCGCGCTGTATAACCTCACCGGCAAGAAGTTCCTCAAGATCAAATACGGCCTCGAGCCCCTGCCCGATGAGATGAAACCCGTCACCCTGGAAGAGGTCAAACGCCAGGAAGAACTCTGCACCAAGGCCAAGGCCGGACTGTTGGTGGAAAAAGAGCAAAAAGATCCCGTGGCCAAACCCGAAGGCCTGCGCCAGTTCGACGTCTTCGTGGATGACACCCACTTTCTGGTGGAGGTCGCCGAGAAAGGCGGCGTGCCGCGCGTGATCAGTTCCGCGCCCGCGGCTCCGCTGGCCAAAGCAGTTTCAGCGCCGACCCCGGCCCCCGCGGCCAATAATCCCGGTCCCGCGCCCGTGCAGAGCGCACCCGCCCCCAAAGCCGCCGCTCCCGCAGCCGCAACTGCGGCAGGCACTCCGGTCCACGCCCCCATGCCCGGCATGTTCGTCAAATACGAGAAACAGGTCGGCGACCGCGTCGGAGTCGGCGACACCCTGCTGGTGCTGGAAGCGATGAAGATGTACAACAACATACCCAGCCCGGTGGAAGGCACCGTGGCCGCAACGCCTTTCAGCAGCGGCGACACGGTCGGCAAGGGCGACGTCCTGATCGTCGTCAGGCCAGATTAAACCAGACGCAAGGCGCAGAAAGGAGATCGCGATGCAGACCAAAAGCAGCATCATGGACAAGGCGCAGATGGAGCGCAGCATTCATCGCATGGCGCATGAGATCATCGAGCAAAACCGCGGCCTGGGCAAGATCCGCCTGGTGGGCATCCGCAGCCGCGGCGTGCCCCTCGCGCAAAGGCTTTCGGACTACCTGCGCCTGATCGAGGGCCAGGACATCCCGGTCGGCATTTTGGACATCACCCTCTACCGCGACGACCTTTCCACCATCTCCCACCAGCCCGTGATCAAGGGCTCGCAATTGGATTTCGACATCGAGGACGCCGTCATCGTGCTCGTGGACGATGTACTTTATACTGGCCGCACCGTGCGCGCCGCCATCGACGCCCTGCTGGATTTCGGACGCCCCCGCCAGATCCAGCTCGCCGTGCTTATCGACCGCGGGCACCGCGAATTGCCCATCAAGGCCGATTACGTGGGCAAAAACGTCCCCACCTCCCGCGAGGAGATCATCAAAGTGGAATTCGAGGAGACCGATGGAACCGATTCAGTCAAGATCGTTCTGGCATAAGTACCAAAGCCGCTGGGAAAGCACCCGCAGCCTGGTTTGCGTCGGCCTGGATTCGGACGTCGCCCAGCTGCCGGATTGCGTGCGCGGCGAGGCCAATCCCATCTGGGAATTCAACCGCCGCATCATCGACGAAACCCACCGCCACGCCTGCGCCTACAAGCCCAACCTCGCTTTCTACCTCAGCGACGGACCCCGCGGCCTGGAAGCCCTGCAGCGCACCGTGGAATATATTCCACAGGACATCCCCGTGATCCTGGATTGCAAGGCCGGCGACATCGGTTCCACCATGGAGCAATACGCCGCAGCCTTTTTCGACCAGCTGCGCGTGGACGCCATCACGCTCAACCCCCTTATGGGCGAAGACGTCCTGGCGCCTATCCTGAAACGGAAAGAAGCCTACGCCTTCGCTTTGGCCCTGACCTCGAATCCCTCGGCGGAGGAGTTTTTCGTGATTGGCGGCATGGCGAAAAAAGCCGCCGACTGGATCATGCGCTTTCCCGCAGACAAGGTCGGAGCCGTGGTCGGAGCCACCCGCGGCGGTGACCTCAAACGCATGCGCGACCTGCTGCCCGGACGCATCTTCCTCATCCCCGGCATCGGAGCCCAGGGCGGCAATCTGGACATCGTGCTGCGCAGCGCCGGCGAATCGCCCCGCAAGCCCAACATCCTGATCAATTCATCGCGCGGCATCATTTTCCGGGACAAAACGCCCCAATTCGCCCAGGCCGCCGGACGCGCCGCGGACGAACTGCGCAGTCTGGCCGTGGTCTGACCCCCAAGCCATTTTGTAACCGCATAGACTCAGAGTAGGAGCGGAGCAAGGCACCGGCGCCGAACTCCCTTCCCGCTTTTTTCGGCTTTTCCATCTCTCCGCCTTGTTCTTCCTACGCCTTTCGCGCTTTTTTCTTGCCTCGCCCCGGCTATCATTGCGGACTCACTGCGGACTCATTACGGACAAAGTCCGCA